>NZ_KK211096.1:61638-347661 GCF_000620265.1 Staphylococcus sp. URHA0057 | reverse complement strand
CATTAAAAGAACATGATGTATTTCAAAGTATGTCTAGAAAAGGAAATTGCCTAGATAATGCCTCAATGGAAAACTTCTTTGGGTTATTAAAACAAGAAATGTATTATGGACAATCATTTGAAACATTCCAAGAATTAGAACAATCTATTCATAAATATATCAATTTTTATAACAATACAAGAATTAAAGCAAAATTAAAAGGCTTGTCTCCTAAGCAATATAGGAAACAAACCTTTAAAATAGTATACTAAACCAGAGTACAACTTTTGGGGTTCAGTACAATTTAATATGAATAGTAAGGCGTTTTTTAAATTTAATTATACTTCTTTAAAATAATTGATGTACTGATCGTTCTTATCTAATAGATCAAGGTAACTAATCGCATTAAACGGAATGATTCTTGTGCTATTTTTCATAGGATAAATAATAACTTCGTGTTCATAATCAACATGGATATCACTTTCTAAAATAATACGTTTATTCCCAAAAATTACCCCTACTGCTTTAAAACCATCGTCATTTAAATATTTTCTTAATAATTCTTTATCCATATCATCACATCCCTTTAATTACATTTTACCAAAGTAATGTTAAGGAATTGTTAATTTGTAATATTTAAAGTGATTTTCTACTTTTTATTTATACTCATCTTTTCAATCTAACCAAAACTTTTCATTTATTACTTATAATATTTTAAATTAATATACTAAATAAAAGGGAAATGCTTGTTGATAGTATTAATAAATTGATATGATTTATAGATAAAAAAACTTTTAGGAGAATATATGAAAAAGCATACAAGTCTGTATACAAAATTATATTATTTTTCAATTCTATTAATTGTTATCGCCATCATCATTGTGGCTTTAATTTTTTATAATATAAGAAAAAATATGAATCATTCAAATGACCGATATAATAATTTTCAAGAACTTAAAACAAATACCAAAGAAAATAAAGATTGGCGTGTTATTACAAAAAATCGTAATCACCATGATATTTTAGTAACAGCAATTCATGGCGGAGGTATTGAACCTGGCACGACTGAACTTGCTCGCCGTATTTCAAATATTGGAAAATATGATTTTTACACTTTTGAAGGTTTACGCTCCAAAAACAATGATCAACTTCACATTACATCTACCAATTACGATGAACCAAAGTTGCGTAATATGCTTAAAACAACGAAAAAAACTATTTCAATTCATGGTTTTTCAGGTGATGATCCTATTGTCTTTGTCGGAGGTAAAGATAAAAAAATGTCAAAATCAATTGCTAAATCGCTACGTCGAAAAGGCTTTTCCGTTAAAGAAAGCCCAACAGAAATTGATGCTAAATCATCAAAAAACTTTGTTAATGATAACGAAAGCGACTCAGGGGTGCAGTTGGAACTAACTACGCGATTGAGAAAACAATTTTTTAAAGGACGCCAATTTAATCAAAAAATCCGCTCAAATCCAGATAATTATACGAAAACATTCTATAAATTTGCTAAAGCTGTACAAGAAGGTGTGAAAAATACTCAAAAGTCATAGTTTTGTCAGTAATTACTCTAATAAATTGTTTTGCAATTTAAAAATAAAGGGTAATACATATGTAATGTGAATTAGGGAGGAAAGTAAGATGGACGAATTAACTAAAGAACAAAAATATACCGTTGCTAAATTTTACAAATTATATATGGAAAGATCTAATGAAGGTCAATCAGAACAAGAAGCGAATGATTTCAAAGATTCTGTTACTACACAAGATGACTATTTTTGTGATCGTGAGTACGATGACTTTTTAGAAAATTTGAAAGTACTGATTAATAATGATTATATTAACGGTGATATTGAAGATGACAAAGTTAATCATATTAAATTAACTACTAAAGCATTTACAGAAATTGAAAAAAGCTTTGGTTAGAAATGATGAGCAATACCTTAAAACATTCCCCTTATATAGGCATGAATGTATTTAGCGCTTGGGAGGATTATTAATTATGGAAGATTGGAAAATCAATAATCATTCAAATCGTCACTTTGCTATACAACGTAATGCTAATGAAATTTCAATAGTTGAACCACAAAACAATGGAAGTTTTAAAATACTAGCTGAACTAGACATTCAAAATAATAATTCAGAAGTATTCGATGATGATTTATATATTTCTTTTGATGCAAATAATAAAGAATTAAATATCTTTGATAGATTATAACTTTTCAAAACCTTATGCTACTATAGATTGTCATTTAAAATACTTGATATAGCGAATTATAAAGTATTTCAGCATTAAATGTTTTAAACTATTATATTTTTCATAACCAAAATTCTTGTTTATTTATTTTTCTTTCAACTATAAAAATAATTTAACTTAAACTTTAATTTTCATTTGCTAATTATCAATATAATAAAGTGGTAAAAAACTTAACTTTGTGGTACTCTGAATTTGTTAAACTTTGTGAGTGTTTAACATTACTTCTTGTTAGCGTCAACTTAACTTTAATTTTCGTCATTATTAAAGTTAATGTTGGCGCTTTTTTAATATCCCCTCTTTTTACTTTTAACTACTTTTCTTTTTAAATTACTTTTACTTATTAATATTAATAAAAATATTCACAATTTTTAAAAAGAAATAGATGTAAAATAACATTTATATGTAGTAAACTTAAGATAATGACATATCTTAGGAGAGATAGAATGAAAAAAGTATTTTGGTTGATCTTATCTAGCTTTTTAGTTTTAGGTGCTTGTAGTCATAGTAGTGACGATTCAAAACAAAATGACAGTAAATCAACGCAAAAAGATTCTAAGAGTAATGACAATAAAACTGTCAAAAAAGTAAAAAATAGTGCTAAAAAGAAAGACAATCCTAAGTCACAAGATGACAAAGGAAATAAAGAACGTGTTGACGGCGACAAAGCCAATAAGTAATAAATAATGATTAACAGCTTAGATGTTTCTTACATTTAAGCTGTTTTTTCAAACAGTTAAGCAATGTTCAACAAAATTTCGCTCAATTATATTAAACTCTATTTAATATCAAATTTGCAAACTGATAGATAGACAATTGATATTTTGCGTTAACCATGTTGCAACATCTTATTGATAACATTTTTATTTATATACATATCAAATGAAAGGATGTGTGAAACATGAAAAACACAAAATTTAATGAAGAAGAATTAGAAACAATCAAACAATTTTATAATTCAAGAAGACGTTCTGTTTGTTGTTCAAACCCAAAACTAACATTCTTAGAAGATATCGTTCATATTCCAACAGCTGGAAATGAAACAAACGATCTTGAAGGTTTTGCTACTGTTTGTGAGAACTGTGGTCAAACTAAAGTGTTTAATTTAAATGTAATGCAAAACGCAAAATTTTAGTATCAATGTCTATTAGACAGTATTAATTTTTGATAGATTTATGTTTTATATACTATATATTATATTGATATTGCACTTACGGATTCATATTGAATCTGTAAGTGCTTTTTTTATGTATAAAATATTTAGAAATCTGTTTCTTATCTATCTCATTTATCAAAATAAACTAAATTTAAGCATAAAAAAAAGCAACCATTAAGGTTGCTTTGAAAATGTTATTACATTTTTACGACATTAGCTGCTTGTTCTCCACGATCGCCTTCAACGATGTCGAATTCAACTTTTTGTCCTTCTTCTAATGATTTGTATCCTTCTTCAGCGATTGCTGAGAAATGTACGAATACGTCGCTTCCATCTTCTCTTTCGATGAAACCAAAACCTTTTTCTGAATTAAACCATTTAACTGTACCGTTATTCATATCGAATACCTCCGCGTGCTTTTGCACATAATATTTGTAACAAATCCATAAATCAAAGGGAGAATATTCTTAATAATAACTCGCAATTAACTTCACGTACTTGATTACTTAAATACTACTATACGCTATATTTGAGAAAAGTAAACCCTTTTAGCCAAATTCTTTCAAATTTATTATAATTAACAAAATAAAATTTTCAACTTTTATTGAAATCACCTTTAAAATATCTATTAAATGTAATTATCATAAAAATATACATTATAAATATAGATTAATTGTCTTGAATCCTATACCAATTCATAGCATTTTTATAAAATATCTTTTCACATTCTGTCTCATCAAAATGTTGTTCTATTATTTTAATATCGTCTTTAGTAAATCTTTGAGGCGCTCTTGTAGATGGTAAGTCAGTACCAAACATCAAAGCATTAGGATTTAGTTGATATATTTCTTTCAATGTTTTTGCAATATCTAAATTGCCTCTACTAAACCCTGTAGCTTTAACTCGAACATTTCTATCTACTAATTCTAATAAATCAGATAATCCTTCTTGCGATAAACCTAAATGATCAATAGATACTGCAGGTAATTTTTTAATTGTAGTTGAGATTTCAGGTAAATTTTTCGAATCTATATATAATTCAGTATGCCATCCAACTACTTCATATACTCTTTTAGCCAAATATTCTAGTTTAGATAAATCTTCAGAACCACCACGTTTTACATTGAACCTTAAACCTCTGACGCCACAGTTATTCAACATTATTAATTCATCATCTTTTACAGTATAAGGAAGTTGTGTAACACCTACAAACTTACCATCTAATTTGTCTAGAGCATCAATTAAATAGTTTTGATCATATCCTTGAAATGACCCAGACACAATCGCACCACCTAATATATCTAATTCTTTTACATCTTTTTGATAATCCTCAATACCGTATGATGGTGGTAAGTAACCATTATTTTCTTTTATTTCAAAATCATAGTTGATAATATGCAAATGCGAATCAAACATTTTCATATCAATGTCCCCTTTGTTTAATGATTATTGTTATAAATATTTTCAAATTCATTTTAACTTTTTCTAATGTTAATACCAATATGCAATAGATATAATGTTTTTTTAACATAACTATTGGTTACTTTTCTGATAAAGTTTTACCACCTGTCATTGTTAGCAATAAAATAGCAATAGCTATAATTGTTGCTGCAAAACCAAGTTCATGCACTGCTGTAGTTAAATCAGAACCTTTAAATAATATTCCAATCAGTGTTGAAGAAACAATTGCACCTAAATATCCTGCAGTTCTTAATAAACCAGAAGACATTCCTATCATTGATTTTGGAGTTTGATGATATAGCGCATTTTGATTTGCAAGATTTAATAATCCTTGTGGCAATCCAAATATGGCTGATAAGACGATTAAATAATAAATTGATGTGTCACTTGAAATCATTTGAAATCCTATCATTGTGATTAAAGCACCAATTGTTCCAATATATAACTTAGTTCTTATATTTAATCGTGGGCCCATTAACTGAGCAGAAAAGATACCCACAATAAACTGTGGTAACATCATCATTCCTGAATGCATGGGTGATAAACCTTTCACCTCTTCTAACCACTGCACATAACCATATAGCACACTGTAAGAAATAAGCATTGATAAAAAAGTACGTAGATACGTATTATTCATCGATATATTATGACTCAAAATTTTCAAATCTATAAATGGTTTAGCCGATTTTAATTCATAAAAAATAAATGCGATTAAACTTATAAACCCAATTAAAAATAAATACCAATATGATGGTTTGGCTTCTATAAAGAAAATCATCCAAGAACTTAAACTTATCGAGAATAATATAATTCCTACAAAATCAACTCGTTGTTTTAATAACTGTAATTTATCTTTAGTGGCTGTCTTAGGAAAATATAAATAACCAAAAGTAAATGCCAAGATAGACATTGGTAAATTAACTATAAAAATGGATTGCCACCCACCACTAGCGACTAAAATCCCTCCTAAAGTCGGCCCAATAACTGCAATAACTTGATTGCTAATAGATAGAATTGTCAATATTTTACTCGGACTGTCTTCACCTGTACGTTCAGCTTCATAATTAATTAAATACATTGCTGAAGGGTATCCGGCACATGTCCCAATACCTATTAAAAATCTGGCTAAAATTAATCCATAAAACGATGGTGTCACTAACGCAATCATACTAGCCAATCCAACTAAACTCGTAGCAAATAAAAATAATCCTCTTGGACCAAAAATATCAATTAACTTTCCTATTACCGGTTGACCGATACTTGTAGCCAAATATAAAGACGACACAAGCCAAGCAGTTTGATAAAAAGGCACACCAAATGCTTGAGCAATTGGGACAAGCGCTACAGCCAACATTGAAGAATTAATTGGATTTAAAATCGAACCTAAAATCATAGGCGTATATAATTTTTTATTAAAAGTATTGCTAATAGCTTTTTTCGACATAAATGTCACCCTTGACTATTCTATTGTTTTTGCCAATCTGCAATTGTTAATACATCTCCATATCTAGTTAAAATGTGATTTGTTAAAAATTCGTGCGTCTCAGAGGATCTATCAGCCATTGCATCTTGTAAAAATGTTAATTTAAAATCTTTATCAAATGCCTCTACTCCTGTTGATAGTACAACGCCGCTTGTGGCTATACCTGATAAAACTAAGTGATCAATTTGTAAACTTCTTAACAATACTTCTAAATTACTCCCAGTAAATGCGCTAATTCGTTGTTTAGTAACTAATAAGTCATCATCATCCATATGAAGCTCATCTATGATTTGAGTCGATTTATCCTTAACTGTCATTGGTTGTCCACTTTCTTTGATTCTACTAAACATCTTGTTATTAGATGAAATTTCCATAAAATTTTTCGAAAAAGCAACTCTTACAAAGATAATGGGTAGTTCCATTTGTCTAGCTGTAGTAATTGCTGCATTTGTTTTATCAATTAAATCTTTTGTATCAGATAATGAGCTAATAATCCCATTTTGCATATCCATTACTAATAACGCTTTATTATCATTCATATTTATACCTACTTCCAATTTAGTTTTTTACATTCAAAAATCGTACCACATCAAGGTTCTTATTCATAATGATTGGTTTATCAATACTTCATTGGATAAAGTTTACAATTTTTATTTAATAATCTTTAACCGCAAGAATAAAGTTAAAATCATGCTAAACTATATTTTATTTTGAATTTTTAGTTGTATGACAATTTGTTTTGAAAATAACTTTTATAAATTTCATTTTAATTATCATTATTGATAACATAATATGATTACTCATTAGCCTGGCACCACAGTATTATTAATATATATGTAAATTACATTTAAAGGAGATATGTTTAATGGAAGAAAACTTTAATGAGGAACAACAAAGGAAACAATGGGAGCAATTTCAAGAATTTCAAAGACAACAAGCCAAACAAGAACAAGCAAAATCTAATCAATCTAATACTAAGAAATGGTGGCTTTGGGGCTGTAGCGGCTGTTTAGTGTTTTTTATCTTATTTATTATTGGCATTATAGGCCTATCCATGATTTTTAATGGTGGTATCAAAGATAATTTCAAAAGTTATTCTAATGGTACTAAAAACTATAAAATCGGAGATACGATCAAAAATGGAGATTTAGAAGTAAAAGTTAAATCTGTTGAAAATACAACATCAGTTGGCCCGTCTATCGCACCTACAAATGCTAAAGACACTTATGTCGTAGCAGACGTTTCTGTAAAAAATAAAGGCAACAAATCATTAACTATCGACACCCAAATGTTTAAACTTAAATCTGGTAATAAATCATTTGATGCCGATGCTACTGGATCTCTATCTGCTAACCAAAGTGATGATGGCAGTGTTACAAACTCATTCTTTTTAGAACAAATTAATCCCGATAGTACTGCAGAAGGAAAAATTGTATTCGATGTTTCTGAAAAAGTAGCAAATACTAAAGATAAAAAATTAGAAATTACATCAAGCTTGTTTAGCGTAAAAAGTATTACTGTAGATTTATCTGATGCTAAAACTTCTAATAAAGATGATGACGAATCAGATAGTGATGATAGTGAATCCTCTACTGACACAAGTTCAAGTGGTTCAACAACACCATCTAATAATGAAAGTACATCTTCTTCAAGTTCAAATGCATCAAATAATTCGAGCCATAGTACTAATAGTAATGGTAATAGTAGTTCAAGTAACAATTCTAGCAATGATTCACAAGCTGAAAAAGCAGACAAATCACCAACTACTACACCAAAAGAAAGTGAACCACAAGAAACGAAGCCAGAAGTAACTAACAATGATAATGCCGCTAAACCAGCTGAAAGTACATCATCAAGTAGCACATCTTCAAATTCATCAAGTGATAGCAGTAATGCAGAAAAATAGAAATTAGATATATATAAAGAAGGAAAGTTTAATATCCGCTTTCCTTCTTTTTTTATTTATATAATCTCATTTTTTAGTTGCTCTTAATAACTTACAAATAAAATTATTTATAACTTCATCAAATCACTTATAAATTCATCTTTAACTTCATATACTGTTGGTCTTTGCTTAACTTTATGTAATTTATCTTCATGTTTCTTGATAATACTATCTAATTTCTTTCGTCCAAAGGGCAAGAATTCAACTAATTCTCGAAGACTAATTCTTGTATATTCATTACCAAATACTTTATCTTGGAGCAATATAAACAACACATTTTTTTCATGCTCTTTCAAGTTTAAATTCTCTAGTCTTCCATACAACGTTTCAATCATCGCAATATTTTCTTTAAATTGTTCAATTGCAGTTTTTTGACCCTCAATGATTAAATCCAACATGACATCTATAAAGTAAGTCATTTCTCCTTTATTAAGAAAATGAGAAGTACTAGCAAATGCTTTATCGTATTTATTTTTATTTCTATTCACAGCATAAGAAAAAGTTAATGCAGTAACATGTTCTAAATTATCTTTCAAAAGTTTTGCTATAATATAACGTCCTAATCTTCCATTACCATCATAAAAAGGATGTAAATACTCAAACATAAAATGACTAGCTACTATTTTCAGAAGTATTGGTGCTTCATAGTGACTAATAAAATTTAACATTTTATTTAAAAAATCAACAATTTCATATTCAGAATACTCATTTCTATGTACCCATTTTTCTTTAGAAGTATCACGAACGCCTACACCTTGTTTTCTAAACATTAAACCATCTGGTAAATCTTCATCTGCTATTTCGTTAGATAACAATAAATCATAAGCCTTTCTAAAATCAGATATTTCATTTAATGTAAAATCTTCATCACTAAGTAATAAACTATATTGATAAACTAATCCGCTAAATCTTTTATTACTTTTTAAGTTATTATTATTTAACGCATCTGCTAATTCTTTTTTAGTACTCCTTACATTTTCTTTTTCATTTGTACTTTGCATTTCGTTAATTAGTAACTTTTTTAGATATGATGTTGTAGCGACTATTGGTTGGCTGTTAATCAATTTATTAATTTCACTTGAATTGATCAATATTTTTTCCGCTTTAATAATTATGGTTTTAGTTGGACAAAAAAATAAAGGGAACATCATACTTTTAATTTGTATCTGCTTTCTAATTGGATTTATTTCAATATCTGTGACATAAGTCGTGAAATTATTTAATCGTTGTTGGTACTCTTTTTCAAAGTTTTGTTCATCACTCATGTGAAAAATTGTTTTTAACGTTTTATAAGCCATCTATAAAATCACCTCTTATTCTCCTTTTCTTCCATTTTGGCGTTTAAGCATATTTAATATGAATTATTATACTATAAAATTATTAAATTAAGGAATTAAAAATAGACCTAATATTTTAGTGTTAATGCTTCTTATTATTACATAATTCAAAATAACTAATGATACTATATCTTTGATGTGATGCAGAAATATTTTATTGAATGTATTAGTGATATAGTGATACAAATAATTTATAGTTTATTTTAAATAATGACCATTGCGTTTTGCTTAATTTAATTGACTATAATATAACTTTTAGGGTACATAGTATAATAATTAAATAAATTTTGCATTTTTAAGGGGGAGATCATTTGAATAAAATTGCATTTATTACTGATAGTTCATCTGGTATCGGTTTACATGAGTATTCAGATGTCTACGTAGTACCTATGGGAACAAGAATTAATAATAAAGATTATACAGATATGGTTGATATCAACTCACAAGAATTTTTTGAATTATTAAAGCAATATGAAAATGGAGCAACTACATTTCAACCTACACCACAATCATTTATAGATACTTATCAAAAAGTCATCGATGATGGTTATACTCACGTTATATCTATTCATGCAACGAGTGCATTAACTGGAGCGTGTGAACAATCAAAATCTGTAAGTCGTGATTTTGATATTGAATCAACTATTATAGATTCTATGACTGGAGATTACCCGCTCCGAAGAATGGTTGAAGAAGGTATCAAAGCCAAAAATAATAATGAAAGTTATCAAGCCATTATTGATAAAGTGAACGATTTACAAAACGCTTCCACTTTAATTTTTTATCCTAAAAATTTAAATCAAGTTAAAAATAGTGGTCGTTTAAGTCGTTCAAAAGCACTTATTGCGGGAATTCTCAATATACAAATTATTATTGAATTTCAAAAAGGAAAAATTGTATTAGCCGATAAATTACGTACTAAAAAGAAAGCCTTTCATTATTTAATTAATAAGCTAAAAGATGAAATTACAAGAGATAATCCATCAAAAGTTGGTGTTTCATACACAGGAGAACATGAAACTGCTGATTCAATTATCAATTTTTTAAAAGAGAAATTTCCAAATAAAATTATAGAAAAAAATCCACTTATAAATGTTGGAGCAGTTCATACAGGATATGGCACAGTTGCAATAGGATGGATCAATGTATAAAATTTAAAGACACTCTAATAAAGGGTGTCTTTTTATGTGTTGAGGCATATCTGTGATAACAATAACTAAAAGCCCATGACCACGAGGGTTGCAGGCTTACAATGCAGAAAAATGAATTCCAATAAAATATTTATGATTATCTTTTACAATAACTTTTATAACAAAACGTATATACTGTATTGCATAATGTATCCAATTAGATGTTAAT
Organism: Staphylococcus sp. URHA0057; assembly: GCF_000620265.1. Lineage (NCBI taxonomy): Bacteria > Bacillati > Bacillota > Bacilli > Caryophanales > Staphylococcaceae > Staphylococcus > Staphylococcus sp. URHA0057. The sequence goes on along the minus strand of NZ_KK211096.1, from coordinate 336,684 downwards.
TATCGTTCTTTTTCTTAAATAATTTCTTAACATCATCAAATAATGAACTACTACCTAACCAATTTGAAACAGTTTCCATTGTAAAATTTATGATCTTACCTAATAATTCCATATGTTCGTCCTCCATACATATTTAATTAGATAACTTAAGATGTAAAATAGGATAATCTCTTCCTTGTCCATCCTGTTCAGATTCATCATATTTTATAAATCCATTCTTCTTATAAAATTGAATAGCATTTTCATTATCTTTGTTCACATCAACGAATTGTATTTTCTTGTCTTTAATAAGCGTCTGTACAATTTGTGTACCATAACCTTTATTAAAATATTGAGGGTCTATAAATAACATTTCTAAATTTTGATCATTCGTTCCCGAAAAACCTATCAATTCAATGTCATCCCACCACAAATATCCTTCTACATATTTAAAGTAAGTTGGAATTTCATGTTTTAATGCTATTCTATCTTCATCTTTAAGAAAATCATGTGTTTCTATTACTGATCTTTCCCAAATTTCTAAAGCCTTGTCATAATCTTTTTCATTTAATTTAGTTTTCTTTAATATCATAATATTCTCCTAAGTTAACTCAATCAAAATCATCAGCCATTAAAAATAAATATGCAATAACACCGATAGGAACTCCTAATATGGGTGTAGTAAATATACTTCCTAAAAATATGAATAAAGCTAAAAATATTATATCTTCAATATTCCACTTTTTGTTTAATAAATAGTTCCATATTTGTTTTAAGATCATATGATATAGTCCTTTCAAAAAATTCTATTACAGAATAACAAAAGCTATGACTAATAAAATGATAGAGATAATTAACGTTATAGTTCCTATAGGTGAATACTTATTTACCATTTTTTCGTATTCATGATCCGAGGCATTTATTTTCTTCAAATTTCTTATTTTAATCAAAAGGTAAAACGTTTCAAATAACGAAATAATCAGTAATATAGATAGTAAAATAGTCATATAATTCTCCTTTTTCACCTACTATACATATATCATATTTTAATGTTTTGTAAACATAACCACTAAGTTTAAAAGCAATCATTTTTTAATATACTTTTAATTATAGGTATATTTTTTACAATAACAAAACATTATAGCTAACAATAATTTTTAGTTAATATTAATAATTAAAATTTAAATGTATTATTAAATTAAATTGTATATTAAGGAGCCAAATCGAAATGAAATTCAAATTATTAGGAACGGCAATATTATCATCAGCGTTAGTTTTAACTGCATGTGGTCAAAGTGAAGACCATTCTAAAAAGGACGATAACAAAAAATCTGAAAGTAAATCAGATAAAAAATCAAACGATCCAAAGAAAAATAAAGATAAAAAGTCAGATGATAATAAAAAGAAAGACAACAACAAAGATAAGAAGCAATCAAGTGACGATAATCAACAAAATGAGCAGTCTAATGAACAAAATAACGAACAACAAACACAACAAAATAATACACAGAACAATTCAAATCAAAACAACCAACAAGCTCAACAGTCTCAACAAACCCAACAACAACCTGCTCAAAATCAACAAGCAAATTCTCAACAGAAAAATAATCAACAGCCAAACAATAACAACTCTACTCAAGCTCAATCTCAAAATAAGTATATGAACTTGCCAAATCAAGAATGGAGAAATAATACTGGAGGCGGATTATCTTCAGGAGAAATTCAAACACGCAATGAAATTTTAAAAGGTACATATGAAGGTGAAGATGCCCAACAAAAACTTGATGCAATAAATTATTACGAAAAGAAATATGGCAATTAATTTTTACAGGTAATACACATTTTTCTATTTGTTTTAATTATCATAAAAAACAAAAGAAATATCTTTAATATTTTGGTGATTAGCAAGTTACTCTTAATGGTAATAATTTACATAATATTATTGTTAACAAATATACTTTCTTAGTTTTATTAGTTAACAACAAGTTGAAATATTATTAAAAATGGTAAATGATTCTATACAAGAAAATTGTCTAGTTTTTTGAGAACATATATATTAACTCTGCTACAAAAATTATAATTAATGTAATGAGTTAATGGATTGTAATAAGACACTCTAAAATGGGTGTCTTTTTTTGTGTTGTGGCACATCTGTGGCAACAAAAACAAAAAACCCACAACCACATGGGTTGCAGGCTCGATAATGGAGACGGCGGGATTTGAACCCGCGTCCAGAGGTCCTGATACAAATTTTTCTACGTGTGTAGTTTATCATTGAGTTTCGCATAATGAGAGGTGATAAACAACCAACATTATGCTAGTTTGATTAAGTTTCATCTAAACAGACTTCAAACGGCAGTGTTTAGCATATCCTATTAAGGTTGAATCGCGTTAACAGCACATAGGAAATGCTGTTAGGCGATGCAGAGTGCTATTACGCAGCTACTGCGAAATTATTGTTTGATTTGCCAGTTATTATAAACTGAGTGTGTTAGTGACGGAGACAACCCTCCGACACGCTTAATAAGCTCTGGGGACCCCTGTCGAATCCATAAACGTCCCCGTAATAAAAAGTGTACTTTGTAGAATTTAAACACATCCTTCAGTCCATAACATCTCGACCTCAAACAACATCAAGTCATTCAAGTCGCGAACCAAATTTATGAACTAAAATCAATGCGCTTTTCTAACAAAGCACTTATTAATATATCAAATGTAGCCCGTGTAAGCAATAGTATTGCTTAATAACGGGCTTTTACAGCTCGATCCATATCACGTTTAACTGCTTTTTCTTTTAAAGCTTGTCGTTTATCATATTTTTTCTTACCGCGAGCAATGCCTAGTAATACTTTACATTGACCATGCTTCAAATATAATTTTAACGGAATGATAGAATAACCAATTTCACGTGTACGGTCACCTAATTTTAAAATTTCACGTTTATGCAATAGCAACTTACGAGAACGTAATGGATCATGATTGAAACGGTTACCTTCTTCATAAGGTGCAATATGCATATTATTTAAATAGATTTCGCCACGTTTAACTTGAGCATAGCTATCTTTTAAATTGGCACTACCTCTACGTATAGATTTAATTTCTGTACCTTGTAACACAATACCCGCTTCAATCGTATCTTCAATATTATAATCATGTCTTGCTTTGCGATTTTCAGCTAGTGTGCCCGGTGATTTTTTCTTAGCCATTCTGTCTCACCTCTTTGCTGCTTATTTTTTCTTTTTACGTGATTTTTTCTTTACACTTTTGTCTTTGTAAAATGGTTTATGCTTTGTATTTCCTTTTTTATCTTGTTGACGCGCATTTTTACCTTTACGTTGTTTACGTTTATTCTTACCGTTACCTTTATCATCAGTTTTTGATTTATCTAATGATTTACCACGTGTCTTCGCTTGGATTGTTTTACCACGTGCTGGTCTTTGACTTCTATCATTTTTAGGTAATGGCATACCAACGATTTGGAAATCAATCATGCGTTCATCTACATCAACATGAGTGACTTTTACTTTAACAGCATCACCAATACGGAATACTTTAGCTTGACGTTCACCAATTAAAGCCATTTGTCGTTCATCAAAACGATAATAATCATCTGTCATATTAGACATATGAACCATACCTTCAATCGTGTTTGGTAATTCTACAAACATGCCGAAGTTAGCTACTGAACTAATGATACCCTCAAATTCTTCACCAATATGTTGTACCATGTATTCAGATTTTTTCAGATCATCTGTATCACGTTCTGCTTCGATAGCACGACGTTCACGTTGAGACGTATGCTCTGCAAGTTCTGGAAGTTTATCTTCCCATTTGCGTTGTTCTTTCTTATCCATTGAATGTTCAATTAGATACTTACGAATTAAACGGTGAACAGTTAAATCCGGATAACGACGAATTGGTGATGTGAAATGAGTATAGTACTCTGCTGATAAACCAAAGTGACCTAAGTTCACATCATCATAATGTGCTTGTTGCATAGAACGAAGCATCATTGTAGAAATAACCATTTGTTCTGGACGACCTTCAACTTCTTCTTGAATACTTTGAAGCGTTGTTGGATGGATGTCTTCTCCAGTACCTTTAATCATAATGCCAAAGTTCGTAATAAAGTCAAAGAACTGTCTTAATCGGTCTGATTTAGGTTGTTCATGGACACGATATATAAATGGTACTTCCAACTTGTTAAAGTGCTCAGCAACTGTTTCATTAGCTGCTAACATGAATGATTCTATTAGTCGTTCACCTTCACCACGTTCACGAATTTGAACGTCAGTTGGAATACCTTCATTATTAACTAAAACTTTGGCTTCGCTAATATCAAAGTCTATTTCTCCACGACGTCTACGCATATTTACTAAACGGTTAGATAAATCTTGAGCTAAATCTAACATTTCAGTAATTTCACTGTACTGACGACGTACATCTGGATTTTGATCAGTGATGATTTGATTGACCGCATCATAAGTCATTCTGTAATTAGAATGGATAACACTGTCGAAAATTTCATGATTGACTACTTCACCACGAGCGTTGATTTCCATACGACAACTTAGCGTTAAACGATCAACTTCTGGATTTAAAGAACAAATACCGTTACTTAATCTATGCGGTATCATTGGAATGACTCTGTCTACTAAGTACACACTTGTTGCTCTGTCATATGCTTCTTTATCTAATGCAGAATCTTCCGTCACATAATAACTGACATCTGCAATACTTACAGTAAGTTCAGTATTACCGTTTTTTAACTTTTTAACACTGATAGCATCGTCTAAATCTTTAGCATCTGCACCATCAATTGTAATAGTTAATTCATCTCTTAAATCATGACGACCTTCTATTTCTGAAGGTTTAATTTCTTCTGGAACATTTTCAGCTTCTTTAAGTACATTGTCAGGAAATTCTATTTCTATACCATGTTGATAAATGATTGATAGAATATCTACACCTGGATCATTTTTATGACCTAAGATAGCTGAAATATGTCCTTCTGGATTATCTATACCATCTGCATATTTTGTAATTTGGACTAATACTTTATGTCCATCTACTGCTCCTAAACTTTGACCTTTAGGAATAAAAATATCTTGCATGATACGTTTATCATCTGGAATCACAAAACCAAAATGTTTCGCTTCACTATAAGTTCCTACGACTTGAGTGACAGAATGTTTTTCAATAGATTTTACTTCACCTTCTGTTTTACCTTTAAAGTCGCCTCTACCTTTATGAACTTCTACGATAACTGTATCGCCATCTAATGCTCTATTAATTTTTGTTGGTGGAATAAAGATGTCATCTACACCTTCTTCTTCCGGTCTAAGAAAAGCAAATCCTTTTTTATTCTGGCTTAATGTTCCTCTTACCAATTTTGAATTTGTTTTATTAGATTGCTTTCTTTGATATCTATCTGTCTTAGTACGTTCTATTAAACCAGTTTGCTCTAGTTCAACAAGCACCTTTATTAAATCTCTGAATGAGTCGGCACTATTTAAACCTAATGCATCTTGAAAATCTGATACTGACATGGGTTCATAATCAGGTTGTTTAATCATTTCTTCGATGGATTGTTTTAAATTCATTATGCCCCTCCTTTCTATCTATCTTGTTTATTTTTTATTCTGACCAATCTAATGATTCTAAAAAATCGTATATATCTTCAAAGACTTGTTCTTTTTCTTTATCAATCGTAATCACATGTCCTGAATTCGCATACCATTTGATATCTTTATCATCAGATTCTACAGTTTCATATATATAATTTGCTGACTGAGGATCAATCATTTTATCTTGTTCTGCTTGGACAACAAATATTGGGTCCATCACTTCATCAACTTGATTTTTGACACCTTTCATCGTAGCACTTAATTCTTCAAGTGTTTCTGTAGGATGAAAATGTTCCATTTCATAATCAATCGTTGCTTGGTCTTTACCCTCATATTTCTTAAAATTTCTAGCGTATTCTAAAAATCCTTCATAAATCGTGCTTGATGATTTATCATCCATTGGCGCACACATTGTTATAATACCCTTAACATCTCTGTTTAAGCTTAATTTTAATGCAAAAACACCACCTAATGATAAACCAGCAACTGCTATTTCGTCATATCCTTGGTCTACTAAATATTCATATCCATCTAAAACATCTTTAAACCATACATAAGGACTCGATTTCAAAATTTCTTCTGGTGGCGCAGCATGTCCTTCATATTGTGGCGCATAAGACGTATAGCCTTTTTTCTGTAAGAAACGACCTAATTGTCTTACATCTGAAGAATTACCAGTAAAACCATGTAATAACAATACTGCACGTTTACCTTCTTCAAAAAAGAAAGGCTTAGGTAGTTTGATTTGCATTATGTTCATCCCTCTTCCAAAAATTTATAAGATTTATTTAAATATGAGTTTTAAATTACATTAAGTATTATTTTGAACTCTAAGTGTATTATTTGAACTTCATTGCTTTTTATATCATTTATTTTGCAAGTATAATTATAAATAAAAAAGCCCGACATGAACATCGTCGGACCTTATATACCAAGATAACTTATGCCAATCATAAGTAAAAAGAATATTACAGATAAAATTATTGTTAATCTATGCAAGAATAAATCGACGCCACGTTGTTTTTGTTTACCAAATAACTGTTCTGCGCCGCCACTGATAGCACCTGAAAGTCCATTACTTTTTCCTTCTTGGAGTAATACAACAGTCACTAATGCAATACAATCTATTATTAATAACACGATGAAAAATGTATGCATAAAAATTGTCCTCCATTCATTATATACGAAACGAATTATAACACATCTTCGTATTAATTATCAATCTTCTATCGATTGAATGTACTTTTGCGTTTAATTGAAACGATTAACATATAAGTAGCTAAAATAAGTGACCCAATTACTACAATTAAAATTGGAAATGCAGCAATGACATTTTTAGCTTCTAATATACCTTGTACGACCATATAGAGGTTAACAAGAGTGAAAAATGCATTAGAAATATAAACAGCAAACATAAACCACCATAAATAAGGATGGCGATTCCAATAAGCAATAACGCCTGCTAAATATGCTAATAAATACATAATACCATCAAATCTAAAACTATTTAATACTTGATTCACAGAGTGTGTTGTTGTCTTCTGACCTGCTAATGATAATAGTGATTTCACAGTCGTTGTATCTAACACGAAAAAGTTATGAATGATTAACAGGATAAAAAATATAAGTGAACTGATAGCAATTACATTACCTGTAACAACTTCTCGTCTCGTAGTTTCAGCCATTTTAGTTCTCCTTTTGAAATTGAATACTTCTATTATTATACCAGTTTCAATGTATAAGTTAAATCATGCTAATTTAAATGACATTCTAATATTAAATGTATTTTTAAATATAAAAAACCCGTTACAGCCTCAACTCTGTAACGGGTTATCATCTAGGATGCGCTTCCTAGATATTTAGCGTGAACTTTATTGCGTGAACTCAACATTTAAGTCAAACTTATTTGTCTAAATTGTAGAATGATTTGATTCCATCAAATTTAGCTGTTTCATATAATTCATCTTCAATACGTAATAATTGATTGTATTTAGCAATACGGTCAGTTCTTGATAATGAACCAGTTTTGATTTGACCAGCATTAGTTGCTACAGCAATATCAGAGATTGTAGTATCTTCTGTTTCACCTGAACGGTGAGAAACTACTGCAGTGTAACCAGCTTTTTGAGCCATTTCGATAGCATCAAATGTTTCAGTTAATGTACCGATTTGGTTAACTTTAATTAAGATTGAGTTACCGATACCTTGTTCGATACCTTTATTTAGAATTTCAGTGTTAGTTACGAATAAATCGTCACCTACTAATTGTACTTTATCGCCGATACGATCTGTAAGTTGTTTCCAACCGTCCCAGTCGTTTTCATCCATACCATCTTCAATTGTGATGATTGGATATTTGTTAATTAATTGTTCTAAGTAGTCAACTTGTTCAGCTGCACTACGTTTAGCACCATGTTCACCTTCGAATTTAGTGTAGTCATATACGCCATCTTCGTAGAATTCTGATGAAGCACAGTCAAATCCTAAGAATACTTCTTCGCCTGGTTTATATCCAGCAGCTTCAATAGCTTGAATGATAGTTTCTACAGCATCTTCTGTACCTTCAAATTTAGGAGCGAAACCACCTTCGTCACCTACTGCAGTTTCTAATCCACGTTTACTTAAAATTGATTTTAAGTTGTGGAAGATTTCAGCGCCCCAACGTAATGATTCTTTAAATGATTCAGCACCTACTGGTAAAATCATGAATTCTTGGAATGCGATTGGTGCATCTGAGTGTGAACCACCATTAACGATGTTCATCATAGGTACTGGTAATTGTTTACCATTAAATCCGCCTAAATATTTGTATAAAGGTTGACCTAATAAGTCAGCAGCTGCTCTAGCTACAGCGATTGATACACCTAAAATAGCGTTAGCACCTAATTTACCTTTATTTGAAGTACCGTCTAATTGAATCATCATTTTGTCGATAGATACTTGATCTAATACTGAAAATTCACCTTCAACGATTTCTGGTGCGATAATTTCATTTACGTTTTCAACAGCTTTAGTAACACCTTTACCTAAGTAACGTGATTTATCACCGTCACGTAATTCTACTGCTTCGTGTTCACCTGTAGAAGCACCTGATGGTACTAATGCACGGCCGAAAGCGCCACTTTCAGTTAATACTTCTACCTCAACTGTTGGGTTACCACGTGAGTCTAAGACTTCGCGAGCGTAAACATCTGTAATAATTGGCATGTTTAATTTCTCCTTTAAATATATGATTTAAAGCTATTATAGCTTTATTTATTTGATTAATAAAATAATAATACATGTCGTTAATGAAAAGTTAACAAATAAGGAGTGTTTTCCCCTTATTTGTAACAACTTTCCTAACATTAATGATTAATTAAAGATTCTCCAGTCATATCTTCTGGTTGTTGAACATTTAATAAATCTAATAATGTTGGAGCTAAATCTCCTAAACGTCCTGTTTCTCTTAATGTTACGCCTTCTTTAGTAACAATAACTGGAACTGGGTTAGTTGTATGAGTTGTCATAGGTTGATCATCATCTGTTAGGACTTGGTCAGAGTTGCCATGGTCTGCAGTGATAATCGCATGACCACCCATATCGATAATTTTATCTACAACTTCACCTAAACATTCGTCAACTGCTTCAATCGCTTTGATTGTTGGTTCTAACATACCACTGTGACCAACCATATCAGGATTAGCAAAGTTTAATAAGATTAAATCTAAATCACCTTTGTCTAATTCTTCTAATAAAGCATCTTTGACTTCATATGCACTCATTTCTGGTTTCAAGTCATAAGTTGCAACTTTAGGTGAATCAATTAGTCGTCTACGTTCACCTTCGAATTCAGCATTACGACCCCCACTCATGAAATAAGTAACATGTGGGAATTTTTCAGTTTCAGCTATACGTAATTGTTTAAGATTATTATCTTGAGCTACTTCACCGATAGTATTTTTAAGGTCTACTTTTTCAAATACAACTTCTGCATCAACGTCATCATTGTATTTTGTGAATGTAGCATAGAATAAATCATTCACACGTTCTACTTTGAAACCTTCGAATGCTTTATTAGTGAATATTTCAGATAGTTGAGCTGCTCTATCAGGACGGAAGTTATAGAAAATAACTGCATCTCCGTCATTAACACCTTCATTTTGTCCTTCAACGATAAATGGCTCAACAAATTCGTCAGTTAAGTCTTTAGCATAGTTCGCTTCTACACCTTCTTTAGCTGTAGAGAACGTTGGACCTTCAAAATTACGAATGGCATTATAAGCTTTTTGCTCACGATCCCAACGTTTGTCACGGTCCATTGCATAATAACGACCTGAAACAGAAGCGAATTGACCAACACCTAACTCTTTAAATTTAGCTTCAGCGTCTTCGATATATTTAATTGCAGATTTTTGATCAACGTCACGTCCATCTAAAAATGCATGTACATATACTTTTTCAAGACCTTGTTTTTTAGCTAATTCTAAAATAGCGAACAAGTGTTGATAATGACTGTGAACACCGCCATCAGAAAGTAAACCAAAAACATGTAATGCTGAGTTATTATCTTTAACATGTTTAACTGCATTGTTTAACACATCATTTTCAAAGAAATCTCCATCTTCGATTGATTTGTTAATACGAGTTAAACTTTGATAAACAACACGTCCAGCACCGATGTTCATATGACCTACTTCTGAGTTACCCATTTGGCCTTCAGGAAGACCTACATCTAAACCACTAGCTTCGATTTGTGTAGTTGGATATTTACTATAATAACGATCGAAATTAGGTTTATTAGCTAATTTCACAGCGTTACCGTGTTCACTTTCACGATTTGCAAAACCATCTAAAATGATTAGGGCAGTTGGTTGTTTTGCCATAATTATTTTGCACCTTCTAACAATTGTTCAAAATCTTCTACTTTTAATGAAGCGCCGCCTACTAATGCGCCATCGATGTCTGATTGAGCCATGTATTCTTTAATGTTGTTAGGTTTAACACTACCACCATATTGAATACGAGTTGCATCAGCTACATCTTGACTTGAAACGTCTGCAAGTGTTTTACGTACGTGTGCACACATTTCATTAGCATCTTCAGATGTAGATGATTTTCCTGTACCGATAGCCCAAATTGGTTCATATGCGATAACAACTTGTTTAAGTTGTTCGTCTGATAAACCTTCAACAGCTTTCTTAACTTGGTTACCTACAACTTCATTTGCTTTTCCACTTTCACGTTCTTCATCTGATTCACCAACACAAATGATTGGTGTCATACCATGATTGAAGATAGCATGTGCTTTTTTGTTAACTTCTTCGTCAGTTTCGTGGAATAAATCACGACGTTCAGAGTGTCCGATAACAACATATTTTACGCCTAAATCAGCTAATGCTACAGGAGATGTTTCACCTGTGAAAGCACCATTATCTTCAAAATATGCATTTTGAGCACCGATTTGTAAGCCTTTAGCTTTACCATCTTTCACTGCTGTAATTAATGCGTCTAATTGGATTGTTGGTGCACAAATTACTGATTCAACTTCTTTTGGATCAGGTAATGTTGATAATTCGTTAACGAAATCTTTAGCTTCTTGAACTGTTTTGTTCATTTTCCAGTTACCTGCGATAATTGGTGTTCTCATTCATTACACTCCTTAATAATTTAATGTTTATTAAAATTCTTAAAATGTCTTTCGTGTTTTATTTTCCCAAATATATTCGAGAAAAACACAGAGTTACATTTATATTATTTATCATTGATTGCTTTAATACCTGGTAATTCTTTACCTTCTAGGTATTCTAATGATGCACCGCCACCTGTAGAGATGTGAGAGAAGTCATCTTCGAATCCAAGTGAGATTGCTGCAGCTGCAGAATCACCACCACCGATAATTGTTACAGCATCTTGTAAGTTAGCGATTGATTTACATACACCAATAGTACCTTTAGCAAAATTACTAAATTCGAATACACCCATAGGTCCATTCCATACTACTGTATGCGCACCTTGTAATTCTTTGTTGAATAATTCAACTGTTTTAGGACCAATATCCATTGATTCTTGATCTTTTGGAATTTCATCAATTGATACTTCAGTAATTTCTGCATCATTTGAAAATTCTTTAGCTACTTTAGCATCAATAGGTAATACGATTTGGTCTCCATTGCTTTCTAATAATTCTTTAGCAAAGTCAATTTTATCTTCTTCTAATAGAGATAAACCAATTTCTTTACCTTGTGCTTTAAGGAAAGTATAAGCCATTCCACCACCGATAAGAATTTTATCAGCAATATTTAATAAGTTTTTGATTACACCAATTTTATCAGATACTTTAGCACCACCAAGGATTGCTACTACTGGTTTGTGTGGATCATTAACTACGCCACCGATGAATTTAATTTCTTTTTCCATTAAGAAACCTGCTGCAGTTTCTAAATGAGTAGAAATACCTACGTTAGAAGCATGTTCACGGTGAGCAGTACCGAAAGCATCATTGACAAATACGTCACCTAATGAAGCCCAATATTTACCTAATTCTGGGTCATTTTTAGATTCTTTTTTACCATCTAAATCTTCAAAACGAGTGTTTTGTACTAATAAAACATCGCCAGCTTTTAAATCTTTAATTGAAGATTCTAATTTTTCTCCACGAGTTTCAGGTACGAATACTACGTCTTTGTTTAATTTTTTAGATAAATCATCAGCAACAGGTTTTAAAGTTAATGATTCTTTGTCGCTTTCTTCTTTCACTTTACCTAAGTGTGAAAATAATACTACTTTACCACCTTGTTCGATGATGTATTTGATTGTTGGTAATGCTTGAACAATACGGTTGTCGTTTGTAATTTCACCATCTTTTAAAGGTACGTTAAAGTCAGCACGAACTAATACCGTTTTGTCTTTAAGTTCTAAATCAGAAACTATTTTTTTAGCCATTTTCATTTCCTCCTTTAATTAGGAAAACATATATTAAAAAATAAGCGGAGAAGCGTTTGTGCTCCCCGCTTACTCATAAGCTTTATTATAAATTTTAACAGTTAAGAGCACTAGTTAAATTAACTATGCTTTAATTATTTAGATAACTCAGCTAATTTGTTTAAAGTACGTACTAATTGAGAAGTGTAAGACATTTCATTGTCATACCAAGCAGCTACTTTAACTAATTGACGATCGCCAACTGACATTACACGAGTTTGAGTTGCATCGAATAATGAACCGTAAGTCATACCTACAACGTCAGAAGAAACGATTTCATCTTCAGTGTAACCGAATGATTCGTCAGAAGCTTGTTTCATAGCTTTGTTAACGTCTTCTACTGATACGTCTTTTTCTAATACTACTGTTAATTCAGTTAATGAACCAGTTGCAACTGGAACACGTTGTGCACCACCGTCTAATTTTCCGTCGATTTCAGGAATAACTTTACCGATTGCTTTTGCAGCACCAGTTGAGTTAGGGATGATGTTTTCTGCTGCAGCACGAGCACGACGTTTGTCGCCTTTTCTGTGTGGAGCATCTTGTGTATTTTGGTCACCAGTGTATGCGTGGATAGTTGTCATTAAACCTTCAACTAAACCAAATTCATCATTTAATACTTTAGCTACTGGAGCTAATGAGTTTGTAGTACATGAAGCACCAGAAACTACTGTTTCAGAACCGTCTAATTCTTGGTGGTTAGTGTTGTAAACGATTGTTTTTAAATCGCCTGTAGCTGGAGCTGAGATTAATACTTTTTTAGCACCTGCGTCAACGTGAGCTTGTGCTTTATCTTTATCAGTATAGAAACCAGTACATTCTAATACTACGTCGATATCTAAGTCTTTCCAAGGTAATTTGCTTGCATCTGGTTCGTCGAATGATTTAACTTCTTTACCGTTAACGCGGAATCCACCGTCGATAACTTCTACTTCACCAGTGAAGCGTCCTTGCATAGTATCATATTTTAATAAATGAGCTAACATATCGTCATCAGTTAAGTCGTTTACTGCTACTACTTCTAAACCTTCAACGTCTTGAATTCTTCTAAATGCTAAACGACCAATTCTTCCAAAACCATTAATTGCTACTTTTACTGCCATTATAATGGCCTCCTTTAAAATGATATTTAAAAAGCTTTGAACTTTTTATTCCTAATTTAATATTACTTTCGCCGCAGCTTCGTCAGTGATTAACACTGTATTCTCAGGTGCAATTGAAAGATAAGCTTTAATTGCTTCTCCTTTAGATTGACCACCTGCTACTGCAAATATAAAGTCTTTGGACTCAAGATCTTCTAATTGTAATCCAATCGTTTTCACTTTATGGACTACATTGCCTTGAGCATCAAAATAATATCCAAATGCTTCACCTACGGCGTGGTGATGTTGAAGTTTTTCTATCACATCTGTATGTGATTGTCGTCGATACGCCATCTTCAGCGCATCACCGATACCGTGTATGGTTACATTTGCTTGTTTTATTTTATCGAGTGTGTGACTAACTGAAGGTTCTAACATTAATGTATTATATGTAGATTCGCTTACGTTATCTGGTACATACAATGTTGTGTAGTAACCACCTGCTTGTTGCGCCATGCTTGATGCGATAGTGTTTGCTTGATAAACCATGTTCTCACCAAGTCCGCCTCTAGCAGGTACAAAGAATACATTAAATGGTAATAAATGAATGGATTCACTTACATAAGCCATTGTAGAACCACCTGTTACAGAAACAATTGCATCTTCATACAATATGCTTTCTAATAACTGACCAGCTTGTCTACCCATTTCTCTCTTAACTGTTTGTTTCTCGTCAGAATCACCAGGGACAACATGTACTTCTTTTATGTTGTACTTTTCTTTAATAGCTATTGCCATTTTATGGTCATCTGAATAGTGGTTGAAGTAGTCATTCAATTGTTTAATTACTTCTTTACCCTTTTCAGTGATTTCCATACCTGTTGATTTAACATTGATTAGTTCTTGTTTTTTTAATAAATCTGTTTCAGAACGTAGAACTCTTTCCGTCAAATCCATATGTTCACTTAAGCTGCGTCGTCCAACTGGCTCATTTTGAGAAATAGTAGTTAAGATTGAAAAACGACGATACATCTTTTCGACCAAATCTGGAATAAGTTGTTGTTGAGTTTCGATCAAATCTTTCACTACTCGTTCCTCCTCAATATATTTCTAAAGGATGAGTCAATTTTGTTGAATCATAGAGGATTGACGTTTAAAGTCCCACGTGGGACAAAATCTAACCTCTTTACAATTGCAATAGTACTATTATGCGAATTAAAATGCAAGTAAATCCGCTCAAAATTTTCCAAATATTGTGTAAAGCGATTTCATTCGTTGTACCTACAGTTACGTGAATTTAATCACTTGGTTACAATAATTTATCCTTTTTTGAAAGTTTGTTATGTCATTCAGTGGATTTACTTTAATAAACAATATATTTATAATATTACCCTTTATATTGTGTACTAACCATTCGGTGATATTCTACGATATTCGACATTCATTTCTATTTCTAACACTTTAATTTATAATCTAATTAAATCAATTTCTAAACTAGGAAGAAGGCTTGTTCCATAATGAACAATAATGAAGAAAATAATGTTGAGGTCATCGATCCAACTGACCCTCGTTATAAAGATGAAGAACATTTTCATCAAAATATACAAGATGACTCTAAAAAAAGATATCAAACATATTCATATGGATGTACACACACAGGTTGTGGTTGCACAATGGGGTGTGGTACTTTAATGTTTATTTCTTTCATTATTACAATGATAATTTATTGGCTATTTTAATAAGTTCGGTAATTTTCATAATAGTATTTGTTAATAGAAAAAACCGATTAAGTCATAGAGTTGTTTACATATAGTAAATGCTCTACATACTTAATCGGCTTTTTATTTAATCGTCTGATTCACTTTTAGATGAACTGCTTTGACTTTGTGAACTTTGAGAATTACTAGATTGTTGTGTGTTACTACGTTGCGTATTATTGCTTGAATTATTACTCTGTGATGATTGTTGTGTGCTAGGTTTAGCTTGAGTACTTTGTTTCTCCTGAGTACTTGGCTTTTCTTGGGTACTTGGTTTTTCCTGAGTACTTGGCTTTTCTTCAGTACTTTGTTTCTCTTGCGTACTTGGCTTCTCTTCTGTACTTTGTTTTTCTTGTGTGCTTTGTTTTTCTTTTGTTTTATTATCTACTTTTGATTTTTGTTGTGTTTTTTGCTGTTGCGTTCTTTGTTGAGTTGAAGGTTGTTGTGTTGTTTGTTGACGTGTATTTTGTTGAGTTTGCTGAGTTTGTTGAGTCTGTTGTTGAGTATTTTGATATTCTTTAGACTTATCGTCAGAAGATTTTTCTTTTTTATCTTTATCGTCTTTGTCTTTTTTGTCTTTTTTATCTTTCTGCTCTTGCTTTGTCTCGTTATTAAGGCGCTCATTTGCTTTTTTAGAATGATCTACAAATGAAAATATAGCAAATGCTAGTCCAAATAATAGTAATAAAACAATAATAATACTTATTATTTTAGCGATTCCGCTCATACCTTTTTTGCCTCGATTTTCATAATCATTAAAATCTTGCTTTGACATATTCTCCCTCACTTTAAACATGGAATATTCTATAATATTAAATAAATCTTTATCTTAAGTTGATGAATTGATTCAATCGTTAAAAACATAAGTTAAAATGTTCATTAAGTTTAGCAAATAAATTTATACTTAAACTTATCTTACTTATGATAACATCATAATGAATAAGAAACATCAATTTTAACCATTTTAATATAAATTTAATAAGAACGGTTTGTGATAATAATGAAGAAAATACTTGATGATTCACTGGAATTTGATAAAGAAGAAAAACAAAAAATAACATTAAAAAAGATGCTCATATCAAATGATAATAATCAAAATCATGTTCCTAAACTACGTGAAAGCTTTTTTTATATCATTATCCTGTTGCTATTATTTAGCTTTATATGGATTTTTAATTAGTAATTTCAAAATGTCTTTTTATATTGCATAATATATTTTTCGTTTTTAAGTTAATTTCTGTAAAAAGATGTAATTATCATTTAGAATAGGATTGAAGGTAAAAAAAGACCCATACGCTGCTCGCATGGGCCACTACTAAAGGGAGTCAAAATTTACCTTCGCTAGTATATTATGGGGTATACTCATACTAATTAAGAGATGTTTAATTAATTTCCGAAGGTACAAATTTATTATAACTTAACACAAAAATTTTTAAATACGATTATAAAAAAGTCTTTGACATATTGTTGGCTAAAAAATGGATAAATTTTGAATAACTAGAATCACTACTAAGTAATTTATGAATTACAATTTTCAAGTTGAGGTGAAATAATGAAAAATTATTTAATAACTGGTGGAACGGGTATGGTTGGTTCGCATTTAGTAAACGAAATTAAAAAGTCAAATGCCCATATAACAATTTTAACTAGACATGATGAACAATCTAACGATACTAAAGTTTCATATGTAAATTGGGCTAAAGAAGGTTGGGAAAATAACGTTCCAGATATAGATATTGTCATTAACTTAGCAGGCGCTACACTTAATAAACGATGGACTGAAGATTATAAACAGACTTTGATGTTAAGTAGAATTCAATCTACTCAAGCACTAGTTGATTTGTTTAAAGAAAGAACACATAAACCAGAAGTATTATTTAATGCAAGTGCAATGGGTTATTACCCTCCTGACTATCATCATAGTTATACTGAATTATTTAAAACGCTACCTTTCGACTTTTTATCAGATATCGTCTATCAATGGGAAAGATTTGCTCAACAATTTGAATCCTTTGGAACTAGAGTTGTATTAGGTCGATTTGGTATGATTTTATCTAATGATGGTGGCGCACTTCAAACTATGAAATTACCCTATCAATTCTATGTAGGCGGTAAACTTGGTTCTGGATATCAATGGTATTCTTGGATTCATATCGATGATTTAACACGTGCTATTCTATTTACTATTGGTAATGAAAAAGCATATGGACCATTTAATTTAACTGCCCCTATTCCTGAACGTCAAAATCTATTTGGCTATACATTAGGTCGAGCTATGCACAAACCTCATGAAACATGGGTGCCAAGTTTTGCTATGAGATTAGTTTTAGGTGAAATGTCAACTGTAGTATTAGATACACAAAAGGTATTACCAAATAAACTACAAGCACTAGGTTTTAATTTCATGTATAATAATCTTAAAAGTGCACTTGATGATTTAGTTAGTAAATAAGATAAGAGGTACATCTATGAAGAACTCTCAAAACAATCGATTAACATATATTTTACTCATTATAGCAGGCGTTATTTGTTTAATTAACGGCGTACTTGCGTTTGACCATTCGATTATTATGATATCACTCTCTTTACTTTTTATGATTATAGGTATAGGTGTTTTATATTTTTCAATTCGTGGATTGAAAAATGAAATAAAGAAACCCAACAACAAAGCACGTTATAATAAATAAAATTGACACTCAATCAAAGTCGCACTTTGATTGAGTATTTTTTAATTAAAAAAGGTGTCAGAACAATTGAATTTGTCCTGACACCTTTTAGAATATCATTTGTTAAAAAGTTATTGTGTAATGAATTATTGTTTACCTTCTGGTTCCATTACTTCATCAACTAAACCATATTCTTTAGCTTCTTCTGCAGTTAAGAAGTTATCACGATCTGTATCTTGTTGAATTTTTTCAATAGATTGACCAGTTCTTTCAGCTAAAATACGGTTTAATTTTTCACGTGTTTTTAAGATATGGTTAGCAGCGATTTCAATTTCAGTTGCTTGACCTTGTGCGCCACCTAATGGTTGGTGAATCATTACTTCAGCGTTAGGTAAAGCAAAACGTTTACCTTTAGCACCTGCAGCTAATAGGAATGAACCCATTGAAGCAGCCATACCAATACAAATAGTTTGTACATCTGGTTTGATGTGTTGGATTGTATCATAAATCGCAAAACCAGCTGTTACACTACCACCTGGTGAATTGATATATAAGTAAATATCTTTCTCTGAGTCTTGTGCTTGTAAGAATAATAATTGTGACACGATAGAGTTTGCTACATTATCATCAATTTGTGATCCTAACATAATAATTCGGTCTTTTAATAAACGTGAATAAATATCATACGCACGTTCACCGCGGTTTGTTGTTTCAATAACTGTAGGAATTAAATTCATTTATATTTCCTCCTTGTAATAACTGTTAATCCTAATTTTAAACTAAAAGTCAAAAATGGTCAAAAATAAAGCTCTTTAGCTTAGTTTGTTCATTGACGTTAAGTTAAATACTTTTGTACACTAGAAATAACTATTTTTGATTGTACTTATTTTAATTGATTTAGTACAGAAATAAGCTTTATATCTTTACCCCTCGTAGTGTAATGGATAACACATAAGATTCCGGTTCTTAGAATAGGGGTTCGATTCCCTTCGAGGGGGCTAATAACGAAAAATTAAACACTTTTTGAAAATAAGAATCCCATAATGACGGGGTTCTTATTATTTTGCCGTCTAATAACACACTATATAAAACAGATTTTTAGGGACTTTTTAGGGACCCAAGTTCCAAATAAAAAAACCACACCCAAAAAGGGTATGGTTAAAATAAATTAAACAGAAGATCTATTGTGAGAGATGGAGTATTGAAACTCCAAAAATAATTATAACACATTGAGAATAAAAAAACATTTATAATTTAACTAGAAATAGAATATAGTAATCTAAAATTAATGTATATAATTGAATATAAAAAAGAGCAGTCCCTTGGACTGCATCTTTAAACGAACAGAATTTTATGAGAACACTTTAAAGTCGAACACTACAATTACATTGGAATGTTCAAATATTAATATACACGATATTTTTACTTTTGACAATACATTATAAAAATACTGTTTTTTGGTAATTAATTCGCAAAATAAAATACTCGCACCTTAAAGGCTACGAGTATTTCGCAAATTTTGCATTACTAAAATGCATGGAAAATAACACTCAGTGACATGCTTGAGTTTTACAAAGGGATTATCGTAAGGCTAAGTTCTTTGCATGTAAAAAATAATAACATAAAAAAAGAGATAATTAAAACAATTATCTCTTTAATGCAAAGTATATGAGGTTATACATGCATATTATATAATACAACAATTAATAATATAATGCAAAAAAACAACACGAAGTATATTAGTTGGTTGTTTATACAGTTATATATTCTAAAGAAAACACTATTTTAATATATCACACAATATTTTTTATGTACAAATTAAATTTATGTATAAAAAATAAGGCGGTCTATTGACCACCTTAAATGCAAATTGAAATAATCCCTACACTCATTATAGCTTGTTTTTGAATAAGTACAATAAAAAAGGTAGCCTTTCGGGCTACCCAGCATAAAGAAAAGATAATAATCGTTTAAAATGGTGATTTTATGAGTGTGGATAATTGGGGAATTATACCACAAATTAAATGTATCACTTATTTAACAGTGAAGAAACCCTAAATTGTCTTTTTTTCGATTAAATTCATAAAAAAACCACATTCATTTAGAATGTGGCATTAGAATATAGTACCGTCATAAAGACGTTATCGTTATTAGTTATATTATAGCATATTACTGATTATTTTCCTCTATTTTAATTTGATATTCGTATAGCTTTTCAGTAGTGTTTAAGGTTAAATTATCTACATCACGTTTGCCTTGCCTTAATTGTGATAGTACATATTGTGATACACCAGTAGCTTTATATATTTTATATCCTGTTATATCACTTTCAATCAATTCAATTATTTTTTTCTTGTATTCTGACAAGTTCTTCACCTTCATATCTATACCCTAATTTTTTCATATGTTGGATTCTTGCAAACTTAATTATCTCGGGCAATAATAAAATAAATATTAAAAGCATTACTTTAAAAATGATATTCATTTGAATTCATCACCTATCTGTAATATAATAACCATGAAAAGAGGTAGGGGCTTTTGCCC
The DNA here is from genome assembly GCF_000620265.1 of Staphylococcus sp. URHA0057. Lineage (NCBI taxonomy): Bacteria > Bacillati > Bacillota > Bacilli > Caryophanales > Staphylococcaceae > Staphylococcus > Staphylococcus sp. URHA0057. Next base: position 316,066 of record NZ_KK211096.1, on the reverse strand, counting down.
CTGTTGGATTAATCATTTTTCTGATTATCTTTCTTGGCTTTAAGATAATCTAGATGCCATTTTCTTAGTTGTTTTATAATTGCTGGTGTTCTTTGTACTGTAGCAAGTACGATGAGCATCAGCATTTTTATGATGTCGTCCAAATCAACCACCTCCTTTCATGGTGGTTTGTAAGTCATTAACTAACTTACAAATACAATTATACTGCACAGTTGTTTACGTTACAAGTTTTTTATTTAAATTTTTACATAAAAAAATAGGGCAGTCGCTAGGACTACCCTTGATTGAAAGGAAAAGTGCGTATTTTTATTAGAGTTCTTTGTGATTATATTAATAAAAACTCTTTAATTATGCTAACATATCATTTCCACTTAATGGAACCCCAATACTTCTCATTTTTAATTTTTTCTTGTTTGTCTGTTATTTTACATAACGCACAATAGAAATATCCTGATGATGGATTAGTAGGATATTTGAATTTCGCCCACCAATAACCATCTTTTTTAGTAATACTCACAAAATCTACCCATTGATTAGCTAATAACCAATCAGAACTTGGTACGACAGAACCTTTCAAGCTTGGACTACGTCTTACTTTGATTGTTGTATTAGTAGTAAATCTACCTTTCCAATTCCATGTGATCTGTTTTTCTTTCTTTTTCTCTTTCGATTTCTTGAGTAATTTAGATTCTATTTTCTTGTTACTAAATTTAGGACGTATAAACCACATTTGCGTGTCGTATTCGTGTTTACGACGTGTGACCGTTTCCCAACCGGTTCCATTATTGATTGGTCCACTTGTCCATCCACCGCCAAGCCAATTTTGTTCAAGTACAATGATGTAGTCGAGTGTTGCCTCAACGACCCAAGCAACATGACCCCAACCATCGCCCATTTGTTCTCCCCAAACGACTAAATCGCCTGGTTTAGCTAAAAAGCTAGGTGTATTTTTGAATACTGTAGCCTCATTTTTAAACTTATCTTTATTATAAACATTAAAAGGAATGTCTTTGGCTCCATTACCTTTAAGTCCATGACCAAATAATTTATCCCAACCTACGTTTGCGTAATCGAAACATTGAAAAGCTGCGTACAAGTCATAATCGTATTGCTTACCTTCTGTAGATTTTAACCATTTTACGAATTCATCACGTGTAAATGATGTCGCACCTTTTTCTACTTTCACTGGTGTAGCTTTAACCTTTACGTTTTGTTTGTAGTATTTAGCTATTAATTTATCGAGATTTGATGTATTTCTGCCATAACCAGACGCTTCTAATGCGTTTCCTGGGTCTTGTTTATCTGCTTGAATATCTTGATGTCCTGGCATTCTAGTTTTGTAATCAATATGCCAATACTCCGCAAGATATGCTAACACTCTAGCACCATTGTCTAACGCTTTTTTACTACGTTCTCTATCACTGAAGTAACATATTTCGACACCTATCGCTACATCGTTAGCGTCTTTGTTGTACAAAAGGTTGTCTGTAGGCGCATCATAAAGCACGTGCCAAGCCTTCTCTGTCGTCGGTATACAAATGATACATTCTTTATCATCAACGAATATATGCGCGCTAGCTACACTGTTCCAAGGTATATTATAAGTATTCTCATAGTAAGTCACATTTGATTGTGCAGTTGTGTTGATGTTACCTGTATCATGTGCAACGATAAATTGTGGTTTTCCGCCGTCCATTGTTTCTCCATATCGGCGCGTTCCTTTTGTTAGTAATTGATATCTTACTTTAACACCTTTCCAATTCTCTGTAGCCATTTATAACACTCCTATTTTAAATTATTTTCTTTTAAGTATTCTTCTTGTGCTTTTGAATGCGAGTGAATAACATATGTGTTTTTATAGACGCCATATATCGCAATTACAAAAGGTACTATTGACGTAGCGAAATTTTGCCATGCGTCTAACTTTTCGGGCATTAAAAAAGGAACTTCGATACCACTCGCTTTTAATGCAAGGTATAAAGCACCTAATATACCACCAAATAAGCCAATATATTGTTTTAATTTATCTGAAGTCATTTGATTATCTCCTTTTGAGTAAAATAAAAAGCCGACGCGATGCGCCGACTTTACTTAAATAATATTGGTGCGAGGCCAACTGCTGCAGTGAGTAGACTAAACACACCACCAACAATTGCTGTCGCTATACCCACATTGAACGATTGCTTTTTACTTATAATCTGACCAAAACTTTCTAACTGATCATCATGACCTTTAACTTTGTATTTTAAATCGTTTACTTCTGAAACAAAACCTGTCATTTTATCACTTATTTTTTCTAAATGACTTTCTTGTTTCTTTTGCGATTCATAGGTTTGTTCTTGTATTAAAGTTTGCTTATCCACTTTATTATTTAAACTATTAATTGCCTCTGTTTGTTTTTTGTCATTCTCATTAATTCGTTCATAAATCTTACCTGTACTACGTTCCCACTCATGACGTAATACATATTTTTCATCGTTTTCGGACAATGCCGATCACTCCAAGCACGCAAATAATAAAGTTTAATACTGCAAGCGTCGAAAATTGTAATGGCGAAAGCCAATTAATAGCGTGAAATATACTTGCTGATGTCATTAAGAAGTAGAACAAACCATTACCTGCACCACCAATCATGATTAAGTAATTAAATGTATGATTCATCTCCCTTTTAGGTAAGAAAAAAGGAGCAATAATTAGCATTAAACTAAATACCATACCAAAAATCCCCCATACCCAAATAGGCATGATGTTATGAAGTGCTATATAGAATTGTGAATCATCTAATATATCTTCTTGTTCTTTTGTCCAAAAGAAACCTCTTTCGAACATAAGTAGTCCAACGCCCATGTAAAGTATCACTTTGTGGATATAATCAAAATATGTTTTTTTCATAAATTCACTCCTATTCTGCGACAGTATAAGTAATGTCAATAACTTGTTTAGCTACTTTAATAGTCAACAATTCTTTTGCTATACCAAATTCATAATTCAATTCATTTAAACTGTTAAGACGTTGAGCGAGTTTTTCTGCTTTCTCTTGTTCATCAATCTTATATGCTGCAGATGTGTTAGTGCTTGGGAAGAATTGCCCACGATAGTCAATACTGAGTGTATTTTCTATACCCTCACTGTCTACTTGTACCAAAATATAATTTTCTTTTTTGTTTACTACTTCATTTGCCATAATCGATTCCTCCTATATTTGTGTATAAAAATAGTGCTAAGGATTACTCTTCCTCAGCACTTTGATTTGTTTGATTTTGTTCTTGTATGATTGCTTTTAACATTGCATTTTCTTGTGTAAGTTTTGCTACTTCCTGCGTAAGATAATTAATTGTAAGTTGTGGATTAGCTTGTAATCCTTGATTTTTATTTTCCATTGATTTATTCCTCCGTTATTATAGTATAGGCGCCAAAAAATGATTCTTCTTGTGCATATCCTCCGTCATAATTCAATCCTATTTCAAAGCTACCTTGACCTTTCAATTCTGTATTTTCTATTTCAAAATATAAATGGTATTGTTGATACCCATTTTCTCTAGGTTTAGGTGACTTGACTTCATGTGTTAATTTAGCGTTTAGTTCAAATCCATCTTTTAAATTTGGTAAATACTTTCCTGTTGGAGACGGCATTGAAAAGTCTGTAGACTCTATTGAATCATACCCTATATAGATTTGATCATCTATATCGTCTCTCCAATATCTTTCAATCTTTGATTTGCCTTTATATTCATAAGTAATAGTTCCTACTTCTCTTAATTCATTCATTTTAATTTATCCTCCAGTATTTTAATTCTGTTTTCTAATTTATCATTACGTTCAATTTGTTCTTGTAAAGCTTTTGTGGTTGTAAATAACATTTCATCAGTGCTAATACTTAATGCGTCATTAGAAATTATATGATTTGGCGTTTCTCTCTCTATAATGACACCATGATGTGTTTCTTGATCTTCATCATGTATATATTTGTATTCATATAATTGAGTGGCTTTTAATAAATTCGTTGCATTTGTTTCCCATTTTTTTATATCTTTTTTGAATTTTTCTGATGACGCAAGTTTAGTTTTACCCTGATAATATATATCCCCTTTTGCTATAAGGTCTTTTTCTGCAATTACGTTATAACTGTGAACATCTTTATATCCAATGTCCCCACCGTTATAAAGTAGGTTATTCGTTACACGTAATTCATTTGTGGAAACGCCTATATAAAAGTTACCACTAACTGTACGAATAGATCCTGCTCTAATTTCGTTTGCTGCAAGTCCCTTTAAATTATAATTTCCGTTATTATAACCAAGTTTGTCAGTAATTCTAACTTCATTATCTACTTTTGCATAACAGTTATCACCTTTAGCAAACCAATCCCCTAATATATTACGACCATAAAAGTCACCAGTACCAATATTTCCGTCTTTATCAGTAGCGTATACATAGTTAGATTTTGGTGACTTATCAAAACGTATACCCGAACCGAAGTCATAAGGACTGTTATTCTTATCTGTAATCAAACCATAAGATAGAACACCATCAGTATCTGCACCAGTATCATTGTTTTTAACCCAAAATCTAAATTCATTTGTACCAATACGATTATCTTTCATCGGTCTGATATAGACTGAGCTTGTTTGACTTTCTATGTTAACAGTTAAGTTTGAATCTAAAATAACACGACTGTTATCACTCGCTAATGCAACCGCACCATATGTGGAATGTAATGTCACACCACGTGAAGTTTCATTGTATCGTTGTGAATGAAATTCTAAAGTACCAGCCGTTTCATCTCCAGCACCTGCAAGCATGGTAGAAAGTCCTTTTTCAGTTAAATACAAGTTATAACCAGTCGTTGTATTAGATACCTGTATAGTACCTTTATTCATACAAATTTCAGTTTTGCAGTATCTGTGACGTTTGCCCACGTACGAGTGAATGAGCCATAAGATAATATAGAAGTATTACGAATATCTATATATTCAGAGTTGTTTCCACCTCGAATACCTAAATTATTTACATTGATATCTAATCCTTCTTTAGATAGGTTTAATCGGTTTACAACTTCATCTTTACCAACTTTATTATTTAAAGTTTGAGTAACCAAATTAAAGTCTTTATTAACTGTGATGTCGACTTTATCGCCATTCAGATTAATACCGTTTGGACCAATAGAACTTGACTGGATATTACCGTTATCATCATAAGAAAGTGAGATACCTGTGGTTGTATTATTAATAATTTGTGAAACAACACTATTTAAAGTTTTACTACTTTCATCAAATACATCTTTAGAAACACGTTGAGATATTTGTTCACTTTCAGTTAAGGTTTCAGCTTTAGTAGTCGATAGTCTTTTAGTCGTCTCGTTGTCATACTCTTCTTTTGTGACTCTATCTAAAATTTGATCACTTAATTGTTGTCTTTCTGTTTCTGACGTATCTAAACGTTCTACAATACCTTCTTGGTCTGTTTCATACTCAACACTTCTAACATAAGACTTTAACTGTTCTTCTGTATCTTCACGTGAAGCTTGAACGGCTTTTTCTATAACATCTGGTGTGCCGACCATATTGTTATTTTCATCAATAGTTAACCCAAATTTAGCAGCCACTTTATTCAATGCGTCATTAAACTTCTCATCAGTATATTGGGATTGAAGTAACTGCAATCGTTTATCTGCCGAAACTTGAGCGTCACGCATAGCTTTATATAAATCTTGTAATTTTTGTCTATAGGAACTAAATTGACTTTGAACATCTATTAAAGCACCAATAGTAGCAGTATCTGGAGTCATAGCGTTTAAATCACTTTGAATACTTAGATAGATTTCATCAATATTATTAATTTCAGTTTGAAGTTTGTTTTTAAGATCTGTATCAACCAAGTATTCACTGTTTAATACTTCGTTTGTATCATTCAATATCTTACTATGTTGAATTGAAAGGTTGGCAAATGTGTTTTGTAATTCACTTAGTAGAGCTTTCTCTCTCGTAATACCTCCGATTTTCTCAACGTCATCAACAGTTTCATTTAACCATTCTCCATTCCAGTATCTTCTTAATACTGCAACATTAGGATTGCTCGTATCATACCAAAGCATATCGTTAACCGGATTTTCTGGTGGCGTATCTTGTTTAATTATCTTACGTTCAAAGTATTCTAATTGGCCTGCAACTACATCATTAACAATTGTATTCATATTCGTTACGTTATCATTCAATTTCTTACTTATATCGGCAAGTTTTTTATTGAATATATCTCGTAAACTACTTTCTTCATATTCAACCACATTCCCGAATTTATAACTACTTTCATCTTGAAGTAAATCATAATCAACACCAATGACTTCTGCTTCAATATAAAGTGGTGGTCTGAAATCTCTATCTTTAATACGCACAGTGTCGTGTAGCGAAACGACCATTTCAGGATAATGTTTATGGATGTCTGTGGAAGTAATTTCATAACTGATTGCCGATTTATTACGTTTATTTAATTCTGTTTTAGCGAGTGTGGTTAAACGCTCATCAGTCATATTACTATCGTCTGATTCAGGCTCATATACACTCCATAAATAACGCCCAGGCAATCCAAACTGTGCCTGAGCGTCATCATCTGTAACTATTTTTTCTAATCGTTGTCCAGTGTCGTTTTCAGGACCAATCGCATATAATGCAGTCCGTACTTCTGACATATCAACTGTTCTAGTCATACCAGTTAAGTCTTTACCTTTAGTAATCTCTTTACCTTTAAATAAGCTATATGGTTTCTTAAGTGTTACATATCTATGCTCAACTGTATGTGAACCGAGTTCAATGGAATAATCTGCCACCATACCGTATGTTGTGCATAACATGTTGATAACTTCATATGGTGTTGAATAAGATGTCCAACTGGTTGTTCTCATACCACCATGTTCAGTGTCATCTGACAGTTCCCAACCAGTATTACGTAGCGTTTCATTTAAGGCTTGTGATGTACTGTATGCCTTATATTGTCCAGGTTTTATTGGACGTGATTTATCAATATCTTCTAGGTATGATGCATTACTTTCTACATCAGTTGTACCATCAAAGTTATCTACCACATGAGAGATGATGAATTCACGATAAATACCGTTATTATCTTGTGCAATAATACGATTACGTTCACGCAAATGTTCAGCACGATCATTTAACATTGTGAAATCGAATGTTTCTGATTTTTCTTCGGCGTTGGTACTCATCACTGCATTTAATAACGCACCGTCATCACGACTAATATAATCAATGATTTTGTCATTAAAATCTAAAATATGAATCCCTGTATGTTTCAATTCGTCACCTCCTTATAAATATCTATCTTGCCAATAAACGGTAGTGTCAAATGTTTTTTCTGGATAAATTAAACATTCATTATAGCCACTATTAATATTAAAGAAGTCACTACCAAATGTTTTTAAATCAAGTGACGGATCTTCATTAATCGTTACTGTCTTATCTTGCATATTGATGTTAATCACATCACCTTTTTTAATAATCATATCCCGAGCTTTAGGTGGTCTAGGTAACTTCTCATGTGTATAGCTACCTAAAATGTATGTTGGCATGTGGTAATTCGTACCATTCTTTGCAGTGTAAATGCTAACTGCTGCAATAGGACGTTGGTAAAACTTACCACTGTCTTCCCATTGTTTCTCATGCACATCGACTGGAATGACACGTTTAGGATACTCGACTTCTTTATATTTCCAAGTTTTGATTTTAAATGTTGTACCTGAACGTTCTAAACGAATATACAATACTAAATCATCCCATTTATAGAACATTGGTAAATTACCATATTCATAAATTTTCTTTTGTACACCTAATTGGTCGAATAGCGTAATTACAATGCTACCAATCGCTTGACTAGAACGAGTATTTCGATATCCTATGCTTGCAATTAAGCGATTATCTGTATCATAAAGGTATTGTGCACAATGTGTTGAACCTTTTTTCTTTTGATTCAAGTGTAGTTTAATTGTGGATACAAAATCTTGTGCCGACTTACCAAAACTATGTTTATACTCTGCACCGTTCCAACCTGATGTGGCAGTGATTGTATCTTGTTTCAATACAAATGAATCTTTAGAACTAGCAAGCTCCATACCTCCACCCGTTGTGCCTCCAGTGTACCCGTCTATATTTGTACCTGCTGTCTGTTTCGTCCAACCTGTAAAATTACGCATTTCATTATCCCAAAGCGTTGGGGTGTAGTCCTCTACTGGTTTATCTAAATCATCATCGCCAATCATGAAGTAATCTTCATCATTTTTAGTGATCATATAGTAACTAGCATTTTTTAGTGCTGTTGCTTGTACGATAACTGGACTATCTGCCGTACCTGTACTAACCACACTAACTTGGTCTGAAATAGCCGTGTTTTTTGTACCTTCGACTGCGTATTTGTATGGGTCTGCTAATACAACGTTTATTTTAAATGACCAAAAGCCGATACGGTCTTTGTTTAATTCAATAGGTCCTTCAATATATGCATTCCAATACCAATCTTGAGACGTAAATTGTAATTTGACTGGCTCATCATAGTTTAAAAATCTTACTACTTCATTTGTTATATCCTTAATATTTTTCATACCACCATGTGAAATGTAATCATTACGAATAATGAGTGGCAATTCAAAACGATATTCTTTTAAATTTCTACTTTTTACAATGCTTCCTGGTCTCCCAGCTATTTCTTCACTTTCAATAGCAAAATTAAAAGAGGGTATTTCAAACCCTCTTTCAACAATCAACCATGGAAGTGTTTTATCATTTACTTTTATTGTATCAAGCATTATCTAACCTCCCATTGGTTTAAAATTTGCTTTTCTTGATTTCTGCCTTTCGTATTTTTCTATGCTATTAAACACTTGTCTTTCATGTGCATATTGATCAATTGAAGGGTTGAAATCTTTTTCAGCAATAGCTTGGTTACTTCGTGCTAATTCCATAAGCACTGAAATCTGTTGTTGTTGTCCCTCAATCATTTTAAGCAACAATTCAGTATCATTGGTATTACTTGATACAGTTTTACCACTAAATGCGCTAGGACGTTTGTTCCCTTTTGAATTAGAGCCTTGAATATCTTTTGCAGCAAGCGCTAGTAATTTCATAGCGTCTGTGCGACGGTTTGGATCAGTTGGTATTACCCATTCAGGGTATCCACCTTCTGCGATGTTATACCAACCTGCATTTTTGATTAAGCCTCCTGTAGCAAATCTACGATGTCCACTAGGCCCCCAACCTGAACGTCCGTAAGGTAAATCTCTACGCCAATTTGAGTTATTGAAGAATGCTAATAATTGATCGTAACCATTTTTAATATTTTTATGACCTCTTACTGCATAACTTCTGAATGTACTAGGCACATATTGAAGTAATCCTTGTGCAGGTGTACCACGTAAGTTGTTTATATCACCAATATTACCTTGAGTAACACCTGCATTACCATTTGACTCACGTTGAATTTGAGTGATGATACCATTCAATTCTCTTCCTGAAAGATTTACTTTCATGCGTTTAGCGGCACGTCGAATATCACCTCTCCATTTGGAAGCAGCCTTATTTTGACCTCCACCGCCGCCACCATTATGTTTTTTCAACCAACTTGTAGGGTCTTTTGCTACTCCACCCCACTGCATTTCATAGTGTAAATGAAGTCCAGTAGAGCTCCCTGCACCTTGTCCGTCTTCTGCAGGACTACCACCTGATATACCTAAGTAGGTTCCTGGATGTACTTTTTTAGTACCTGTAAATGCTAGTTTGTGCAAGTGACCATAGATAGACTTAACATTACCGTTGGTTACTTCCATATGGTTACCAAAACCACCACTCCAGCCTTTGAAAGCTCGAGCAGTACCTGACATCGTTGAGTAGACTTTGTCATGTTTATAGTTAATATCTAAACCATGATGCGGTCGAGGGAATGGGTAACCTGCTCTTGCAGCTTCAGCAGCAGTTCTTGCAAATCCAAAGTTGATACCTTTGGATAAGTCAATGTAACCACCGTCTCCTCCACCACTATCTTCTAGCCATTCGCCAATTTTTTTAGTAGCAGCTTCTTTAAGTTTTTTAAACATACCGGTCATCATATTGTATGGTAATTCAGCGGCCTTACTTATACCGAAACTATCCTTACTAATACCAAAACCTTGAAGCACTTTATCAAGTAATTTTTTAGGATGTTCAATGTAGTCCAACACATCACCAACAGATTTTTTAAGCCAGTCTTTACCTTTACCTGCAGTTTCAAGTGTTTTATCTACAATAGCTTTCCCGCTTTTAACAACCTTACCTGTGATAGCACTGGCTTGTTTACCAACGTTACCTGCAGTTTTTTTAGCATTCCCTATAACATCACCAACTACATTTTCTCCGTGCTTGTGTTTTTTAGGTTTCTTACCTCCACCAAGCAAATTGAAACCTGTACCATTTGCAAAACGCGGTAATGTTCCAGTTGAGAATTGAGGATTATTTTTTAATATAGAGTGTGTCTGTTTACCATTTAATACTGAACTACCTTTAGGTAAATAAGCTGTAGTATCTCGATTAGGTGTGATTGCAGTTTTTCCATTAGGATAACGAATCATTTCATGACGGAAACCACCTGGACCATTTCCACGTCCTTTGTCTCCAACAGTAGCAAGAGTATCTCTGTTTATTTTCCCGTTAGTTACAACATTTTGTGTATGAGTTGAAGTCGTACCAGTGTGTAACTTGATATAAGGTAATTTATCCATACTCAATTTACCGGCTACCCAGTTAACACCTTTGATTAATTTATTTAATCCGCCTTTAACTCCACTGACCATACCACCGATATGACCTTTGATTCTACCAATCAATGTTTTTAATCCACTGGCCATATTTCTAAATGTATTTCTAACACTGCTCCATAAACTTTTTGCAAGACCAGTTACAGAATTTTTTATACCTTTCCATTTAGAAATCGTATCACTTTTCACTCTACTGAACGTGCTACTTGTACCACTTTTTAAACGGTTCCATGTATTTTTTACGCCACTCCAAAGATTTTTAGCGTAATTCACCACAGAATTTTTGATGTTTTTCCAAGTCTTAGTAAGCCAACCACGTAGTTTACCAAAGATTGATTTAGTGATATTCCAAGTTGATGTAAAGTTACGTTTGACACCGTTATATAAACTTTTAGCAAAACTAACCACTTTGTTTTTAATATAACTCCATACTTTAACAGAGAAATTTTTAATATTATTAAATACACGTTTCACAAAGTTCCATGTACCTGTAAACGCACGTTTTACACCATTATAAAGGCCTTTAGCTAAAGCAATAACCTTATTCTTAATATAAGTCCATACTTTGACTGTAAAGTTTCGAATACCAGTAAATATCTTTTTAACTATACCTGATAAACTTGTGAAAGCTCTTTTTACACCTGCACCTAAAGCTTTTGCTAATGCAACGACTTTATTCTTAATGTAATTCCACGCTGCTATAATCCAACTTCTTAAAGCGCTAATGATTTTACGAACGCTATTTGAAAGTGCACGAATTGCTCCAATCACACTGTTTTTTATAGCATTCCATATTCGAATTGAGACACTTTTAATGACATTCCAAGCGCTTGTAACAAATGCCTTTAAACCGCCAATAATGGCTTTTGCTCCTGCAATAAAAGCACGAATGATAGCTAATACACTATTCTTAATAGAGTTCCATATCGCTATTGAAACAGTTTTAATTGCATTCCATACCGCAGTAATTACGGCTTTCCACATGGCAAAGGACGCTTTCATCATAGTAAACCAAACTCGAATTATCGCCATCACACCGTTTTTTATGACATTCCAAATCGCAATTGATACATACTTAATACCATTCCACACTGCAGTGATGACTGTCTTCCACATACCGAAGTAAATTTTAACGGCAGTAAGCCAACCTTGAATTATTAACATAACCGCAGTCTTGATGTCAGTCCATGCAAGCACTGCACCTATTTTAATCGCGTTCCATACTGTAGTGATAACTAGTTTTAATGATTGAATTGGATGTAGTACGGACATCTTAATAGCATTCCATGCTAATGTGGCTGCTGTTTTCATTAATCCCCATATAACCATTGATGCCGTTTTTATACCATTCCAAACACCGATGATGTAAGGTTTAAGGAATCCAAACACAGATATAGCAGTGTTTTTTATGGCATTCCAAGCAGAGATAACGAAATTACGAAAAGTTTCATTGTTTTTCCATAGATATATAATACCTGCGACTAAAGCACTAATAGCAGTAATAACTATACCGATTGGACCTGTCATAAACCTAATAGCTAGACCCAAACCTCGAGTAGTTAACGCTGCCATTTTTGTAGCAATAGAATATTTACCTGTCATTATGGTTGCTAATGAAGTGTTTCTAGCATTTAATATTTGTGCTAATGCAAGAGCTCGTGTAACACCTGTCCAAATAGCCATCGAAGTTTTAGTTACATTTACTATAGCATTATATGCACCTGTTACCAACGAGGCGCCACCAACTACTGTTCTATATACTCCCCACATTGGTAGAATTGCAGCTAATGCACCACCGACGGCTGTTAAGACACCTGTCATTAGTCCCATTGTATTGTTAGCCGTAGCACCTTTAGCGATAAACCCTGTCAATGCAGTAGTTATTCTTAACATTACTGCGCCAACTGGTGCCATACCTTTAATTAATCCTACAATAATAGATCCAATATTTTTAAGTAATTGCCAAACAACTGGACCATTCGACTCTAAGTATTTTAAGAAGTTTTTAAAACCTTCTGTGTTTTTTAAGTTCGCCGCCCAATCTTTAAACGATTGTGTCACACCTTGCATGCCTACTAGCACATTATGTGAATGACCACTAAAAGCACTAAATAAACTGATAATCCCACTAAACACATTACCAAAAATTTGACCAACAATTGGCAAGTTCGTTTTAGTGTATTGAATGAATTGAGCTATACCTTTATCTGTACTTGTGCTATTTGCCCAAGCATTAAATTTATTAGCTAGACTTTCAATACCTTTACCTGTCCATGTAAATAATGGTCCAAACTGTGTAAACATGTGGGTGATACCGTCTCCCACTTTCATTGCTGCATTTAATAAGTTTTGGAATATCGGCGGACCTATATTATTAATGAGTTTGAATGCATTGTATGCATTATTAGATGAGTTAACCCAATCACGCATTCTAGCAGATGCTTGAGCTATTTGACTTGTTGTTTTTGAAATGAATGGTGTAAGTCTAGTTAACGCAATCTTAGCGATATTAATACCATTAGCCATAGTATTAAAGATATCTGCTTGATTAGCTTGTACTAAACCTTTCCATTGATTTTGCAAACTACTTAAAACTAACTGGTAATTTCTAACTTCTGCAGTTGCTCTCAGTTCACCATCTTCAAGCATTTTCAACGCAGTTGTAGCTTGGCCACTAAATGCAGTTATTGCACCTAGCGCAACACCATAAGCACCACCAAGCCCAATAGCACCACCTGCAGCAGCAGTTGCAGCGCCACCAATACCAGACAACGCACTTACAGCACTTCCCGCTATTGGAATGATGGTACTAATATTTGATATTAAACCACCAAAGCCTATACCATTCACAACATAACCGACGTTTCTAAAGCTATTACCTATTTTATTTATTTTAGCGTTGACTTCTTCCCAACGTTGACCCATAGCTGTTAATGCAGGTCCCATGCCAAAGAACTTTGTTTGTTCTCTATGAAATTCTCGCATTTCTGATGTTGTTTCATCTATTCTATTTTGTAGAACGTTGTAAGCCAATGCTTGTTGATAAACTTCTTTTTCAGCTCTGTCTAATTTCGCGGGTAGTTGACCAACTTCACGATTTAAACTAGCATAAGATTGTTCTGCTGCGTTTGCTTCTTTCTTAGCCGTATCCATTGCAGATTTTGCACTTGCCATCGCTTGTTGATTTGCTTTACTAAAATTTTGTAATTCATTCTTAGCGTTGGCCGTTGCTATTTTAGACTCATTTAAATCACGTTTAGCACTATCTACAGATTTTGAAAGACTTACATATTGTGTTTTAGCTTTAGTTAACTGATTGCCTAATGCCGTTAGCTCTTGTTTGCTTGCTTTACCTGACTTACTTAATTCATTGAATTCATTTTGCAAATTGTCGACAGAGCTTTTAGCATTTTTCATTTTGGCACTTAATGCTGTAACAGTATTTTGCATTTCTTTCTGTGATACTTGAGCAGACTGAACATTTGCTTTATGTTCTTTCAACTCATTGTTCAACTTGTCATAAGAATCAGCTAAGGTCTCATAACTTTTTTTAGCTTTTTGAGCGTTACGTGCTGATTCTTCAAGCTTATCTGACATGGTTTCTTGTGCACGTCTTAACTGATCTAACTTCTTCTGTGATTGTTCACTCGCTCTACCTTGTTGAGTAAGTGTTTTGTTAAGTCCTTCAATTTCAGTTTCGTATTTTTCTACTGATTTTTCGGCTTTATCGAAACTTGAAAGGTTCTTTTTCATTTCTGCATCAGTAGTTTGTAACTTACGCTTTAAATTGGCCATACCGCGATCAATATCTGATGTATCTAGGCCTAAATCAATCGTAAAACCTTTAATTTCATCTGCCATTCAACTCACTCTCCTTTCTTTAGAAATAAAAAAAGAGAGCCTAGCTTGAAGCTCTAGGGTCTTTACCTGTTATAGCTCCAATTAGGCTCTCGTTCTTACCAACTTTCTTCGTTTTAGATTTCTTCTTATTATTCATAATGCGAAGTAACTGATAAATATCTGTGTTGTCAATCTCAGGCATTTTCCAACCATTTTCCATCAACTCTTTATACAGCGTATCAAGATATTCTGATTGTTTTTCATAAGTGAAATCTTCGGGCTTTAAACGAGAGTCGTCTATTTCGTTGTCTTTCCCTCGTCACCTAAGATACCGCCTAATTGTTCCATTGCAACCGTGATAACTTCACGAGCATCAATCCCATCTTCAAACTCTTCTGCAGTGAATTGACCATCATATAAATCATTTGCGATAAAGCTATATAATTTGTCTAGTAAGTTATCGTCAAATTCGCCGCCATCTTGTTCTAATTTTTGGAATTCCTTACCTAAATTGAAACCTTTACGTGCAACACTACCTTTAATAAAAGCAGGTGCATGATATTTTTTTACTTCTCCATTTTCATCATATAATTCAATAAATTTTTTAACTGCCATAATTTATATTCTCCTTTTCATCGGGTTTTCTTTTAGACCGAATAATTAGTTTTTATTTTTGTATACAAAAATAGACGACAGAAGTCGTCTATAAATCAATTATGCTGTTGGTTCAGTTGCTTCTGCATCTGTAGTAGATTCACTTGCAGTACTATCAGAAGATGTTGATGTACTTAAAGGTTCAGCTGTTGTTTGAACCGTATCAAACGTTTTACCGAAGATTGAATTGAAAATCGTGTCACGACCTTCAGTTTTGCCTTGGTCATCGTAAGCCATAACCACTGCTAACTCTTCATCGAATCCATCAACTTTACGTTCCATGAATTGACCTTCGATTTCATCTGAACCGAATTCAACACCATCTTATTTAGTTTGTCCTTCTTTGTTTGGTCGTGTGAATACACCTTTTGATAATCCAAACCACTCTTGAGAGCCATCTTCCATTGTACGTGGGATAGCTACGGCTGTATAAGTAATACCAGTTGATTTACCAAAGCCATAAACTGATTTATTTGTTTCGTGTTCAATTAATCCTAATAAGTCTTTTTGAACATCAATTGGTAACTTATGGAAAGTTAAAGATAATTGTGTTTCACCTGCTGATTTTGCAATTTCAGCAACCTTGTTAGAACCATAAGCTTTTTCTAATTCTTCACCAAATTCAATAGAAAGCTCTTGAACATAATCAACTTCTTTAATACCTGAAGTTTTAACTGTTCCATCACTTTCTTCTTGTAATACTGCATAGTACATTTTTCCTAAACCTGTAGCGGCATTATATCTACCCATTTAAATATCCTCCTTAAATTTTTGCATTAAAATAGCCCTTCGTTTCTCACGAAAGGCTAATCAATTAAATATTTTTATCTATATGTCTTAAACCATCTATCGTATAAGGATTTCCACGGTAGCGTCGTGCATCCATATACAGTTTTAAATCTGTGTCATATTCATCAGTTCCATCCACTTGTTTAAATCCTATTGACCATAAGGTTTGACGGATCTCTTCTTGTAGAAGTTTAACCACATCATAATTAGGACCACGAACATCAATTTGATATAGATATTCGGTTGTTAAATTAGTATCACTTGCGTAGGTTTCGGGTTGTGGGGAGACAAGAGGGTCAATCAATATATAATGATTCGACCTATCTGCCGTCTCGTCATATGTGTAAGCTCGAATTCGACCTGTACAATGTTGAGCAATTGTTACGTTGTTCAATAGATATTTTTTTAAAGTTTTCAACATATCAAACATTTACAAGTCTCCTTCCAATGATTGCTTTATAATTTCTCTGAATGGTCGTTCAGTCATAAACATTGTTCTAGCAATTGCACCTTTACCTCTTGGGTTTGGGTTTTTAATTGTTCCCCATTCGTTTAAATGTATAATCGCATAGCGGTTCATTGAACCATGCCAGTGAACTTTAACCATTCTTGTTTTCCCGTGAACATAATAAGGGTCAGTAACTGAAACTTCATGAATACTTGCTCCTGTATCACGGAACACTTCAAAATTCGCTTTCAACACACTTACAAAGTATTTAGAGCCTTTGTTCAATGCTTTATCTTGAGCTTTAAGCATTTGGGCTTCTCCGTACTTTTCGCCAATCTGCCTAAGCATTTGGTGAACACCTTTAACGTCTACGCTCATTCTGAAATCTTCCCAATAATCTTAATGTTCCTATGGTTATCTGTATCATCAAAGACTTGTTGAATATTGTATTTTTTATTCCTATATTGAGGTAGTTGAATTTCAAAATACATATCATCAGTAATTTCTATATTAATAGGATGATACGTAACCATAGTTAAACTAGCTTGATTGTTCGTCATGTCCAAATCTTTCTGTGATGGTTGATAAACATTAGCAAAACACTTAAAAACGACCTCTTCCACAGTTTCACCAGGAAAGAAGTCGTCTGTCGGTGTTGCTTTATAAAATGCAACTGGCGTTCTCATGTCGCCACCAGTCACAAATTCATTACGTTGTAGTGCCATCATCTGACACCTCCATGTTCATGATTTGGAATTGAACAATACTAGATAAAAAATTATTGTGGAATTCCTCTAGTTTATCGTTGAATACATATCTTGTACGTTCATAAACTAATTCACGACCTAATGAGGATTGTTCCATATCGAAGTCCCCACATTTTGCTTTAATATCTTCATAAGACATCCCTAAATCGTTTTTAATACGATCATCTTCGATATCATAAAAAATTCTATTACGATTTTTGAATTCTTCCACATGCGTATCAGTAATCATTTAAATCACTTCGATTCTCTAACTCGTTCTAAGAAAGGTCCTTTAAAACCATTCGCAGACAAAGTTTTTTCAACTTTATCTGCACGTTTCACTGTCATTTCTACTTTGTCTCCTGCTTTAAGAGACTTTGCTAATTGCTTATCGTTGTAGTTTTTTAACACTTTATAATTGGCCATTATATACACCTCCTATGCTGTCGGCTCAGTTGCTGCAGCGTCAGTTGATGTAGGCGCGCCGAATGAACTGAAATCAACATCATATACAAATGAAGTTTTGTTATCATCGGGTTCTGCATATAAGAACTGTTTCGCCGTATACAAGTCCATATCTTCTAATGCTAATGTTTGGTCGAACTCACGAACGATTACTTCACTACCAGCATAGAAGTTATAACGTGTTTTATCGAATGCTACTGCTTTACCTTGAGGTACAAATTCAGATTGCTCGAACGTCACGTTAAATGGTACCGGACTTACAAATTGGCCATTGTGTAATTGCATGAATGCAATACCAGTGTAGATATAGTCTGCAGGGTTTAACGCAATAACAACGTTATTTAATACGCTAGCACCTTTAGAACGTTTAACATTACCGTCTTTATCATAGTATTCTTTAATTGATAAGTTTTTGATAATGTTACCAATTTCTTTAATTGATGTTTCTGCATCAGCTAATGTTAATGTTCCTGCAGAAGTTTTTTCTGATACCGCACCGTTTGTACGATTAATTTCATTCATTAATCCTACTGGTTGGTTTTTAGCAGCACCTAAACCTTGAATAGCAGTTTTTTCAATTGCTACTGCGAAAGCTTCTTTGATTTGTGCACGTACATAACGGTCAACCCATTGCACACCTGCATCTTTTAAATCTTTTGGTACTACAACAAATGCAGTTGCTTTACCTAATGTAACGTCTTGTTCAAAGAATGAAGCCTCTAATTGACCTTTAATTTCTGAGAACACTGGACCCCAAACAACTTGACCTTCTGGTACTGAACGAATCACACGTGCACGTAATCCAGTACGTTGAATTGTGATATGTTTCAATAATGGGTGTTCAGTTTCAATATCTTCAAAGATACGATCAACAACTGTTTCAGGTAATAATTCTCCATCTTTCCAGTTAGTATCAGTATTTACATGGTCTTCTGAAACTAATGCGTTGTAGAATTTCTTTTCTTCGTTAGTTAAACGGTTAACATTACGCGCATTTAATACTGCGTTGTCACCTTGTTCTTGTTTCATGTCTTTACGAATAGCGTTTGCTAATTCTTCAGAATAAGCATTCATATATTCTGTGTATTTTTCTTTCACTTCTTCATCAGAAGCTTTAGAACTCATATTCGAAAACTCTTTTAATAATTGTTGAGAGTTTTGAAACTCTTCTCGATTTTCTAAGTCAATTGCCATAATTAAATTCTCCTTTATTATTTAATATTCATATTGAATAAACGTGCAAAACTGTTTTCTGCAGGTTTACTTTCCGTTTGTTTATTCGGTTCGTCTGAACCTTTGTCATTACCTTTTTTAACTTCAGCTAAAATTTCTTCTAATTTGTCCATTACATCTTCAACAGTGATATCATTTGTTTCTTTTGGTTGTTGATTAGTATCTTCGTTATGGTATCTAGCCATGAATTTGTCACCTCCCAAGATTGTTGATGTGGTTGCAGCTGCAACTCTTGAGTTCTCAGTAATATTGTCGATTAAACCTAATTTTTTAGCCTCTTTAGCAGTTAGCCATGTTTCTTCATCCATATAGTCTTGAAGAATCGCATGGTCTATGTCAGGGTTTTTATCGACATAACTGTTAAATACAACACTGTTAATGCGTTCTAAATCTTCCGCTTGCTTTTTAAAACTTCTTGAATCACCTTCACCAATCGTCCAAGCATTATGTACCATTAACATGGCGTTACCCGGCATATTAATGGTGTCGCCTGCCATTGCAATCACAGAAGCAATACTTGCAGCAAGGCCATCAACATTAACTGTGATGTGAGCATCAAAACGTTTTAACATGTTGTAAATCGTTACACCACTGAAAACATCGCCACCATTACTATTAATATTCAAAATGACTTCATCAACATCTCCCATAGCTTTTAATTGATCACGCACATATTGTGGACTAATTGTCATACCTTCAATTGTTGCGCTATCAATCAATCCGTAGATGTCGATTTCGTTATTCGCCATTTATATCACCTCCTTCATTACCTGTAGATTCTTCATCTACAGTTTGATAGTTTTTAGTGATAATAAACTTCTGCATATCTTCACTTCCGATAGGCTCAAAACCTGTAAGCACTCGAATTTCATCTCTATTGAAAGAACCACTTGCAATGAGTTTGTCTACTGCTTCACTCACTTCAAGTGGTCCTTTTTGGTCGATACTTATAGCTTTAATTCTTTTACCTTCTTTATATCCTCGTTCGCTAAACAATTTAGCATTCAATTCATCGGTTATTTTTTCAATAATCGGTTTGATACAGAACTTCATATAATTATCAGTCATTGCTTCTATATCTGCCGTATCTCCATTAATCAATCCAACTGGTATTCCTAAGTTTCTAGCAACATAACTTAGTAACTGGTTAGGTACTTTAGCCATATCATCGATTTGTGATGTGTTTTTTGTATTACTAGATGTATGTTCTTCATACTTATAACCTTTTTGAACTGGAACAATAGCTATGTCATTATTTTCAAATGCTTTATATGCATTATTAATAAATCTCTGCATGTCCTCGTTGCTTGCATTGGTTAATGGTGTATTAGCCTCCATTCCTAAGGTAGCTCTAATTTGGTTACTCATTAAATTAGACTTAATCATTCGACCAAAGATATCACCATAATCATTAAACAAGCCATATAACATATTTGTAATTGCTTCATTGTTGTATTCAAGGTATATCACTTCACTCATTCTAAATGAACGTTCAAACTCGAACTCACGTACTATGACGTGGTCAAATATATCATCATAGAGTGCGTATTCCTCTCTCACAAAGTCATCTGCAATAACTAAATCCTTTGAATCAGTAACAACAATTAACACTTCATTATCATAAATCAACTTTCGTATTACCTTTTGCCAAAATGTTGCAGCACTTTCATCAGTATTTGGCCTAACATTCAATTTATAGTGCGTTGTCGAAGATGTATCTTTACTTTCACTATCAATAATTTCAAATTTAGTTTGACTAATTGTTCTAGCTATATGATTTATACACGTATCTAATGCCCACTTTTTTATGTAAGCTTTGTGTGACGTCTCATGTAACAATTCAAAATCATAACTAAATTCGATTGCTTCATTCCTGCCCATAATTCTGTCGAATATACTCAAAATCCCACCTCCTAAAAGCTAATATCTGCCATGATAAACGGTTGATCATACTCTAATATCTCATCTGCACGATAAAGTGCGTGTAACATGGCATGGAAACCATCAGTTTTACGTCTAACTTCATCTTTTTGATGTATTTCTTACTACCATCTGGCTGCATTTTGACTGCCACATTGTTTGTGAACCATCTCATCAATGGATTGTCCCCAAAGGTAATTTGTTTCTTAGCAAACATGGTGTCAATTCTAGGTGCGAGCAAACCATGTATAGCAGTTGGATTTTTAATCACTTCTAATGGAATCCCTGCCTCTTCAAATGGTCGTCTAACAATATCTGTTCTGAAGTTATCTGATATGACTTTCGTTAAATTGTATTTACTTTGTTGTTGTAAAAACCAATTAACAATGTATGAAATATCAATGACGTCATCATCAACGATTGTTAATAAACCATCATCTGCCCATTGCTCAATCGGAGGCTCAAGATGTGTTGTTTCTAAAAATTCACGTCTGATAAACGAATGTGTTAACCAGTAATACTCGTCATTATCTCTAAACAATAAGCCCACACTGGCAAAATCTCGAACTAACGCGTAGTCGAGACCTCCAATGCAGGCTTTATTTTCGAGATTAGGTAAAGGTTTATTCGTAGCTTTGATTTCTTCCCATGGCGCAACAACTTTTTCTTCATCGACTTCAGGTAAGTTCATACGTTTTGTCATGAATTCTGGTTTATTTGAGCGATTGATATGCAAAACATTATATTCTTCTTTAATTTTTCTTTTTAAATTCTTTGCATATCCTGTTAATGGTGGGTGTAGCATTGGGTTAGCTTTTTCCCACATCGTTTCATCATCAACTTCTTTAGGATCATCAAGTTTACAATAAAATGGGAAAATCCTATCTTCTGTATTCTTGCCTTCCAACACTTCTAAGATTCTATCTTTCATGTCATCCATAAAGCCTTCACGGACAAAACCGTCAGTTGAAATGTAAAACGTTCTGTCATGCGGCACTTTTCCTAAACCACCACGTTTGACGTTTACCATATCCGCTGTTTCATAAATAGCAATTTCATCAAAGATTACACAACCTTCACGACCACCATCTTTAGTTTTAGTATTAGAAGTGTTATATCTAATAATTGAACCAGTAGAACGGTTTTTAATTTCCGTTTTACTTACTTCATAAGGTGCTTTAGGTCGTTCTCCTGTTTTATTGCGCTTATTTTCTAATAAAACGTCGTATATCTCATTGAATGATGTTTTTGCTTGTTCTTCGCTGTTCGCAACTATTGAAATATCGTATTTTTTAATACCATGTATAGGAGTAGTGAAAAAATCACTTATTGCACTGATGAAACCATTCTTACCTGCCCCTCGTCCCATAAACAAAGCAAATTCAGTGAAGTATGGTGTGTTTTCAACATCATCTATCAAGAATAAGAAAGCAATGATAAAACGCTGAAATGGTTGAGTTGGAAAATACCATTTTTCAATAAACTTTATACACTTTTCTATTTTTTCTTCTTCAAAATGAACATTTGAAAGAGTGAGTACATCATTTTCAAGATACTCAATTAAATCGATTCGTTCTTGATTAAAGACTATCTTTCCATCACGCCATTGTTGAATATACTCATCAACATATTTGTTTCTGATCATACATAATCATCAACAGGTTCATCTGTTTCAACTGCCTTATTTTCTTTGGGTAACAAGTCAGTAAGTTGCTTAATCACACGTTGGTATGATTGGTCACGTGTGTTGTATAAACGTGCTACTGGACGTTCGCGTTCATACGATGGTAAGTTCTGTGATTGTTGAAACATGGTGTATTCGCCATTTTCTTGAATGTCTTTCCACATATAATCGAGCATGACACGTAATCTTGCTGCTTGTATAATTAAGCCTTCAAAAACTTTCAACTTTTCTGATGGAATATCTTTGTAAATTTCTTCTAATCGCTTACGCTCTTTAATTACATTCTTATCATTGTCACTTACTTTCACAAAATCACTCCTTTCTTCATGTAGAGGTGGGGGTATAGGTTATATGTGTAATTTTTTCAAAAAGTTGCGAAATCGAGCCCTCACGCCGTTCTCCCTGAAATAAAATTTTGTTCATTTGTTTTAATGGGGGGCGGTAATTATACATGTTCTAAATAATCTTTATAAGTTCTTTTAGTTCTTATTTGATATAAAGTACTTCTTGAAATATTAAATCGATTACAAACTTCTTTTATATTTTTATTACTTCGATAATAGTTGTAAATATTAATAACTTTTTCTTTTGATAAAGGTCTGAAATTAATATTTTCCTTCAAAGCATGATTATTATTTTCTTCACCTGTAACCCACTCTAAGTTTTCTACATTGTTGTTAAATTTATTTCCATCAATATGATTAACTTCTTCTTTATTTAGTGGATTATCAATAAAATAAAGAGCAACGAGTCTGTGAACTCGATGCCCTTTTCCATTGAAAGAAACTCTTTTATATCTACCATCATGTATCCATTGTGCCAATATTCTATTGGTATGTTTGTTACGAACGTTACCTTTACTTGATACTTGGTAATTTGTTTCGCCTACATCCTTCCACACTTCTACCATCTTTCATCTCTCCATTTAATTTCTTTTGGTTTGAATTGATTTCCACCATATTGAAATCGTTGATGTCTTTTGTTGTGACAAGCTCGGCACAACGTTCTTAAATTATCAGGTTCCAATTTCAAATCCGGCCTATCCTGTAACTCTTCTATGTGATCTATTTCAAGCTTATCTGTCGTTACTCTACCTTCCTCACGACACCAACTGCATTCATAGTTATCGCGCTTTAAAACTTGTTGTCTAACATCTTCCCAAGATTTACTATTGTAGAACTGTTTACGTACTTTGAATTCATTGTAATCTTCCATAGTTAAACCTCTTATATAACAAAGAAAGACACACCACTATGTGATGTGCCTCTTGTATTCGTATCGTATGACTCTAGTATAATATTATTGATATCATTCGTGCACACATAGTTCGAATGGTTCGATGTGTTCGATTGGTTCGATTAATCATAGTAACCTTGTTGTGCATCCATGTATACATTGACTATCTCATTAACACATCCATAGAATGTAGACTTGCTCTTTATCTCCATGAGTTCCATGATAGTCTTATGCTTGATACCTATCTTAATCAATTGTAGTATGTGATAGTTCATATCATCTGTTACATATTCCTCGTACTTATCAATGAACTGTAGCTTGTTGAGTAGCTTTACATTACGTCGATAATCTCTATTCCTATCTAACACTTTGACTAATACCTTATCACCTGTACCACCTTTAGCTTTAGGCATTACTGCTTCTATACCATACTGTGCAGTAGATGTACTATCTGCATCATATACCTGTGCTTCAATAATATTACGCATCCACTTATAATTGTCTATCATGTTTCTTACTTCGTCACGTGTATACATCTACTACCTCCGTTACCTACATTTAGTACCAGGTACTAATAATAGTATAAATTATAAAGGTACTAGAGTAAATTAGTACCTTTACCTTAAATATATATATAATTAATTTTAAACTCTTTGCATTCTTCCATAGCAATCCTTTTTCAGTTTGACAAAAGAATTGTTATCCATTTGACTTTGTACATACTCTGAACGCCCATGTAATTGTCTTACTTTATATAGCCATGGTTTCTTTAGAGTATTTCGTGTGTCGTTACTTTTATCATTTTTATTAGCAATTTCTAAATTTTTTAAAGATTTATACTCAGCATATTGAGTACGGCTCATACCTTTAGGTACGTTAAACACTTCTTCTTCAGTCCAATTATCCCTTATTCTGTTACTAACAATACCATGATCTAAAGCATTATCTTGCATCTTTTGTAGTTCCAAGTTAGTTAGCTCTCTTTTTTCATTTTTAACTTTAATGGTAGTCTTTAACATTTAAAACATCTCCAGATTGTTTGTATAGTGTTTTTCATTTTATATCAAATCATGGTATTGAGCTACCCTACTTTTTAAAAAATTATTAATTTTTATTAAACTTGTTAGCTACCTTTTCCATTTCCTCTTGTAACTCTCTAATCCCTTCTTCACCATTATCTTTAACAAAACGAGTAAATAAGTATACGTTAGTGTATCTCAAACCGTTGTTTTCATTACGTAACATACCATTATTTCCAACAAGGAATAATATAATAACTGCAAGTATGATTGATATGATTATCCACATTAGTTACTCACCTCAGCGTTTAAATGGATATGATCATGTTGGTTAAAGTCTTGTGGTGGTTTATCAACTTCATCTTCTCTATATCTGTAATGTTCAATTACTGCATTAGTAACGTACTTACCTAGCTCATACATTGCTAATGTGAATAGTAATTTTAAAATATGTTTAATCATTGTCTGCCTCCTCATATTTTTTCAACGCCTCTTCCTTACTCTCTGCCTCAACCACCGTAAATGTTTGATTATCTCTCGACTGTGTAACGTGGTTGTGTTTACGTCCTGTTGAATCTGTGAATGTTGTGATTAGGTATTGTGTCATTAATGTTCAACCACTGGATAATGAACGTCTTTAATTTTTAATGAGCAAACACTGTAATAAAAGTCACCATTACCTGCATCCGCATAACATTCACCTTGTGCAATCGGATTTTGATTATGATACAGAACTACAGTAGCAAGACTTTCACTTTCTTCATATGGATAATCCTCAATTTGAGGACGTGTAATTTCGTCTTCTATTTTCACGTTAGTAATAACTGCGTCTAGCTTTACATTCGTCCATGTTCCCCCAGCGTGTGCACAGCAGTCTTGTTCACTTTCAACTATTTCAATTACTGTTCCATCATCTAGCGTTAATGTTTCATCGGTCCAAGCAGTTACTTTTTTATATAATATTTGTTCTTTTATTTCTTAAAAGCTTTTGTAATTAATACCATACATTCCCACTCACTCCTTAAAATGTTTATCTAATTCTTTATTAACATGGGATATTACTCTTGATTGATTCATTTCTTTACGTTGTTCTTCCATTCTCTTATAAGCCATAGCTTCAAATTCACGGCGTTCTTTATTTACTTTATCTCTGAATTCTTCATACTCTTTTTTATTTTTGTTATATAACGCTAGAGCTACAATAATTGTTAATACATACAACACAGCGAATACACCTATCGCTAATAAACCTAATAAGAATAAGTCGTTCACTTCCCCAACACCTCCCGAATTTTAGTCAGAATATCTTTATCTTTCGATGTCTTCTGATTTGATGAAGCTCCCGTCTTTTGACATGACTCCTGTTCTGTCTTTAATCTCTCCATAAGCTTGTTCTAAACACTCCCGTAACGTCATATTATTTTGTTGGGCCAAAATCACTAAAGTAACAACAACGTCTCCTATACCGTCTCTGAGAGCGTCTGTGTTGTCTCTGCATAGTGCAGCAGCAACCTCACCCATTTCTTCGCTTGATTTAGCATACTGTGTAAAGCTATTACCTTTATCAAGTCCTTTATCGATACTCCACTCTTCTACTGCTTTTACTAATTGATTAGTCATTATCGTTGTCCTCCGAATTGATTATTTTGATTCATTCCATTTCGAATTAGGTTTAATTAATTGATTAATGTGCAGATCATCATTCAACGAACGTATCTCATCACCTGTATCATAAAAGACATTGGCTAAATATCTGCCGAAAGCATCATCTTTATACGTCTGAACATATATTTTCTTATTCTCTACACATTGCTTAGTAAAGTTAGTAGCTTTACTATAATTTTCTTGACCTCTCTCTGGCGTATCAACATTGAGTAACCTGACACGCCTTTTAGCAAATGTTTCAAACCCTAAATCTAAATCAATGTCTAACGTGTCCCCGTCAACAACATTGGTACATGTTGCTTTAAATGTGTATAGTTGTTTTTTGATGTTCATCTCATACACTCCCTATTACTTTTAATGTGTTCTTCTAATACTTTCATCGTGACTTTACTTCCAGCCACCTTAACCACAAAACCTTGTACGCCTTTTTTACGCAATTCACTTTGTATCTGAGTTGGTGTCTTGCCTGCTGTATCGTATTTATAACGTTGGTTGATCGTTGATGAGAGTTCTAATGTGTTAGTTGTCATTGTGCTGCCTCTTTGTAATCAGTTACCCACATGAACATTAATCCATCTTCAACGTGGTTTCTATTACATTTCCTTGATACATTCGTTCTATCTAAATTCATATGCTTACTAGCCTCTCTAGTGCTTGAATACTCTTCAACAATGTTGTTATTAGAATCGATTAGATATACCGCTTTAGAACAACCTTTATTTATTCTGTACAATCTATATTTCTTGAATGACGTTGCAAATAAATTATCTGCGGTGATGTCGTTGTAAATTCTATTTTTAGGATACGCGTGCATACCATTCTGAATACCTGCAATAAAAGTTTTAAATACTATGTCGCTAGCTCGATGATGTTTATTTTTGTAAATGATGTTCAATGAACCTTTGTTGTTATTAGCAAATTTAAATTGTCCGTCTAATGTCTTAAATCTACCTAGATTACTTACATACAATTGATAATGTTCATTGAACTTCCAAACTTCATCACTTACTTTTATAAGCTCATTGATTTCTTGTTTCTTTTTTATACGTGGTAGTTTGTCTGTAAAGAAACAATTTAGTTTATAGTTAAACTGACCTTTGTGTTTCTGTTGGTATATTGTCATTTCTGGAATACCAGTAATATAACTTAAATGCTTAACAGTTGTTTTAGTGATAGTATGTGCAAATGGTTCATACATATAGATCATGATTAATCACTCCATTTTTTCAAGTAATCTTCCTGCATAGTCATACGCTTTTTTGATATCTTCTTTTTCATTGTCTTTTCTGCCACTACGCACAGGGTATTTAATCATATTGCCCTTCATATAGCCTTTGAATTCTTCAAATGAAAGTTGTTGATATAAGAATTCAATCACGTCTATCCCGTCACTACCTTGATAATGTTTCGGTGTTCTATTAGATACGCCCACTACTTCATCTAGCTTTTGTGTAAACGGTAAGTCTACCACAACAAAATCATCATTATCAGTTAGTCTGTAGGTTTGTCCATTATGCATAATCAAGTCGGTAAAATCCTCACCAGTCACTAAATTTTTGCAACGTTGAGTATACTTACCATATTGCGACTGTCCATTATCTCCTATAAATTGCACCCAATCTCCAGCATTTAAATCTTTTATCCTCATCTCTCTATCCCCTTTGCACTCTGCCGTATGAATCAGTTTTGATTGTTGCGATTAAAATATTTCTTTCTAGATTTCTAAAATAACTACTATCAACTCTGTTCTTTTTCAATAATTCCAATGAACGTTTGGCTCTAGTTAATCTTTCTTCTCTACGTTTACGTTTTAATTCTTTTTCGTGTCTCATCTCTGCTCTTTGGATTTCGTACAATTGCTTTGAATTCAACCCATCGCCTTTATAGAATTCTGGAACTTGTTCAATCATCTTAATTAACCACCTTTAAATTTATTTTTTTGCCACTAATTAACAATTCTTTACTACCTGTTTCAACTAATTCAATTATTTCTTTCTTAGTTAAAATCAATTCTGGGATTTGTTTGTAACCATTAGATTTATTTATTTCGACTTGTTCGAATAAATCGTCAAACTCTACTTTCAAATAATTTTGTATATTTCGTCTTACATTATCCGAGATATATCTTTCTCCGTTTACTAATCTAGATAGATAGGTTTGATCAATGTATATTTCACTTGCGAACTGTGTATATGTCATATTTCTTTCATTTAAAATCCTATCTAATTCTTCTCGCTTTATTGCACATTTGATTACTTTCATTTACTCCACTCCTAAAATTCTTCTATAGATACCCCAGTTACTCTGTGATAGCCCTGAAATACATCTGACGGACTATCTTCAATATCTTTGATCAATTGTTCTTTGTTATTTGTTTCCTCTTGTATAATCACCTTGATTGTGACTTCCGCGTTTACTGTTTCTTCTGGCATTTAATCCACTTCCTTTATGACCATGACGATTTTCGATTCTTCGGCATACATCTTGTAACTATCTATATGCACTACTTGATTATCGTCTTGCCACACATGTTTATTTGCAGCGTCTAATACTGTCTTAATCAAGTTATCTACATCTGGCTTAGTACGTTTATATGTGCCTATTGCAATTAACTTTCGTTTCTTGGACCAACTTTTCGGTGGTTCAAAATAAAAGTACAACGACACTTTCAAATTCTTATCTGTTAATAATTTCGGCATTTGTCCCTGTATATACGTCTTGTGCTTTGTGTATGATGTTGGCATATAAGTTTGAACAAATTTACCTGCATTACGAAACCTTGGGCGAGGTGATCCAATAGGTGCTTTATATGTTTCATTAAATTTAATTTCTATTTCCATGTGCCACCTCTATAAAAATTCAAATAAGTTTGCTTGTAGTCCTAGTTCTTCTTCGTATTTAAGGTCATACACGCCCTTAAATCGTTTTAGCTCACTATCTGTCATAATTTTCTTTTCATCGCTAAAATGGGCGCCTGTGAGCGAATAAACCTCATTCACATCATCTTCATACTTGATGACCTTGATATCTTCTGTGCCGTCTTCTCTATATAGGTAGTACCTTTCGATAATTCCCATCTTTATCTCTCCATTTCGTTTCATTCATGATTAACTCCTGGACGTCTTCATATTCGTCAAACGGGGATATTGTTCCGTTTTCTAATAATCTTTTGACTGCCCAACCAGATTCAACTAAAGTTTTAGCTATAAGTGGGTCGTTTTGATAATCTTCGCGATACATAATGCCTAGTAATTTTTGATATTCGTATACTTTCATCCAATAAACCTCTGCGTTTTTTTATAAAATTCTATATGTGCCACGCCAGTTTCTCCGTCTTTATTTTTCGATATGATAAACTCAATATCAGACTTGCCAGTATCCACATCAACTTGATCTTTGTCGTAATAATCATCACGATAAAGAAAGAAAATCATGTTAGCGTCTTGTTCAATACCGCCTGCCTCTCGTAAATCAGACATCATAGGACGTTTATCATTACGAGATTCAACACCACGACTTAACTGTGATAATGCGATGATGATACAACCCGTTTCTTTAGCGATGATTTTTAAATCACGAGATATCTTTTCGACTTCTAACCTTCTATCTCTTTGAGGTACGTCTGATTGCATAAGTGTTAGGTAATCAATAAAGATGACATGAGGTTTATCTGACTTTTGCGACGCTACTTCCCTAACGTCTTGCGGTGTCATTTGTGCTTGATCTTCAATCTTTAATGACTTACATTTCTTAATTTGGTCAATAGCTTTCATAACATTTGACACTTCATTGTCATCAAGTCCGTTACCTTGTTTTATTTTGGTAAGTGGTATATTTGTAATAGACGCTACTAATCTCTCGACAATGTTGTTGCCACCTGTCTCTAAACTAAAAAATGTTGTTGGATAACCTCGTCTCGCAATATTCCACATCATCGTTAAAGCGAGTGCTGTTTTACCTAACGATGGTCTAGCACCTAAAACATTGAGTTGACCTGGTTCAAAACCAATAATTTTATTATCTATAGACGAAACGCCTGTTTTAATAAATTGTTTTGGTTCATCGGATAATATATTTTCAACAACCTCAGCTAAAAAACTGTCGGTAGCGTCTGCCTTTTTTATCGTCATTCCTTTTAATTTTTCTAATTCCTCGACCAAATAATTAAAATTGTTTTTAGTTGGCATTGATTGATACTCTGAGACCTTCTCACGAGCCTGTGACAAGACGTATTCTTGTAATAGGTTCAATTGGTCGTCCATAAAAAACACCTTGTCAGTTCCCTCTGAGTTGTATATACGACCTAGTCTCTCAGTAGATATAAATTCGTTGTCATCACGACTTTTAAAATAAATTTGATTAACGTCAACTTTGCCTTGTTCGAGTACATATTCAAGGAACCCTTTTAACTTCTCGTCAGTAAACATCTCTGGTTTTAATCTGAATTTGCCTAGTAACTCTGGGTTACGCATAAGATTAGAAATTATCGATTCTTCGGTGTTCAATACATCAATAGTCATCATCTAACCCCCAATCTTCTTTCATTTTTTGCCATTGTTGACGAAATTGTTGCCGTTTTTCTCTGAATTCTTTATCATGCTGCATTCTATATTTATCAGTTTGTTCTTCTGGTATCACTGCACTTTCCATTTCTGGTGGTTTACGATCAATAATTTGTGCAATTGTAGGTTTATAACGGCTTTCCCTAATGTATTTCTTAGTTTTGTGTAAGGTTCTGTCGTAGTCGCCATAATTCATGATTTGTTCTAACCACAAGTCAAACTTGGTATCATTAAACTTCATATCGTAGACATTATTAACTAGCTCTATGATTTCGAATGCTTCAGCCTTAGTCATTGGCATAATGTCTAACCTCCTAATATTTCTTGTTTCTTCCTAGCTAAGTAATCATCTTCTTTAGGTTGTTTAGGTGTAACCTTAGCTATTGCTTTTTCTTTAGTATCGACACCGTCTTTATTCCAGTTCTCTAATACTTTGATAAGGTAGTTAATACCTTTGTTGTTTTCTTTACAGTAATCAGTAGCTACAGTAACGATGTCTAGTTTGTTATCTTTAAAGTCATTTATAGTCTCTTCTAGTTGTTGTGCTTTTAATGGACTTTGTATAATTTCTAAATTATTACTAATGTATTGAAATACATGTGACACGACGTCCTTGTCTCTCTCTGAAGAAGTCTCTGTGTAGTCTCTGGTATTGGTCGGGTCATTTTGACCCATTCCATCGTGCCAATTTGACCTCATCGTCGGGTCATTTTGTCCCGATGGTCGTTCCACTAGTTTGTTTAACGTTTCATAATTAACTGAATACCATTTTGTACGGTCAAAGCCAGCTTTGTTATAGTTGCCAACATGTAATAAATTTTGTTTTTCTAAACTTCCAAATGTACGCTTGATAGTCCTTTCACTCCAAAACGTAAATTGCTTTTGCCATTCAGGGTAAGAATTGTAAATCCATTTTTTACCATTATGATGGTGCTTGCTGGTATTTAACCAGTAATGAATTTGTTGTAATATGATTGCCTCGTTAAGTCCTATCTCAGTTGCTAACTTAGGCAGTACGAGTATTGGATAATCGTCAATCAACAAGTTGTTCATCCACTCAACTCCTTTTTGATATAATATTTTTGAGGTGTTAAAAAATGAATTGGATTTCTTTAATTGCGTTAATAGTTTCAATAATTTCTTTATGTTTAACAGCTTATAAGTACTGGCATGACTACAAAGAAAATCAATTGAAAATTTCAGTAGATTTAAAAAATCATTTTGTCTCTTATGAAAGGAATGTATTTGAATTGAATGTAATAAATGAAACTAAAAATCCAGTTTCTATCACTAAAATAGTCTTAATAGATGAAGATAAAAGCTCAAAATTTGAATGTATTCAAAACAAAGTGTTATTAACTAAAACTAAACACATTAGAAATGAAAGCAGTTTGTTACCAATTAACCTAAATGCCTATGCTTCTCATAAGATATTTATTGTTTTTGATTTAGAAAAAATTTTGAATGCTTACAATTTTGAAATTTACACTAGTAAAGGTGTTTATATTACTAAATACAAAGAGAAACAATTGAAAGAACAATCGCTATTAAACTTAGGATCAGTATCGATAGATAAATGATATGATCACGTTTTTTCATACATTCACCTTCCTTTAAGCATTCTATTGAGTCGTTCATCTACGTCCACCCAACTGTCATGTAATTTGTATTTCTCATTAAAACTGTCCATGCCTATGTTGTGCTGTTCTCGATGATGACTTGAACACAAAGCTAATACTTTGTTGTCTATATGATTAATCTTGCGTCTGTTACGTCCTCGTCCTACTGCTTGATAATGTGCAAGTTCTGCATGTGGTTTGCCACATATGACACAGTTACGATTGACCGTCGACCAGTAAAGAAATGATCTATCATTTTTTAGTAGGTCGCTTGTTTTATAGTTAAGTGGTATATCGTTGTGGAATATCCAGTCCAACGTTACTTCTATAACTTGGCCTGCTTGTGTACGTGTACAGTCACTTAATGAAATACGGTTGTCGTAGCCGTAGTAAGTCCTTACGTATTCGATGAATAAATGCCTCATGTAATCCATTGGCGAGCCTGTATGAGCCTGTATGTCCTTTACAAGTGCAAATATCTTTCTACGTTGTTTACCAGTGATTTTGAACGGATCTACGACCTGCACATCGACCTCGACTTCTAAACCGTTATCGAGTAGTAACGTTTCTTTGTTTCCTAATTCAACACCAGAGATGACGACGGTTGTTGTGCCATCATCTTCAGTGATGTAATTTTTGATTAAAGCCATTTAATCAGTCCAATCAGAATGGTAAATCGTCATTATCTATATTTACGTTGTTGTCATTATTGAATGGATTATTACCACTTTGCTGTTGTGGTTGGTTGTTAGATTGATTGTTATTCTTTCGTTCAATAAAAGTTACGTTGTTAACTGCAACGTCTGTAGTGAACACTTTCTGACCCTGCTTATTCTCATAACTACCAGTTTGAATAGAACCAGTAACGCCGATTTTATTACCTTTTGTAAAGTTATTAGCGATAATTTCTGCAGTCTTACCAAACGCAACACAATTGATGAAGTCTGTTTCGTATTCATTCGTTTGTTTATTCTTAAATTGTCGTTGGACTGCAATTCTGAAATTAACCACATTACTGTTTTGACCTTTTAGTTCTGGATTAGCTACTATATTTCCGATTAGATTTACTTTGTTCATTATTCAGTCTCCTTTTTATCTAACTGTTTTAGTCCTGCATCTAATTTTTGATATACTTGTGCGATTTCTTTTTGATTCACTTTGTTTATGTTACTAATGCCTAGCCAACGCATTGTTTTATCTAATGTTGCGTCTCTACCTTTTTCTTGTGATAAAGTTACAAATTGATTTATTTTATCTTCTAACTCAGTAATTGCATTGTCGCTTGCACTTGGTACTTCTTCGCCGTTATAGATATAAAGACCTAATCCATGAAGTGCTGCAGCTTTCACGAAACAACGCTTTTGAGCTTTGTTTATATCAAATGTTGTTGCGTTACCTTTAGGTAGTGACTTATTTTTGAAGTCCAATACTGGTAACCACTCTGTTTCAGTCTGACCTTTAACAGTCACTGACACTTGTACAAAATAACCCTCTGGTGTAGCTAAATATGGTACAAAATAGTTTTCTAAAGGTATATCTGGGTGTGGGAATTCATGTGTTTTAACTGTGTAATTGCTATCTATTTTCTTTAGTTCTTGATGTGCATAAGACCACGCAAGATAAGTTAAACCGTTTTTCTTTTCTACATGTTCATTTACATCTTTACTGTTTAATTGATTGAATAATGTTTGTTCAGTCATACTCAACCTCCTCATATTCAGTTGTTTCTTTAACGATTTTTTTAATAGCTTTGTGTTTAGTCATGTCAATTACTGAGTTATCCATACCGTCGAAGTCTTTTGCGTCTCGTCTATTAGTTGAGTATTTGATATCTGGAAAGTTTTCACTAGGGCGATTAGTAATATATAATTCATCGTCAATGTCTTTACGTTTAATGAGATAAGTCACTGTTTCTTTCATCTGCACATTCTCCTTTTAAAATTTTGAATGCTCTTTTGTACATTTCTTTTTGTTCTTTATACATATTGATTTCTGATTGCATAATTCGTCGTTGACGCTCTAATTCTTCATCACGTTCAGCTAGTTGAGATTTAAGTCGCCATTCGTTCTGCCATGCGATTTTGAGTAATTCCAATAATTGCTCTTGCATAATACCTCTCCTAGTTTTATAATTTATTTGTGCCTTTTTTCTAAACTTTTACTTTTTTTACTGAATGCTATCCGACTAGCATTCAGTCTTTTTTTTGTTGTCGAAGTAGATGTATTCGAAGAATATAAACACTCCAATACTAATAACATTTGCAACTCCTACTGCAGTGATGAAGTTTATTCCTGCAAAAGTGAAGAACAGCGAGAACACTACCCATGCTAATAATGCGATTAAGAATGATTTGTTCATTGGTAACACTCCTTTCTGTTGTATACTTGTATATCTTTACTGCAATTAATTTTCGCTCCATATTTTCGTGCTATAATCCTTTTATCTAACGTGAAAGGATGGTGAGAAATATGGAGAACGAAGTAAAAATAGATTTAGTACGTCAATATCTATCGAATGCTTTAGATAACAATTTCAAAATGATGATTGTACTCGATGGTAATTTGGTTATTGGGAAACCTTATACTTCTGAAAATAAAGATGATAATTTTATAAGCCAACTCCAAAATTTAAGTGATGACGCACAAAATTATCATGATTTGGAAATTGGTTTTAACTTAAAAGAAGTAATGTTATATTCAGGTAATACTCAAATTAATTTGACTCATCTTTTTGTTTGTTACGAAAAGATTTCTGCGGTTAGTTTGGCACCCGAAGATCAATAACTCTTAATTTCGTTATTTCAGAATCTAAGTAATTTAATCTATTCTTAATTCTCTTAGCATTCCTAACTTCCTCTACCAAAATTGCTGTTAGGAGTGCTATTTTAATGAGTTGTAGTATCTTCATATTCATCTCCCCTTTCTGTGTATTTCTTCGAAATGTTCATCAATGAATTTATTCATCTTTCTTGCGTTGAATCTCCAACGATTTAAACTTTCATCTGGATAATGTGCGATTCCTTGTTGTTTAAGTAACTTTTCAAATTTAGGATTGAATAATAATCTGTCTTTGATAGTGTCATCAGATGACATTTTCAATTTGCGTTTTAACTCTTTTAAGTCCCAAACTGGATCAAGTGAGTAATTTAACAATTCATCGTATTCATCTTTTGCGATGAGTACATGTGTGTCGGGAATTGGGACGGTTACGCTAAGTGTTTGCATCATCTTAGGTGCTCCTTTCGTGTATAATGTTGTTATCCCTTTGTGAAGGGAGGTGTTGCCTATGGCTAAGGATCATATGACCATCGAGACATCTTGTCCTAATTGTGGTAAACGTATGAAAATTACAACCAAGAAGAAACACAATAAATGTCCAAGATGTAAACTCGATTTTGTTAGAAAGTAGTCTCGAATGGTATACCTTCATCAATTAATTCATCAATCGTGTTTTTAGATTTTTCTAATTCTCTAATAGCTTTGTTTATTTTTAATTTTTTAATTTCTAAATCTTTTCCGTTAATGTTTAATTGATGAATAAGTTTAGGTCTTTTTCTATCAAGCACCTTTTTAGTAACTATTGCAGTAGTTGCTATTAAGAGTGCTTTTTTGATTAGATTTAAATATTTCATTCCATTTCCTCCTTTAAATTGTTTGTTCGATTGTTTGGTATAATCACCGTTGGTAGAAAAGCTTTCTGGAAAACGACTTTTAAAGTCTTAATCCCTTCTATAACAGGAGTATTTGGAATGCTTCTAGCACTATTAAAATTATTAGTAAGTAATTAAAGAAATTTAGTTTCCTATTAATATCAACTATTTCCCAACCAGTAATCTTGATGTGGTCGTTGCTACATTGAGATTTTTTGTTTTGGTCATTCAATACTGCACACTCCTTTCTGCTATACTCCTTATGAGGAGGTGATAGTAATGAATTTTCTAATTTATAGGTCTTCAGACGCTCAATACTATTTCGTGGTTAAATCTCGTAATAGTGAAATTGTTGCTACTTCAGAGATGTACACTACAAAGCAATCAGCTAAAAATACTATAGAATCTATGAAAAATAATATTAATCCTAATTCAACCGTTATTGACATGGCTAAGTAATCTAGATGCATATTCCAACAAGTTATTAACGTTTGCATTGTTATAATCAGTAATTAAAGATGATGCTATTTCGATTAATTCATTTTCCTCATTCTGCTCACTGACATGAGTAGCTTGGGTTTTTTTATTTTGTTCAGTCATTTGATTTCCTCCTTTAAGTTGTTTGTTCGATTGTGGGTTATTCTTCTACTAAACCCGGAATATTCCAACTTGCCTTATCTTCTATTTCATGAGGCTTGAAATCTTTAAACGCAATCATCGTTAAAAACTGTTTTGTACGGTCGTAATCGACTTTTTGAATCGCTGTATAACGTGGCACATTGAAATATTCTTTTAAGCGTGTCCACATTGCACGAATGAATTGTCCTTTTTTCTTTTTGAATAATTCATTTTGATATTGGCTTTCAACATTGAATCCGTCTTTGTAATAATCTCTTGTGAATTGATTTGCTTTTAATTGAACGATAGATTGTAATTCTTTTTGTTGTTCATATGTGATAGGTACTTCTTTCTTGATTTCTTCAACCATTTCTTCAACATATGAAACTCTGTTTTCAACACGGTCTTCCATGTCTAACATTCTGTTAATGATTTGTTCTAACTGCTGTCCTTGTTCGTTTGTTTGCTTGATATGATTTTGTAAAAAGATTAGTTCATCTTTGCATTTTGCCATTTTTAATTCCTTCTTTCGTGTATAATGTTGTTATCCCTTTAAGAAGGGAGGTGCGTATTATGAATAGAAATTTGATTACTAGTTATTTAGATATTGAAAACATTGATTCTCTAACTCTAAAATTAGTAAACAACGAAAAAATATTAATCAGAAAATTGGCTACCGACCATACTGGAAATGATTATATTCACGTTTTAGAACCTAAGGACAGAGTTATTGATTTAAATAAAGTCATTTATTTCAATATCAATACAACTAATAACGTTGGAACTGATTTCTTTCCGAATTAATCAGTGACGTTTTTATACGCATTCACCAGATTCGCAGTTGCCTCAATCAACTGTGGGTCTGGATTTTTTTGAATTTGTTTTAATAAATAATCAATTGTTAAATACATTTCATTTGGATTAATTCTTAATAAGTTTTCTTGCATTTCCATTTCCTCCTAATTTACGATGATTCTTCCGTTTAACATTGCTTCTAAATTGCTAGTAAATTCTTTCAGCAATGCTACATTTTCTTGTAGTCTTTCTTTCGACTTTGGATTTGCTTTGATGACTGTATCTAATCTGTATGTTTCAACTGAATTCTCTTTAATGAAGTTTTGTATACTAATTGCTATCTTATGAGCGTTGATGCTCGATTCACGTTCTAACCTAGTCAATTCTTTTTCTTCATACGCTTGGTTAGGGTCGCTGAAACTGTTTCTGTATCGCTGCAATTCATCACGTAGTTCATTAGCATTATTACTTTCACGCTCAAATTTTTGTTTGAATTGTTCGAGTTGTTGTTTCACTTCATCGGGCACAACCTCTTTAACAACTTCTTTCTCAATCACTTCAGGCTCCCTATTCTCTGCGTGCTCTAGTTTCTTACGTGCAATTGACTCAGAACGTTGTGCTTGTTTCACTTGTGATTGGAGTTGGGCGTTTTGTTCGTCGCGTTGTTTGAGTTGTTTTTTTAATTCACGTAGTTCTCGAACTGTCATTTCATCAGGTGTTTTTGTTTCTTCACTTGATGTTGTGTGTTCTTTGGTGCGTTCAGGTTCAGGTAGTGTGGCAATTTCGTATAATGCTTGCATTCCTAAATTCGAGGACATCCTCGTTTTCAATTCTGGAGTATCGTAAATCTTAATCATCTGTTGTGCTACACGTTGGTTTAAATTCACTTTCTCAAGCCATTTGCCAAACTCACCATGTGCTAAGTCATTTTCTTTAACGTGTTTCAATCTACGACCAATCTCGAAAATAGATTGACCAGCGATGTTTTGATAACTTTTAATTTCTGTTTCTATTGTGGTTAAGTCATTACTAAGTTGTAATTCGTCCATATTTTCCTCCTTTTAAAAGTTATAAAAAGTTATACAAATAGCAAAATTTTTTACACTTTTATTTGGTCGACTTCTACATCATATAACTTTGCTAAAGCATAAACTGTAACATTGCTTAAATCAGTTTCTTCTTTTTCCCAATGACCGACAGTCTTAGAGTTCACCCCTAAAATATCTGCTACTTCTTGTTGTTTTAAATCTCTAATCAATCTCCATTTTCTTACAGTTAATTGTTCTGGCATGTCGTTCACCTCTCTTTCACACGTATAACTTTATATTACTTTAAATTACTTGTTAACGGATAAAGTTATATTTTTTCGGAAAAAGTTATAAAAAGTATTGTAAAGTAATGTTAGGTGTGGTAAGTTAATATTACATTAAGTAATATTAAAGGAGACAATTATGGAAAATAACAACGTTAGAAAAAAATTATCTGAAAGCCTACAAGAACTTATGAAAGAAAGAAATATAGACCAAAAAGAACTTGCTGAAGCTATTGGAGTAACTCAACCCACAGTCTCAAATTGGATTCAACAAACTAAATATCCACGTATAAAAAGAATCCAACAACTTGCAGATTACTTTAATGTACCTAAATCAAGAATTACAGAGGGAGAAAAAGAAATACAACAAGATACACTTGCCGCACATTTAGACGGTGATTTTACAGAAGAAGAATTAGCAGAAATTAGAAAATACGCTGAATTAGTAAGAAAAGCACATCGCAATAATTAAGGGGAGATTTTTGTGTCACTGTACGAAGATTTAGTTATTAAAAATAGGCATATTCCTATTGATGATGGTATTGCTTTAAAAGGAGATTTTGAAGGTTTTTATGATAACGGAGTTATACTTATTGATAAAAATCTACCCGAAACACGCAAAGCCGAAGTTCTATACGAAGAACTCGCACATCATAAACTTACATATGGAAACATATTAGATCAATCTCAGTTTAACAATCGCAAGTTTGAAAATTATGCAAGACGTCATGGGTACGAGTCAGCACTGCCTTTGCGAATTATCGTTGAGGCACATCACTACGGTGTAAGTAACTTATATGAACTAGCACAATATGTTCAATTAAGTGAAGAACACGTATTGGAAATATTAGAATACTATAAACAAAAACACGGCATTGGCACTCACTACGGCGATTACTCTATTACGTTTGAGCCGTTGAGAGTTTACAAATTACATAAGATTGATTAACAGCGTCTATAAGGAAGTGTTTTAATTGGGTTATCTTATTATTACATTATTTATAACAAGCTTCGTTTTATATATTTTCAGTTTCTTTTTATCGCAGACGGAAGGGCTTACCTATAAAAGGACTTGCAGGACTATAGCCTTAGCTTTTTTGTTATTAGGTTTCTTTTCTTTCATAGGTCACTTGGTTATTTTATTATCTGAATAGATTAAAGGAGGAAATATCATGTTCGAAAATTTATTAACTTCTATAGGTATTAATTCTCTTAAAGTAGACACTTTAGTCAAATCTGAATACATTTCACCTAACGATTCATTGTCAGGAATAATAAACTTATATGGTGGAAATACAACTCAAATTGTTAATAAAATTGAACTATCTTTAATAGAAAAGTATGACAACCCTGATGAACGCAGTCAGATACCTGTATTAGAAAACGAATTAGAAACCCTTATTTTACACAAAAACATAAATATTAATAAAGAGGAACAAAGAAGTGAAGAATTTAAATTCAATCTTCCTGAAGTTAGTTTTAAAAGAAATCAAGATTATTTAATTTTAAAAACACGAGTATACATTGCAAATTCTGTAGATGCTTACGATGAAGATAAGATATTTTTTAAATAAAGGTGATAATAAGAAGTCTGAAAGCAAATCAAACAAGAAACCTAATGATTCAAAGAAAGATAAAAAAGCAGATAGCAAAGAAAAATCAAACGACACTTTTAGCGACGATAAACAACAAGCTAGTTCAGATGATAGTTATAATGATACTGCTAACAATGAATCTGAAAGCACATCTAAAAACGACAATGGCAAAGCACAAGACAACAACGGTAATAATGAACGCACAGAAGGTAAACAAGCTCAAGTAACACAACAAAATAATCAGCAACAAAGTAACAACAATCAAAATCCACAAAACAATAAAGGTTATATGACACAAGCTGAAATTGATGAATGGAATAGAGCAAAACCTACTACGCATAACGAGTCACAAATGGAACAAGTGCCACAAAACCATTCTGGTGGTCACCCATCAGCGTTTGGTAAAAGTGATGTTCCAGTAGGTACACAAAAAAACTGATTCAAATGGAGATACTTATATAGACGCAACAGGCAAATAATTTATTGGGTACTTAGTACCCTTTTATTTTACTCTATTACGTTTGAGCCGTTAAGAGTATATGAACTACATCAAATTGATTAACAGCGTCCTAGCGGCGCTTTAATATAAATATAATAAAGGAGAAATATAAGATGAACACTTTATATAATTTACGTAAAAAGAATAATTTAGAAATCGATGAATTAACAAACAAACTCAATAAAATTTACGGTACTGATTATGAACCACATCATTTATGGGAGTGGGAAAATCATCAAAAAGACCCTAAAATGAAGGACGCACTAATTCTTGCTGATTTCTTTAATTCTTCATACGAAGAATTCTTAGATAGTAAAATGAGACAAAGATACAAAGAATTATATGATGTTGAAATAAGAGGGATTAATAAGTAAAGATAATGTAATGCTTCCAAAGGAAGTTGAGGGATGGAGAAAGAAAACTTGAAAGAGCGTTTATTACTTAAATGTCAAGAAGCATTTATCATGAGGATAGATAACATTAAAAAAGCAAATAAAAAAAGATAACCCCAGGGTCATAGGAATTCTCAGCTTACGCCTACCCCCATTCGGGGACCCAGAGCTAATCCTTCTCGATTTATCTTAAATATATTATAAGTTACATTGATTACTATTTCAAGAATAAATAACTGGGTAGTTCACCTACCCCTATTATTTATTCTGTATCTAGTGATGGTTTTATATATAAACAAAAGTAATTCAGTATAGCAGTATAGTTTCGAGGTGTAGAAATGACTCTAGTTATAAATTGGCTTTTTATTTTATGTGGTATATGTATACTATTATTTGTATACAATGCATATATGTTTATTAAAA
The DNA here is from genome assembly GCF_000620265.1 of Staphylococcus sp. URHA0057. NCBI lineage: Bacteria > Bacillati > Bacillota > Bacilli > Caryophanales > Staphylococcaceae > Staphylococcus > Staphylococcus sp. URHA0057. Next base: position 274,113 of record NZ_KK211096.1, on the reverse strand, counting down.
TAAAAATGGGAATTTTAAAAAGAACTTACGCTATATGGACTATATTATATGCATTGTGCATCTTTATTATTGCAATTATGCTTTATGACTTTTTGTACTAAATTAAGATTCTATTGGTAAGGAGACTAATTTTGAAAATTTTAAATTGTAAAATAAAATTAAGTGAAGTAATTTATGAAGTACAAACAAATAAAAATAAATATTTTAAATACGCTTTACCTAAAAATATTTCTAATTATAAAGTACGAAAAGTGCTTAAAAATGTCGAAAGTAAATTAGATCATAACTCAAATAATTGATACATTAAAGAGATGTAAATCACAACAACCACAAAATCAACAACAGCTAATATTTCTTATGTGAGAAAGGACTATTTCTTATTATGTTTTATTTCCTTTTTAGTACTATCATCATAATCGTTATGTTGTTTTTACATTCTTTTTATCTAATTCTACGTATTCAAGAAAAGAAAATGACAATAAAAGGGTATTTAATATACATATTAATTTATTTTGTAATTCTAATAATATTATTACTTATTTTTAAAGGTTTAATTTGAGAATATTTTAAAAGGGTAATATACTTACCCTTATTATTTTTACCTTTTTGAGGAGAGATAGTATGCAAACACGACGTTATGATGGTGAAAAGTGGCAATATGAGTTTAAATATGAAGGTAAACGATATCGCAAAAAAGGTTTTAGGACAATACGAGAGGCAAATTCTGCAGGAATGGATAAACTTAATGAGTTGCGAAATGGTTTTAATACAGACCACAATATTACATTAAAAGCATACTTTGAGAACTGGATTAAAACATATAAACAACCAGTTGTTAATGAAAACACTTATCGTCATTATCGTTTTACTTTAAAGCATATTCAGGATCATAAAATTGGTAACACGGAATTATCAAAAATTAACAAACAAGTCTATCAAAAGTTTATAAATGACTTTTCTAAAGAACACGCTAAAGAAACGATAAGAAAAACAAACGGTGCTATTCGTTCTGCTTTAGAAGACGCAGTTTATGATGGGTTAATACACAAAAATCCAACTTACAAAGTGAATTATAAAGCTGGCAATCCTACTAAGCCAGAAAAAGAAAAATATATATCTTTAAACGATTATGAAAAGTTAAAAGCATATTTAAAAACTATAAATAGTAGATCAGCATTAGCTTTATTTATCATGATTTGTACTGGTTGTCGAATCAGCGGTGTTAGATATATGAAGTTAGAATATATAAACCAGTTGAAAAATCAAATATACATTAACGAACATAAAACAGATACTTCTCCTAGATATGTAAGTGTAGCCAAATCAGATATGAAACATATTTCAGATATGATAAATAATTTAATCATCAGTTATGATGGTTACATTTTTAAAGATACTGGTAGTATTATTACTGTGAATGCAATAAACAAAACATTAAAAAAAGCATGTGAAGTAAATGAAATACCTATCATTACATCACATGCTATTAGACATACACATTGTTCATATTTATTAGCCAAAGGTATTTCTATTTACTATATTTCAAAACGGTTAGGTCATAAAAATATAGCAATTACTACATCTGTTTACTCACATTTATTAGAAGAAAAATACAGTGAAGAAGAAACAAAAACGACTAATATTTTAGAAAAGATGTAGTTTAGGGACTCTGTAGGGACTTCAAATGCTTTAATCACCATAGTTATAGCATTTATAAATCTCCTTCGAGGGGGCTAAAATAAGCAACTATTATATATTTACAAAAAAGAATCCCACGTTAATGGGGTTCTTTTTTACAATTCTATTTTCTCACCATTTCGAATTTTGTCAGCTAATTCATTTAATTTTCTTAAACGATGGTTCATACCTGATTTTGATATGGGGCCAGTTGATATCATTTCCCCTAATTCCTTTAAGGAAATTTCTTGGTGCTCAACTCTTAACTTGGCAACCTCTCTTAATCGATCTGGTAAATTATCTAAACCTATTTCTTGATCTATTAATTGAATGCTTTCAACCTGTTTCATTGCAGCGCTTACTGTTTTATTTAAATTTGCTGTTTCACAATTCACTAATCGGTTTACTGAATTTCTCATATCCCGGACGATTCTTACATCTTCAAATTTCAACAGTGCTTGGTAGCCACCAATTAAACTAAGGAAGTCGGAAATTTTTTCTGCTTCTTTTAAATAAACAATGCTACCTTTTTTACGCTCAAGATGTTTCGCATTTAATTCGTAACTATTCATCAACTTCGTTAAACCTTCAGAATGATTTTCAAATTGGGAAAATATTTCTAAATGGTATGATGATGTTTCCGGGTTATTGACTGATCCACCTGCTAAAAATGCGCCGCGTAAATAACTACGTCTCATTTCATCATCTTGAATCATGTCTGGGTCTATTTCATGTGTAAATACACCATTTTTTAAGATACCTAGCTCATCAAGAATTTCTCTTGCTCGCATTTTTGTACGACAAATATAAATATTATTTTTCTTTAATTTCATTTTTTTACGTACTAATATTTCTACTTCTACATTAAAAATACGTTTGATCAGGGAATATATCCTTCTTGCGGTAGTTGCATTCTCAGTTTGAACATTAATCACAAACTGTTGATTGGATAGACTTAATGCCCCATTCATACGAATTAATGCACTGAGCTCTGCTTTTGCATTAGCTTCATCTACATCTATACGAGTTAATTCATTTTTCATATCTGATGCAAAGCTCATAGAACATTCATTCCTTTCTAACATTACCCTTTAGATTTATAAGATAATAACTACATTTTTTAATTTTATTTCAAAATGGATTAAATATCTTCATCTCAATATTTTTTCTTTCAATAAAAAACAAGTTTCATCTGTATCCAATAACTAAAATATTATTTACGATTATCATTTGGATCAAATTGAATTGTACTAATAAGATCTAATGCTTTTTCATAAATTAATGTTGATAACACTTTTGTATTATGTCTTACAAAATGTTCATCAGATATTTCGACTAGATTTGAAGCCGTAATGACTTCTATTCCATCTTGCTTTAATTCTTCAACATTTACATCAACAGGATCAGAATTTTTCTCTTTATATTTTCTTAAAACATTCTCATTGAATTGATCGGTACAGCAAATAACATAATCTACAAATGATTGACCTGTTTGGCGATGCAATGCATTAATATGTTCTTTCACAGTATAGCCGCCTGTTTCACCAGGTTGAGTCATAACATTAGCTACATATAATTTAGGTGCAGATGAATTAATTAAGGCTTTAGAAATCCCTTTGACACAAAGATTAGAAATAACACTCGTGTATAGTGATCCAGGACCTAATACAATCAAGTCAGCTTCTTCTAACGCTTCAACCGCTTCTTCCATAGGTTCTACATCATCTGGCTCTAAAAAGACTTTTTCTATTTTTTCTTGTTTCTTCGGAATTTTTGATTCGCCATATACGATTTCACCATTTTCCATAATAGCATTTAACTGAACGCTTGTATTGGTAGATGGAATTACTTTACCTTTAATATTTAAAACTTTACTTAGTTCTCTAATAGCATGTCCAAAATCATTAGTAATATTTGTCATCCCCGCAATCAATAAATTTCCTAAAGAATGACCACTAATTTGATTTTCTTCAAATCTATATTGGAATAATTGAGTTAGTACAGACTCCGAGTCGCTCAGTGCAGCAATCACATTTCTTATATCACCAGGTGCTGGGATATCCATTTCATTACGAATTTTACCCGTACTTCCACCATCATCAGCAACAGTAACTATGGCAGTAATATCTATAGGAAACTCTCTTAGACCCCTTGCCAATACAGATAAACCAGTCCCTCCGCCAATTAAAACTACTTTCATTCTTCTCATCGTTGTTCTCCACTTTCAATATGTGCATCTCTATGATGAACATATACTTTATAATCGAAAACGTCGTTAAGATATTCTCCTAAACGTTTAGTTAATGCTACTGAGCGATGTTGACCTCCAGTACAGCCAATTGCTATGACTAACTGTGACTTGCCTTCTTTTTTATAACCAGGAATCATAAATTTCAATAAGTCAGTTAATTTATCAAAGAAGATTTCGGTTTCTTTCCATTTCATAACGTACGTATAAACTTCTTCATCCATGCCTGTTAATGGACGTAGTTCTTCAACATAGTATGGGTTTGGTAAAAATCGAACATCAAATACTAAATCTGCATCCATTTGTATACCGTGTTTAAAACCAAAGCTAGTGACGTTTATTGTAAATGTTTCAAAGTTTTCATCTTCATAGTAATTAACTACTCTAGCTTTTAATTCTTTAGGTTTAAGTTGACTTGTGTCTATGACATAATTTGCAATACTTCTAATTTGTGAAAGATGTTGACGTTCTTCATTAATAGCATCAATAAGTGAACGTTGTCCCTTTTCATTTAATGGATGTGCTCTTCTAGATTCTTTATATCTTGAAATTAATTTTTCAGTTGTTGCTTCTAAAAACATGACATCTACAATAACGTCATTTCTACTTTTAATTAAATCAATTTCCTTAACCAATGATTTAAAAAGTTCTTTACCTCTTAAGTCTATTGCAATAGCCACTTTTTGTAATGATGGATTACCTTGTTCCATCAATTCAACAAATTTAGGTAATAGTACGGGTGGTAAGTTATCTACACAAAAATAACCTATATCTTCCAGACTTTGAATCACTAAAGATTTACCTGCACCAGATAATCCAGTGACAACAAGTAATTCACTTTTCCCAATTTCTTTTTCAGAATTTACCATTTTATCGGTTCACCGCCAGTTCAGTTGATATTCATATATTAATAGGTTCATCATACCACACTCATTTTCAGAAAGGAATGTAATCAATACTTATAAAAAAGCTAGAACAACAAATGGATTATCATTGTTATAATCCTCCTATTGCTCTAGCTTTATTTCTTGTTATAAAAGATATTTAAGCTTCTAATTTATCTTTAATACTTTCAATATAATCAGCCGCACTTTGAGCAGCAATACTACCGTCACCTGTTGCTGTTACAATTTGACGTAAACCTTTATCTCTTACGTCGCCTGCAGCATAGATACCAGGTACATCTGTACTCATATCAGCTTGAGTTACAATATAACCATTTTCATTTGTAATACCTAAATCAGTGAATGGTGCAGTTAATGGTTTCATACCAATATAAATAAATACGCCATCTGCATCGTATGTTACTTCTGAACCATCTTTAGTTGACTCTAAAGTTACTGATCCTACTTTGCCATCTTTGTCATTTATTGTTTTTAATGTATGGCTCCAAATAAAATCAACTTTATCATTTTTAAATGCACGATCTTGTAAAATACTTTGTGCGCGTAATTCGTCTCTTCTGTGGACAATCGTCACTTTATCAGCAAATTTTGTTAAGAATGTACCTTCTTCAACTGCTGAGTCACCACCGCCGATAACAAATAAACGTTTATTTTTGAAGAATGCACCATCACATACTGCACAATAACTTACGCCACGTCCGCCTAATTCTTGTTCACCTGGTACGCCTATTTTTTTATATTCAGCACCAGTTGAAATAATAACTGCATGTGCAGTAATTTCTTTGTTTCCTAAATTAACTACTTTATAGTCGCCTTTATCTTCTATTGATTTAATATCACCATATTGATAAGTAGCGCCAAATTTTTTCGCATGTTCAAACATTTTTGTAGATAAATCTGGTCCAGTAATCATTTCAAATCCTGGAAAGTTTTCTACCTCTTCTGTATTTGCCATTTGGCCACCTGGCATACCACGTTCAATCATAACAGTGTTTAAATTTGCACGTGATGCATAAACTGCAGCCGTCATACCAGCAGGGCCTGCACCTATAATTGCTACATCAAAATCTACTTCAGTCATTTACTTGCCCTCCTACTTAATAATCATTAAACGCATTATATATCAAAATAAGTATTTCATAAATTTATATGCTCAGAATATAAGTTATCGTTTTATCAAGTTTATAATTACTTATATCAAACCATTCTTTTATTTGCTTTTTAGTCAATTTTTGGTTGGTATGTTGATAATACAAATATAAGAACGCACCTAAATATCTATCTAATTCTGTTAAATCAGCTTGATCTGCAATAATTGATTCAGCTTGATCTATCCATTGAACAAATAAAGATGTATCATTTCTAAATTCATCAAATTGATATAATTTGACCATGCCACGATGTATGAAATCTAATTTATTTAGTGTCAAACCTTGAACTAAATATGTTAAATATAGTTTCTCATAATCATTCATCGTTTCTAATACGGCCCAAATTTCTTCTGTAATCAATATTTCTTTACCATTCAATTGATTCAACAAGAATATACCATATAATCTATAATGACTATCGTCGTCCATTAATAAAGGTAAAATACGTTGATCAAATACATGTTTACTTTCTTCAATTACCCATGGTGGAAAACCTACATCAACTTTAGAAATTTGTAATAACTTGTTCCAAAATTGAATACTTTCATCTTTATTTCCTAGGTAATAATAATTGTAGCTTAAGGCATTAAACATTTGAATAGAAGCAAATTTCCCTTTTTTATATAAAGGAAGCAATAATTTTTGAGAAGCATGATATTGTTTCAAATAACTTAAGACAATACCTAATTTAAAACTTTCATCGTCATTCATTGGCATGACTTTGTTTAAAATATTTAAGTAACGCTTATATTTATCCATATCATTTGTATTGTAAAGTAGTAACGTATAATGACACAGTGCATGAACATCTGAATTATCTTCATTTAGTAACTCTTCAAACATGTCCTTTGCTATATCATATTCGCCTAAATATAAATAACACATCGCTAATAAATTTTTTATCACTCGATGATTTTGAATATCTTCATCTTGATTTAAAATATAAGTTCTCGCTTCTTCTAAACGTCCCTGTGAAAATAAAAATTGAAATAATAGTTGTACTGCAAATAGTTGTGCTTCGATTTCTATTTGATGTTCGTTTGAATACGACACATCGAATGTTTGTTCAAGCTCATCTCGGAAATCTTGATCATCTGTAATTAATACATAATTAATACCAAACAAGAATGCCTTGTTTGGTTCATTTAATTCAATGTTTAACTGACTCAACTCATAAAAACTATCTGCCTTACGTCTATCATTTATAATATTTTCATAAAATACCTTTTCAGCTTGGCTTCCAAAACCTAGTTTTACTAAACATTGAGCATAGTTTAATTGAATATCAAAATCCTCAGGTGACAATTCTAGCACTTTACCGTAATAATCGACTGCTTTTTTATAATCTTGTTGCTTCCACTTCTGATGAGCCATTTTACGATAAAACGGTTCATCAAAAGCCATTGAAATAATTTTATTGTTTTTATCTGCCAAAGATTGTCACCTCCATCTTTAATTTATTTTTATAGGATTACCAATCGCATATGCGCAATCTGGCACATCTTTTGAGACAACTGTTCCTGCACCAATGGTGACATGACTTCCAATAGTTACTCCAGGAAGTATTGTCACATTAGCACCTATTAATGTATTATGACCTATTTGAACTTTACCATATTTAAATTCATCCACTAAAATTTCGTGCGTTAATATTGTAGTATTATAACCAATCACACTATTGTTGCCAACAGTTATTAATTCGGGATAAAACAAATCTGGTACTACTTTATATGCGAATACAGTTTGTTTGCCAATATTCATTTTTAAATACTTACGATAGATAACATTTTTTAATTTTAAATTTGGCATTACTCGACAAATTTCAATTATTAATGTTTGTTTAAACACTTTTGGAAAACGTATTAGTCGATATATTTGCCATAATGGATTAATCGACGATTTTTGATATCTATCATGTGTTTGGAGTTTTCTCATTGAAAATCTACACCTTTTGCTTTGGCCAACTTAATGGACCAGCATTTTTATAAACAGGTGGTTGAAATTTATATCGTCTATAAATAATTAAAATAATACTAATAATGATAAGTATAACCGATACTAATTGTGCCACTCTTATATGACTTGTCAACATCAAGCTGTCTGTTCTAAGTCCTTCAACAAAGAAACGACCTATTGAATACCAAATTAGATATAAGAAGAATGTTTCTCCTAGTTTCAAATGCTTTCTAATCGAAATTAATAAGATAAATCCTAACACATCCCATACTGATTCGTATAAAAATGTTGGATGATAATAATGACCATCAATATACATATTATTAATAATAAATCGAGGTATATGAAGTTGTTCCAAGAATGTTTTAGATACTATACCGCCGTGTGCTTCATGGTTCATGAAATTGCCCCATCGTCCGATACCTTGAGCTAAAATAATACTCGGTGCGACAATGTCTCCAATTTGGAATGGGTTTAAATTTTTTAATTTACATACGATAACTCCTGTAATAAAGCCACCTATTAATCCTCCATGGATAGCTATACCGCCATGCCATATTTTAGGTATTTCTCCTGGATTTTGCATGTAATATGGCCATTGGAATATTACAAAATATATACGAGCTACAATAAAACCAAATATGGCACAATAAAAGATAACATCTACTAATGAGTCTTTATGTAGACCAATTCTCTTCAAAGCTTCTTGTGCTACAAAATACCCTATTAAGATACCACAAGCAATTATAATTCCATACCATCGTATTTGTAATGGACCTAGGTGAAATGCGACAGGATCAATATAACTCAAAGTTAAATCCATAAACTTATTACTCCTCACTTTTATGACTGTTACGAACAATTTCATCATTAAGTCGTTCGCTAAATTCTTCTGCTGTATTTATTCCCATAATATTTAAACGATAGTTCATAGCAGCAACTTCAATAATAACTGCAACGTTTCGTCCAGGTCTTACAGGAATTGTTTTTTTCGTGATTTCAGTATCTAAAATACGTAAAGTCTCTTCGTTTAAGCCGACTCTATCGTATAACTTTTCTTTATCCCAGTTTTCTAAATTAATATTTAAACGGATTTGTTTTTCAGTTAAAATTGAGCCCGCCCCAAATAATGTCATCACATTAATGATTCCTAAACCACGTATTTCTAATAAATGTTCTATTAATTTTGGTGGTTTACCTATTAATTCATCTTTAGTAATTTCTTTGATCTCAACATTGTCATCAGCAACTAATCTATGTCCTCTTTTAACTAATTCTAATGCTGTTTCACTTTTACCGATACCAGAGTCACCAGTTATGAGAACACCTACACCATAAACATCAACTAGTACGCCATGTAATGATGTTGTTTTTGCTAGTTCATGTTCTAAAAATGTTGTTAATCTACTCATTAAACTTGTCGTTGCATCTTTAGCAACAATAAGTGGTGTATTTAATTCTTTTGCTGCTTCAACTAATTCTTCAGGAGGCTCTAATCCTCTTGTTACTATAATTGCAGGTGTATCTGGTCGACATAATTTTCTCATTCTTCCTTGACGTTCATCATCTGGAAGTAAATTATAAAATGATAACTCAGTCGTACCTAATAATTGTATTCTGTCTGAAGCGTAATGTGAGAAGTAACCAGCCATTTCTAAACCAGGTCTAGAGATATCTGTGTTTTTAATAGGTTTATTTAATCCTTCTTCCCCAGCTATTAATTCTAATTTTAATAATTCAACTAATCTTTCAGTTGTTAACATGTGTTCACCTCTATTTGAAATGTTACTACAATTTCGCTTTCTTTAATCATATCAAAAATCAAACTACTTTCTATATCAAAAAGTTACGCTTATTTAATATTTAGAAAATACGCTCTATAAATTAAGCCTTATTGAATACTTTATTATGTATATTGTTTTTGAAAAATGTGTATTCTTTTTAATTTGGATGATAAATATCTACATTTAAAAAAGATGATTCCAGTATACTCTGAAATCACCTTAATATAAATTATAACATCATTCTTTTATGATTAATCTTTATTTCTATCTCTTTCTAATACAGTTTTTAAATATTGTCCTGTATAAGAGTTTTCTACATTCGCAATGTCTTCAGGCGTACCAGTAGCAACGATCGTTCCACCACCATCGCCACCTTCTGGGCCTAAATCAATAATATGATCTGCAGTTTTAATGACATCTAAGTTATGTTCAATAATCACAACAGTATCACCATTTTCAACAAGACGATTTAATACCTTTAATAATCTGCTAATATCATCTACATGTAAACCAGTTGTTGGTTCGTCTAAAATGTAAATGGAACGTCCTGTAGAGCGTTTATGCAATTCTGATGCGAGTTTAACACGTTGTGCTTCCCCACCAGATAAAGTTGTTGCTTGCTGTCCTAATGTGACATATCCTAAACCAACATCTACTAATGTCTGTAGTTTACGTTTAATCTTAGGTATATTTTCAAAGAAATGAGTTGCATCTTCAGCAGTCATTTCTAAAACATCAGCAATATTTTTACCTTTATATGTGACTTCAAGTGTTTCTCTATTATAGCGTTTACCGTCACATACCTCACAAGGAACATAAACATCTGGTAAGAAATGCATTTCTATTTTAATAATACCGTCACCTTTACAAGCTTCACAACGTCCGCCTTTAACATTAAAACTAAAACGACCTTTTTGATAGCCACGTATTTTAGCTTCATTGGTTTGAGCAAAAACATCTCTTATATCATCAAACACGCCTGTATAAGTTGCTGGATTTGAACGTGGTGTTCTACCAATCGGTGATTGATCAATATCGATAATTTTATCTAATTGATCTATGCCTTTAATAGAATCATATTCTCCAGGTTTCACCTTAGATTTATTAATTTTTTGTGCTAGTGATTTATATAACACTTCATTAACTAATGAACTTTTACCTGAGCCTGATACACCTGTCACTACAGTCATTACTGATAGAGGGAAATCAACATCTACATTTTTTAAGTTATTGCTTTTAGCACCTTTAATACTAATTTTCTTTTTCGTAACTTCCCGACGATATTCAGGTACATCAATTTTCTTCTTACCACTTAAATATTGTCCAGTTAATGAGTTTTTATCTTTCATCACTTGTTTTGGTGTACCTTGTGCAACAATTTCACCACCGTGACTACCAGCACCTGGACCTACATCCACTAAATAATCTGCAGAACGCATCGTATCATCATCATGTTCTACAACAATCAATGTATTGCCTAAATCCCGCATTTCTTTAAGTGTGTTAATTAGACGATCATTATCACGCTGATGTAAACCTATTGAAGGTTCGTCTAAAACATAAAGTACACCTGTTAAACGAGACCCAATTTGTGTTGCTAATCGAATTCGTTGTGCTTCACCACCAGATAATGTTCCAGAAGCACGGTTTAATGTAAGGTATTCAAGCCCAACATTATTTAAGAAAGCTAGACGTGAAATAATTTCCTTAAGAATTTGATTTGCTATTGCTTGGTCTTGTTCTGATAGTTCAATGTTTTGATAATATTTCAATGCTTCTTTAATCGAATCTTGAACAACTTCGCCTATATTATATCCACCAACATAAACAGACAATGCTTCTTTACTTAAACGCTTGCCATGACAAGTCTCACAAGGTAACTCGGTCATGTATCTACTCATCATTTCACGAGTATATTCTGATGGTGATTCATGATATCGACGATCAATATTATTAAGAACACCTTCAAAGACCATTTTTCTTTTACGTTTGCCGCCACCAAATCGTTGGTTAAATGTAAATTCAATTTCTTTATCGCCTGAGCCATGCATTAATATATTTTTCTGTCTATCGATAAGTTTTTTATAAGGTTTATCCATATTAATTTTATAAACTTCACAGACACGTTTTAGTAAAGTTGGATAAAAATCTGAACTTGTTGGCTCCCAAGGTTCAATGGCACCTTCGTTTAGTGTTTTGTTTGGGTCAGGTATAACTAAATCCATATCGACTGTTAATCTTTGACCTAACCCATCACAAGTAGGACAAGCACCAAATGGGCTGTTAAAACTAAACATTCGTGGTTCTAATTCGCCAATTGAGAATCCACAAATAGGACATGCATGATTTTCAGAGAACTTTAGGTCTTCTCCATCAATTACATCAACTGTTAAACTTCCTTCAGATAATTCAAGTGCTGTTTCTATAGAATCTGCTAGTCTTGTTTCAATTCCTTCTTTAATGACTAGTCTATCAACAACAACTTCTATAGTATGGTTTTTGTTTTTATCTAAATCTGGCACTTCATTAACATCAACAATTTCTCCGTCTACTCGTAAACGTACATAACCTTTTTTGCCAATATCTTCGATTAGCTTTTCATGACTTCCTTTACGATGTGAAACCACAGGAGCTAACAATTGAATTTTTGTTCGCGTTTCTAATTCTAATATTCTATCTACCATTTGTTGAACAGTCTGTGACTCTATTTCAATATTATGGTTTGGACAATAAGGTTTACCCACTCGAGCATATAATAATCTGATATAATCGTAAATTTCAGTTACGGTTGCAACTGTAGATCGTGGGTTCTTACTTGTTGTCTTTTGATCAATGGAAATAGCCGGTGATAATCCTTCAATAGTATCTACATCTGGTTTATCCATTTGACCTAAAAATTGTCGTGCGTATGCACTTAATGATTCTACATATCTTCTTTGGCCTTCTGCATAAATAGTGTCAAAGGCTAATGAAGACTTACCTGAACCTGAAATACCTGTCATTACAATTAATTTGTCTTTAGGTAATTCAATATCGACACCTTTTAAATTATGCGCTCTTGCACCTTTCACTACTATGGATGGTTCTCTCATTTAATTGTCACCCTTCTGATTTTAATTCAAATAACATATCTCTTAGTTCTGTTGCTTTTTCAAAGTCTAAATCTTTAGCTGCTTTTTTCATTTCTTTTTCTATATTTTCTATCGTTTTTTGTCGTTCTTTTTTAGTCATTTTCTTAGGTAGTTCAGTTTGTTTATTTTCATTTGTTTCGTCATTTTCAACAGTAGCACTAATAACGTCATGAATTTTCTTATTAATTGTTTTAGGCGTAATACCATATTTTTCGTTATGCGCTGTTTGTATTTCACGACGTCTTTGTGTTTCATCAATGGCGTATCTCATTGAATCTGTAATTTTATCAGCATACATGATTACTTCGCCTCGATCATTACGTGCTGCTCGTCCAATTGTTTGAATTAATGAGCGATTAGAACGTAAAAATCCTTCTTTATCCGCGTCTAAAATGACTACTAAAGAAACTTCAGGAATATCTATACCCTCTCTTAGTAAATTAATACCAACGATGGCATCATATGTACCCATTCTTAAATCTCGAATAATTTCTATTCTTTCAAGCGTTTTAATTTCTGAATGAAGATAATTTACTTTAATACCCGCTTCTTTCATATAGGTAGTTAAGTCCTCACTCATTTTTTTCGTCAACGTTGTAACAAGTACTCTTTCATTCTTATCAATTCTATCTTGAATTTCACTTAACAAATCATCAATTTGGTTTTCTGTTGGACGTACATCAATTTTCGGATCTAGTAATCCTGTAGGTCTAATAATTTGTTCGACCATTTCATCAGTATGTTCTAATTCGTATGGTCCTGGCGTTGCTGATACATATACTAATTGATTTGTTTTTTCTTCAAATTCTTCAAATTTTAGTGGTCTGTTATCTAAAGCACTTGGCAATCTGAAACCATGATCAACTAAAACTTGTTTACGCGCTCTGTCACCATTATACATCCCTCTAACCTGAGGCAATGTTACGTGAGATTCATCGATCATAATTAACCAATCATCACCAAAGTAATCTAATAATGTATAAGGTGTAGAACCTAATGGTCGTAATGTTAAATGAACTGAATAGTTTTCGATACCTGAACAGAAGCCCATTTCCCGCATCATTTCTAAATCATAATTTGTACGTTGTTCTAATCTTTGGGCTTCAAGTAGTTTATTTTCATCTCTTAATTCTTTTAATCGTTCTTCCAATTCTTTTTCAATACGTTCGATTGCTACTTTCATTTTTTCTTCACGAGTAACGAAGTGAGATGCTGGGAATATAGCAAAATGCTCACGTTCTCTAATAACTTCGCCAGTTAAATAGTTAACCTCTCTAATTCGATCTACTTCATCTCCGAAAAATTCCACTCGAATACACATTTCTTCTCTAGATGCTGGGAAAATTTCTACCACATCACCGCGGACTCTAAATGTACCCCTTTGGAAATCTATATCATTTCTAGTATATTGTACATCTACTAATTTTCTTAGTAATTCGCTGCGTTCCATTTCCATACCAACGCGGACGCTAACAACTAAATCTTTATATTCTTCTGGGTTACCTAAACCATAAATACAACTTACACTAGCAATGATGATAACATCGTCTCTCTCAAACAATGCACTTGTCGCAGAGTGTCTTAATTGATCAATTTCATCATTAATAGAAGCATCTTTTTCTATAAAGGTATCCGTAGATGGTACATATGCTTCAGGTTGATAGTAATCATAATAACTAACGAAATATTCCACTCTATTTTCAGGGAAAAATTCTTTGAATTCACTATATAATTGGCCAGCTAATGTTTTGTTATGTGCGATTATCAATGTAGGTTTACCCACTTGTTGAATCACATTACTCATTGTAAATGTTTTACCCGTACCAGTTGCACCAAGTAATGTTTGATGTCTTTTACCTTCTTCAACACCCTTTACAATTTTCTTTATAGCTTCAGGTTGGTCACCTTGTGGATCAAACTCTGAATTTAATTTGAATGGATAATGTTCGACCATTACGACATACGCCTCCTAAGTTGTTTGCATCTAAAATCTATTACTTATTATTAATTGAGTATCTTTGAAAGAGTGTTACTCCTACTATACGAATTTATTAATCTATTTCCCTTATTATTTATTAGTCATGCATCAGTCTGTTCTTATAAGTATACATGGGATTATTTATTCATAATTTATTATCTATTTTAACAAATTTTCACCACGAAATACAAACATTTGTTCGCTAAAATTTTTATATTATATGATAAACAAAAAACAAACATAGTTAACGAACTATGCTTGCTTTCTAAACTAATATTTATTTATCATGATGGTTAATTCAGTGTATTGTTTCTGTTATTCTTCTCTTTTGTGAAATTCTAATTGATCTATGATTAAATATCCGGCTAGCAATGATACAACATCTATAAAGATAATCCATTCATTGTGGAAAAAGCCTTTATAAATTGACGTAGCTATTAATATTAAAGTTACGGAAGTACCAATCCATTTATTTTTAGTAACTACACTAAAGAGAACGATTAATATACAAGGAAAAAATGCAGCACATGCATACCAAATCATTTATTTCACCTGTTTCTTTTATTAAGTATTGTCATTGTCGTTTCACGTAATTCTGTTCTTGGGATAAAGTTTTCAGTTAACATTTCAGGAATTACATTATCAATAAAATCTTGAACAGAAGCTAAATGATCGAATTGCATAATCGTTTCTAAACTCATTTCATATATTTCGAAAAATAATGGTTCGGGATTACGTTTTTGTATTTCTCCAAACGTTTCATAAAGTAAATCAATTTTATCTGCTACAGCTAGTATTTGACCTTCTATAGAGTCATCTTTACCTTCTTGTAGTCTCAATCTATAAATATCACGATATTGAGAAGGAATTTCCTCTTCGATAAAATTCTCTACCATTTCTTCTTCAACTTGAGAAAAAAGCATTTTCAACTCTCTACTAGCATATTTTACAGGGGTCTTGATATCTCCAGTAAACACTTCTGCAAAATCATGGTTCAAAGCTTTTTCATACAAACTTTTCCAGTCAATGACATTACCATTATATTCTTCTACAGTACCTAAATATTGTGCTATTTTAGTTACTTTAAATGAATGCGCAGCTACGTTATGTTCAAAATATTTAAATTTGCCAGGCAACCTAATAAGCTTTTCCAAATCAGATAATCTTTTATAATATTGATGAATGCCCATTGTGTGATGCCTCCTTTATATTTAATCATAGATGAAGACTTATTTTTTATTATACCAATCATCGTTATGATTAAAAGCAATATCCTAATATCGTTTTCAAAACCTTCACTTAGTACACAAAATATCGATAAAAAATGAGCAGCAATACAATAATTTTAAATCATTGTATTACTGCTATTTTAATCCTATTAAATGTTAAAGATTAGTGTATATAATTATAACTTCCTGGATTTGTGATTGTTCTATATGATTTAACATTAAATCCACCGTTCCAGTTCATTTCAGAAACTGTAAGTGTACCATTACTATTTACCTTTTCAACAACACCTACATGCCCATATCCTCCAGCACCATTAGTACCTGGATTAGATTGGAATACTGCTCCTGCAACTGGAGTATTGTTTACTGTGAAACCTGCATTTCTAGCGCTAGTAGCCCAGTCAGCAGCATTACCCCAAAGGCTACCAATTGGTTTGCCTAATTCAGCACGTCTATTAAATGCATAATAAGTACAATTACCAAATGCATATAAGTTCCCAGAATTACTTATTGAATGTAAACCATTTGAACCTTCATACGATGGTTCTGCTGTATATTGTACTTGAGGTGCTGATACTTGTGGCACATTATTATATTGTGTACTTGCTGATGGAATTGGTTCTTCAGCTTCGAATTGATTAGAGCTATATGATGTATTTTGAACTTGGTTTGCTAATCCTGTTGGCGATACTACAATAATATCTCCAGGGAAAATTAATGGTGTTACTCCAGGATTAAGTTTATACAATTCGTCTAAAGTAATATCATGATCTAAAGCGATTTGATACAACGTATCACCTGATTTGACGATATATTGGCTCGCACTGTCAGTTTCCACTGCTGCTACATTCTGAGATGCATTAACATTAGATATAGATGTTTGTTCTTGAGCGTCTGCAACATTACTTAATGCAATAAATGCAGCTGCTGATGATAATGATACTAAAAACGTCTTCTTCATTAATATGTCATTCCTTTGTTGTAAATTCTAATTTGATGAATTTAATATACCACAATATTATTTTAAAATGAGTAATGTTAAATTGATGTAATATAATATTTATACACAATAATATAAACTTGCCATATATATTTCATTACAAATTCATTAGTATCAGTCATCCCATTAATTTTTTAGGCTATTTTTACACCTAGCCAAAATATTACTGAGTAATATTACAAACTACTAATTGCATAGAGTTATTTAGTTATAGGCTTTTTCAAATATACGTATTTGCGTTATTAAAATGGATTTCAAAACATTTAACTACTACATACTTAAAAAATTATAAATTAAAAAGGCGCTTATCACGTAAGCACCTTTCAAAATATTATTCCAATTATTGCCTATTTAACTTATAACTTATTTATCCATTTGCCATCTTAAATACGATTCAATAAATGGACCAATATCTCCATCCATTACAGCATCTACTTTACCAGTTTCTTCATTGGTACGATGATCTTTTACCATTGAATAAGGATGGAATACATATGAACGAATTTGACTTCCCCATCCTATTTCTTTTTGTTCTCCACGAATTTCTGCCATTTCTTGTGCTTGTTCCTCTAATTTAAGTTGATATAATTTTGATTTCAACATTTTCATAGCTGCTTCACGGTTTTTAATTTGTGAACGTTCATTTTGGTTATTAACAACAATACCAGTAGGATGGTGGGTAATTCTAATTGCTGATTCTGTTTTATTAATATGTTGTCCACCTGCACCAGATGCTCTAAATGTATCAACTGTAATGTCATCAGAATTAATTTCGATTTCAATTTCATCGTTATCAAAGTCTGGAATAACGTCACAAGATGCGAATGATGTATGACGTCGACCTGACGAATCAAAAGGTGAAATTCTAACTAACCTATGCACACCTTTTTCAGCTTTTAAATAACCATAAGCGTTATGACCTTTAATTAATAATGTCACACTTTTCACTCCTGCTTCATCACCAGGTAAATAGTCAACTGTTTCTACTTTGAAACCACTCTGTTCACAATAGCGTTGGTACATTCTTAATAACATACTCACCCAATCTTGTGATTCAGTGCCACCTGCGCCAGGATGTAGCTCTAAAATAGCATTATTCGCATCATATGGACCGTCTAACAGTAATTGTAATTCGAAACGATCAATATCTTCTTTAAATGCAACGACGTCATTTTCTAATTCTTGTTTCAAGTCTTCGTCATAATCTTCTTGTAAAAGTTCAACAGTTGCTGACATATCTTCAACAGCTTCGTCTAATTTATAATAACCATTAACGATAGATTTCAAAGCGTTATTTTTATCTATAATATCTTGTGCTTTATTTTGATTGTCCCAAAAATTAGGTTCAGTCATCATTTCTTCATATTCCTGTATATTAGTCTCTTTATTTTCTAAGTCAAAGAGACCCCCTAATTTGACTTAAATTGTCTTGATACGAATCTATATTTCGTTTGATTTCTGATAATTCCATAATGTCTCTCCTATTTCACTTGTAGTTTGATTTATTGTTTTAACATAAATATTATTTTTAATTAATCTTAAATAAACAGATACATCATTTTTATACATTTATATTCTATCATATTCAAGATTAAGTGCAGTGTATGATAAATAAACGTGTCATCAAAGAGATGAATGCTTGCTAACAGCATTTAACTCTTCTTTAAACTCCGTTTTTTTAAATTCTACAAAAAGTGAAAGCCTGAGACAATTATGCCCCAGGCTATCAAATATTATTGTCATTGTTTTACACAAAATTATGCTTGACCATGGCAATTTTTATATTTCTTGCCACTTCCACAAGGACAAGGGTCATTACGACCTATTTCTTCACCTTTAACTATAGGTTTTTGTTTAACTTTTTCTTTACCATCTTCAGCTGATGCATGTTTTGCTTCACCAAAATCAGTTGTTTTATCACGTTCAATGTCATCTTCAACTTGTACTACTGATTTCAAAATAAATTTACATGTATCTTCTTCGATATTTTGCATCATTATATCGAATAATTCATGTCCTTCATTTTGATAATCACGTAATGGATTTTGTTGTGCATATGAACGTAAATGAATACCTTGACGTAATTGATCCATTGTATCAATGTGATCTGTCCAATGACTGTCAATTGAACGTAATAAAATCATTCGTTCGAATTCGTTCATTTGATCGCCAAGTGTTTCTTTTTGTTCAGCATAAGCTTTTTCAATTTTAGCCCATACCACTTCGAAAATATCTTCAGAATCTTTACCTTTAATTTCTGATTCTTTTAATTCGCCTTCTTGTAAGAAAACATCATTTATATAGTTAATAAATGGTTGATAATCTAAGTTTTCTTCTTCTTCGTTAATATGATAGTTAATGCCTCGTTGTAATGTTGAACGTAACATTGCATCTACAACTTGTGAGCTATCTTCGTTATCAATGATATCGTTTCTTTCTTTATAAATAATCTCACGTTGTTTACGTAACACTTCATCATATTCTAGGATACGTTTACGTGCATCAAAGTTATTACCTTCAACACGTTTTTGTGCGGATTCTACAGCTCTTGAAACCATTTTAGATTCAATAGGTGTAGAATCATCCATACCTAGTCGGTTCATCATTTTTTGTAAACGTTCTGAACCAAAACGTACCATTAGTTCATCTTGTAGTGAAAGATAGAATCGGCTATCACCATTATCACCTTGACGACCAGAACGACCACGTAATTGGTCATCAATACGTCGTGATTCATGACGTTCTGTACCTATAACCGCTAAACCACCGATTTCTTCAACGCCGTCACCTAGTTTAATATCTGTACCACGACCTGCCATGTTTGTGGCAATAGTTACAGCGCCTTTTTGACCTGCTCCTGCTACGATTTCTGCTTCACGTTCATGGTTTTTAGCGTTTAAAACGTCGTGTCGAACGCCTCGTTTTTTCAATAAGTTTGAAATATATTCTGACGTTTCAACAGCTACAGTACCTAATAGAACTGGTTGACCTTTTTTGTGTTTTTCAACTACATCTTCTACAACTGCATCAAATTTACCTTTTTGACTAATATAAATTAAGTCTGATTTATCGACACGTTGAACTGGTTTATTAGTAGGAATTTGAGTTACTGTCATATTATATATATTTCTGAACTCTTCTTCTTCTGTTTTAGCTGTACCAGTCATACCAGCTAATTTATTGTACATTCTGAAATAGTTTTGGAATGTGATAGATGCCATTGTCTTAGATTCATTTTGAATTTGAACGCCTTCTTTAGCTTCTATCGCTTGGTGTAAACCTTCAGAGAAACGTCTACCAGGCATTGTACGACCTGTGAATTGGTCTACGATAAGTACTTCTCCATCAACAACCATATAGTCAACGTCACGTTGTAACGTAACATGAGCTCTTAATGCTGTTGTAATGTGACTAATAATATCTACGTTTTGTACATCATATAGATTATCAATTTTGAACATACGTTCAGCTTTGTCGGCACCCTGTTCTGTTAAGTTTACAGATTTAGTTTTTTCATCATATTTATAATCTTCATCCGCTTTAAGCATTTTAGCGAATACATTTGCTTGAGTATATAAAGATGTTGATTTTTCAGCTTCTCCAGAAATAATTAATGGTGTTCTTGCTTCATCAATTAAAATAGAATCGACCTCATCGATGATAGCAAAATGAAGTGGTCGCATTACACGTTCTTCAGCATAATTTACCATGTTATCTCTTAAATAATCAAAACCTAATTCATTATTAGTACTATATGTGATGTCTTGAGCGTATGCTTCACGTTTTTCTGTCGTTGTTTTACTGTTTAAGTTTAAACCAACTGTTAAACCTAGGAACTCATACAATTCAGCCATTTCTTGACTTTGGAAACTAGATAAGTATTCATTGACAGTGATAACATGCACACCACGACCTGCTAATGCATTTAAATATGTAGGCATTGTTGCAGTTAATGTTTTACCTTCCCCAGTTCTCATTTCGGCAATATCACCATTATGAATCGCAATACCACCCATTACCTGAACCTTGTAAGGAATCATATTAAATACACGTTTTGAACCTTCTCTTACAAGCGCATATGCTTCAGGTAATATTTTATCTAAATAATCATTTTGTTTTTTTACATCTTCAATTTTAGAAAGTTCTTCTTGAAATTCTTTCGTTTTATTACGTATCTCTTCATCAGTTAAAATAGCTGTATCTTCTTCTAATGCGAGTACTTTGTCAGCTAATTTCCCTAGTTTTTTCGTTTCTTTTTTATTGCCGTCAACAATTTTTGATAAAAATCCCATTCTGTTCGCTCCTTTAGCTAAAAAACTGTTTGGCTTTCAACAATTTATCTTACCATTTATACATTTAGAATTATACTTAAATACTCATTCGGATATCTAATTATCCTTTATCAATGACGTAAATATTTTTTGTCTTTAAGGCTTACATACTTTACGCTATTTTCTTCATAAATTCAAACATCTAAATTTAAGTTAGCATGATGCTATGTTTATGTTGAATCTAATGAATTGTCAACAAGTTAATTCTAACATGTTACTATGTATTATTTCTCGTCTCAAATAAATAAACTTCGCATAAATTACGAAATTTATTATACGGTATATGAAATTCGTTATTTTCAATAATGGTTAACGTTGTATGATATGTGAGACTATATATAAATAAGCATTATTTACCCTCTATTAAACCATAAATTTTCATTCATTAATCTATCAAGTAGCTTTAAATATAAAAAGGAAGTGAGAAGGAATTCCTATATGAATCCCTAATCTCACTCCCCCATATCTATCTGTCCATTTAATTATAAAAACATATTTGCTTATTTCAATTAAGATAAGCTTTATCTAAGTTTTATTGTTCAGATGTTTCGATTAAACCGTATTTTCCATCTTTTCTACGATATACAATACTAGTGCCATCTGTTTCACGATCAGTAAAGATATAGAAATCATGACCTAGTAAGTTCATTTGTAAAACTGCTTCTTCAGAATCCATTGGTTTTAAACTAAATTGTTTAGAACGGATGATTTCAATATCATTGTCTGTACTTTCTTCTGCGCCACTAATTTCTTCAGGTGGTGCTTCTTGAACTTCAGCAACAAATACTTCTTGATCACCACGATCACGGTACTTACGATTTACACGAGTTTTATATTTTCTAACTTGACGTTCAAGTTTATTCGTAATTAAATCAACACCTGCATATAAATCATCGTGTCTTTCTTCAGCTCTTAAAGTAACATCTTTAAGAGGGATTGTTACTTCAACTTTAGTAGTTGAATTTGAATAAGTTTTAACTTTAACGTGTGCAACTGCATTTGGCACATTATTAAAGTAACGCTCTAACTTACCAATTTTTTCCTCAATATAGTTGCGAATTGCATCTGTGATAGTGAGGTTATCTCCATGAATTTCAAATCTAATCATAGTCAATCTCTCCTTTAACCTCTTATATTGGTAATGCTTAATTATATTTTACCACGTCGCACTTATCTTGCAAACGCAAACACATTGAATTTTCTGACATTTAATTCGGATAATTTACACATTGCATGGTTAATAGTTAATCCTGTTGTATAAATATCATCTATGAGTAATATTGTTTTATTAGTTAAATCAACTTCTTCATTAATATAAAATGGATTACTTTCCTTTATGCGTAATCTTTTATTTAAGTTTGCTTGTTTAGGTCTTAATTTCATTGACAATATATTATCGTAAGTCACATTTTTAGCTTTTAATACTTCTACAACTGGATTAAAAGTTCTCATTATATTACGTTCATGGGGAGATGGTATAGGAATGATATAATCATAATCCACTTTTGGTACGTTAATCATTTCAGCAATGACCTTACTTAAATATTGATCTTTCAAGAATTTATATTGATGTATCATATCTTTCATAATTCCTTCGTATTTATAATCACATATTAATTGGTAATCAATATTAAAATGTTGTTTTAAAAATAAGCAATCCTCACAATTTTGTTCATCTTTATCTAAAGCTTTTAAACAGCGGGTACACCTTTTAAATTCGTCTTTTAAACTTATTCTCTGCCACAATTCAGAACACTTTTCACATATAACACTTGGAGGTTTATAAAAATTAATAATCGTTATAGCTTCGTTGATTGGATTTAAACATTGTAAACATCGTTGCATTTATATATCTAGCCAGCCTTTCCTAATAGCTAATTTATTCATGTCTTTAATATCCTTCTTTGCTAAAATCATTGCCATTGATACACCATTATGCAAATAAATTACTTTTCCTGTTGGCGCTTGTTTCTTTCTTCCTACACGACCTGCTATTTGAATCAATGCCTCCTTTGAAAATTGATCCGCTTCTGTAACGACTACATCTAATTTTTCCATGGTGAACCCTCTTTCGAGAATGGTTGTTGTGAAAACTATTGGATGTTTACCTTCTCTTAGGGAATTAACCTTTTCAAACCGCTCATCATCTTCGCTATGAATATAGATTAAATTTTGAATATGTGATTGATAATTTTCATAGGCTTCAATCATGCTATTAATATGATTGAAAAATACTAATGTATAACGTTGGCATTGTTTTTGTTCTATCAGAATATTTAATAACTTAAATTGAATTTTTCGAGAGTTGAATTTTAAATATTGGAAAATTGGAACTGGTAAAGGTTGTCTATGAAATCTTGCAGGCAGTTTAATTACATTGTCTTTTTCTATGGAAGATAATAGTTTTCTCGGTGGTGTTGCTGTCATGAAAATTTGACATGCTGAATGTTTAGAGGCTGAATGAATCACACTAATTAGATCATCATCCATAGAAAGCGGAAAAGCATCTACTTCATCAATAATAATGGTGTCAAAATGATTTTTAAATCTATATAATTGATGCACGGTTGAAATGATAAAATGTCCATCAAATTGTTGTGGTGAATTTTGGTGTAACACATCTATGTTTTCTTGAGAAAAAGCATCTTTAATACGTTGACTTATTTCTACGACTACATCAACTCGTGGTGATATAATGGCTATGTTATCACCTTTATTTCTAGCTACTTTTATACCTTCGAAAATCATTTCTGTCTTTCCTGCTCCGGTTACTGCATAAAGCAGTATCTTTCTTTTCTCTTTTATAGCATCTACAATTTGTTTTGAAGCATAGTTTTGTTGTTCAGAAAGATTGAAGTCTAATTGATAATTACATTCTGAAACCTTTTGTTTACTCTGCAATATTCTATAATCAGTCTGACTATCCATACGACCTAATTGAATACATTTTCTACAATAAACAATTTCCTTCTCATTATAATCAGAATAGTAACTATGAAAATATATTTGTTTATTCGTTTCACATTGAACACAATGCCATCGATTATTTTTCAATATGACGCCTTTACTTATATTTGCGATCTGTTCATTAGTTAATGTCACATCTGGTTGAATGATTTTTCCATATTGTAATATTTTATTTTCCTCCAAAATAAAAAGACATACTAGATTGTTGATGTACAATCCAATATGCCCTCTATAAATATTAATCAAGTCTTACTTTACGGGCAGTGTAACCTAAACCTAATCCACCTGAACCTAAATGGGCAGCGATTACCGGTCCGAATTCTGAATAAGCAACTTGACTATGTGATGGTGCATTTTCTTTAACAGAGTCTAGTAATGCTTTACCATCTTCAGTCTTATCACCATTAATCACAAATATCGTTACTTCATCAAAGTCCTTAACTTGGTTTAACACTTTTTCTTCTAATGCTTTAAGTGCTCTTTTTTTCGTACGTACCTTCTCTTCAGGGACTATCTTACCGTCATCAAATTTAAGTACTGGTTTCATTTTTAACAATGTACCTACCCAAGCTTGTGCACCTGTGATTCGTCCGCTTTTTTGTAGATTTTTTAAATCATCTACTATTAAATAAGCGCCTGTATGTTCTCTCATATCTGTTAATTCTGCTATGATATCATTTGGCTTATAACCTTGTTCCACCATTTCAATTGCACGTAATACGTAACAACCTTCCATCATAGCCGCAAGCTTACTATCAAATGCATATACATTAATGCCTTCTACTATTTCACCAGCTTGCTTACCAGATTGATAGCTCCCACTAATTCCACTAGATAAGAATACAACTATTACATCTGTATAGCCTTTATCTCTTAAGTTTTCATATCGTTGAATCCATTCACCTACAGCAGGTTGACTTGTAGTAGGTATTGTCGCAGACGTTGCCATTTTTTCATAAAAACGATCAATATCTACATCTGTACTTTCTGTATAGCTTACACCATCATCAAACGTCACACTTAATGGTGCAACTGGAATATCATATTTATCGATTAAATTTTGAGATAGATAGCTAGTAGAATCAGTCATTACAGCAATCTTCATAGTAGTCCTCCTCAATTATACTCATAGTAATAATACAATATTTTATCAAAAAAAGAAATTGCCATTTAAACATTTTATTTTAAGTATTTACAGAGTGTATAATACTAATATGAAAATTATAGATTTGGAAGTGAAACGATGTCAAAACCAATCATCACTGTAAAAAAAGAACATACATTTGAAAATGTTATTAATAAATCACGTTTTATTGCTCATATTAAACCGGTGACTTCTGAAGAAGAAGCTAAATCATTTATCAATGAAGTTAAAACTCAACATAAAGATGCAACGCATAATTGTTCAGCCTATACAGTAGGTCCTGAAATGAATATTCAAAAAGCAAACGACGACGGTGAACCAAGTGGCACAGCAGGTGTACCGATGTTAGAAATATTAAAAAAACTAGATATTCATGATGCTTGTGTTGTTGTCACTCGTTACTTTGGTGGAATTAAACTCGGTGGTGGCGGACTTATTAGAGCATATAGTGGTGCTGTCCGAGATGTGATTTACGACATTGGCCGTGTAGAATTGAGATCAGCTATACCAGTGACAGTCACTTTAAGTTACGATCAAACTGGCAAATTTGAATACGAATTAGAATCAACTACTTTTATGCTTAGAAATCAAAGCTATACTGACAAAGTAAGTTATGAAATAGATGTAGTTCAAACAGAGTACGATAAGTTTATCGAGTTCTTAAATAAAACAACCGCTGGGAATTATGAAATCCAAACTGAAGATAGCAAAATGCTACCTTTCGATATCTCTACAGACTAAAAAAAGCTATCAAAAAAACGACATGCATTTATTAATAGTAAATGCTCATATGTCATTTTTTGATAGCTTTATCTCGTTTAGTGATCATGTTTTTCTTCGTATTGATGTTGCGGACGATTATCTCTTTTAGTAATGAGTTTTAATATTGGTTTATAATTATCATCAATTAAACCAGTAAATTCAACAATAAGTTCAATAGTTAATAGAATTAAAATAAACATCATTAAAGCACCGAGTGGTTGTGATAGATAAAGTATAATACTTGATAAACTAAATAATATCGCAATTGAATAAATTAATAGTACAGTTTGGCGATGAGTATAACCAAGTTCTAATAATTTATGATGCAAATGGGATTTATCTGCTTGCATAATATGTTGACCTTTTTTCATTCGGCGTATCATAGCAAAAATTGTGTCTATAAACGGTACCGCTAAAATAACGATTGGGAAAAATAAAGCTATAAATGTAATATTTTTAAAACCTAACAATGATACAAATCCAATTATAAATCCTATCATCAGTGCCCCACTGTCACCTAAAAATATTTTAGCTGGGTGAGAATTATAGAATAAGAAACCTAATAATGATCCGATTAATACACAACAAATCATTATAATAAAAACATTCGCCTGTAAAATTGCAATAAATGCTATTGTCATCAAAGCAATCGCTGACACGCCAGATGCTAATCCGTCTAAACCATCGATTAAATTAATCGCATTAGTTATAGCTACAATCCAAATCACTGTTATAGGAATACTTAAAATACCGAAATGAATCGTTGGTCCCATTGGTAGTGAAATAAAATCGACTGTGACTCCATAAAACGCAACAACTAAAGCTGCTATGATTTGGCCAGCTAATTTTAAGTATGGTTTTAAATCATAAATATCATCAATTAATCCAACAACGTACATTAAAATAGCGCCAATGATTAATGGTTTTACTTCTCTTTCAATTGGATGTCCGAGCCACATTCCAACTAAAAATGAAAATAAAATAACCGTACCACCCATTACTGAAATTGGCTTTGTATGTACTTTACGAAAGTTGGGTTTATCTACTAAATTTAATTTTTTAGATAACGCAATAATAATGGGGGTTATTATTAAACTGACTATCATAGTAAATGCAATAAGTAATAATGTATACATCAGTTCACCTTCATCAAATTTAAGTTAGTTTCTATCATTAAAGAAAAATATTAAGAAATCCAACCATTTTACTTCCTTTATTTATTATAAATTAAAATATCCTTCGTATTTCTACATTTTCATTAAACGTTACCTTTTATACTTAAAAGCGCTTATTTCTAATTATATATTATACACGTATTGTTGGAATCAGTATTCCATATAAACAATTCCCTTGTAAAAATAGTTATTAGACTTACAAAACATCCCATATAATAACAATATTAATACTATGTATTATCTACAATGAAACAAAAAATCTCTTACGACGAAACTCATTTTTTTCATCATATCACTTAAATTTATATTTTAACATTAATCTCTATTATGTATAGGAAAATTTTAGTCTGACTAATGACAAATTGTAAGTTTTCACTTACAATAACTATTGGTCAATAAAGGAGTCGGTAAAACTATGTTTGAAGCAATTATATATAATATTTCAGTCATGGTTGCAGGTATTTATTTATTTCATAGACTGCAATACTCTGAAAATAAAAGAATGGTCTTTTCAAAAGAATATGTCACTGTTTTAATGACGCTTGTAGCACTATTATTAGCTGCTTATCCTATACCATTCCGTTTAGAATACTTAGTACATTTAACATTTGTTCCTTTATTATTTTTAGGGCGTTATACCAATATGATTTATACACTTACTTCTGCTATTATTGTAGCACTAGTAGATGTGCTTATTTTCGATAATTCAATTATCTATGGTATTACTCTAATTGTTATTGCTGGTGTCGTTAGTGCTGTAGGTCCATTTTTGAAACAAAACGACATCGTATCTTTACTTATTTTAAATACGATTAGTATTATCATCTTATTTATTTTAGCTTTATTTAGTCCGATATATGATTTGATTGAGATTGCTATCTTAATTCCTATTTCATTTATCATTACAATTGCCTCTGCAATTACTTTCGTAGACATATGGCATTTCTTCTCATTAGTTAATCGTTATGAAAACGAAGATAAATATGATTATTTAACTGGACTTGGAAATGTTAAAGAATTTGATAGACATTTAAATCAATTATCAAAATATACTGAAGAACATAAAGAAAGTTTAGGTTTATTACTTATTGATATTGATGGTTTTAAAGATGTTAATGATACATATACTCACCAAGCAGGTGACGCTGTATTAAAACAAATGTCTCAATTACTAAAAAATTATGTTCCCAAACAATTTTCAATTTTTAGAAATGGTGGAGAAGAATTTTCAGTTGTCATTAATGATTACACATTAGATCAAAGTGTAAAACTCGCTGAAAACATTAGACAAGGTGTAGAAAAATCGTCATTCCATTTACCTAATAAGGAAGTCATCAAACTTTCAGTCTCTATCGGTGTAGGATATTTAACGAGAGATGATCGTAAATCTCAAAGACGCGTATTTAAAGATGCAGATGACATGGTCCATGTCGCGAAAAGCGAAGGTAGAAATAAGGTAATGTTTAATCCAATTATCAAATTATAATGACCTATTTTTAAACGGTAGTCATAACCTAGGAAATAAATTCCAACCTTAGAAGCAAAAAGAAGACAACTAAATTAAGTCTTCTTTTTGCTTTTATTTTTATTCTCCCCTTCTACTTTCTTCATTACATAATCTTTTCAATCTGCCTTCCTCTATTGAAAGTTGTTAGCGCAAGTTGTACACTTCAATTATTCATATCAATAAATTAACTAGGAGGTGGTTGTTCATGTCTGACTCAATCACTATCATTGATGAAAATAAAGTGATTGATGTTGTATTGATTGCTGGAAGAATATTACTTGAAGCGGGTGCTGAAACATACCGAGTTGAAGATACAATGAATAGAATTGCACATAGCTATGGCTTATATGATACATATAGTTTTGTAACTTCTACCGCTATCATTTTTTCATTAAATGATCGAACAAGTACAAGACTGATACGAATCAGAGAGAGAACGACAGATTTGGAAAAAATAGCTTTAACAAATAGCTTATCTCGTAAAATTTCTAACAATCAACTTACAATAGATGAAGCTAAGTCTGAATTAATCCACCTTAGAAGTGCTTCGTTGCAATATTCTTTTTTAATTAATTTATTTGCAGCAGCCATTGCATGCGGATTTTTCTTATTTATGTTTGGTGGTGTCGCATCAGATTGTTGGATAGCTGCGATAGCTGGAGGCGCTGCATTTTTAACCTTTAGTCTAGTTCAACGTTATATCCAAATTAAATTTTTCTCAGAATTTGTTGCTGCTTCAGTCGTTATATCAATAGCAGTTGCGAGTTCTAAAATTGGCTTAGCGACCAATCAAAATATTATTACTATTGCTAGTGTAATGCCTCTTGTGCCTGGTATTCTAATTACCAATGCGATTCGAGATTTGCTTGCAGGAGAACTATTAGCAGGTATGTCTAGAGGTGTTGAAGCAGCGTTAACTGCATTTGCTATTGGTGCCGGTGTTGCAATTGTATTACTAATTTTTTAAGAGAGGCTGTTCATATTGTTATTTTATTTATTTCACTTTACAATCAGTTTCATTTCCACAGTCCTATTCTCCATCATTTTTAATGCGCCTCGTCGACTATTGTTAGCTTGTGGGTTTGTCGGTGCGGTAGCGTGGACTATTTATCAATTCACTGTAGACATGCAATTTGGTAAAGTAGGTGCTTCCTTTTTAGGTAGCTTAATATTAGGATTATTAAGTCATACGATGAGTAGACGTTACAAAAGACCTGTTATCATTTTCATTGTTCCTGGAATTATCCCACTTGTACCTGGTGGCGCAGCTTATGAAGCTACACGTTATTTAGTTTCAAATAATTATACAAATGCAGTAAATACCTTTTTAGAAGTTACACTAATATCTGGTGCGATTTCGTTTGGTATTCTTGTTGCAGAAATTATCTATTATATCTACACACGTATCAAACAGTATTATGGTAAGATTAAAGGTAAATCTTATAAGAAATCTTATAATATGAATAACAGAGTTTAAGGGGATGTCTAACATGAAAGAACAAATAATTGATAGATTAACAAGATATGTAAAAATTGATACACAATCAGATCCAAATTCTAATGTTACGCCTTCTACAACTAAACAATGGGATTTACTAAATCTATTGGAGAAAGAATTAAAAGATTTGGGCCTTGAAACAGATATGGATGATCATGGTTATCTGTTTGCTACATTAGAAAGCAACATAGATGCGGACGTACCAACTGTTGGATTTTTAGCACATGTTGATACATCACCTGACTTTAATGCGACTGGTATTAATCCGCAAATCATTGAAAAATATGATGGAAAACCAATTCAACTAGGACAAACAAATCGAATTTTAGATACTAAAGTCTTCCCTGAACTTAAACATGTCATCGGTGATACGCTAATGATTACTGATGGTACATCATTATTAGGTGCTGACGATAAAGCCGGTGTAGTTGAAATTATGGAAGGTCTAATATACCTTATTGAACATCCCGAAATTAAACATGGTAAAATCCGTGTTGGCTTTACTCCAGATGAAGAAGTTGGTCGCGGTCCATATCAATTTGATGTTGAACGTTTTAATGCTGATTTCGCATATACAATGGATGGTAGTCAACTTGGTGAACTACAATACGAGAGCTTTAATGCTGCAGCAGCTACTATTACTTGTCATGGTGTGAACGTACATCCTGGTTCTGCCAAAAATGCTATGATTAATGCCATTTCACTTGGACAACAATTTAATAGTTTGTTACCTCCAAATGAAGTTCCTGAACGTACTGAAGGTTATCAAGGTTTCTATCATTTAATGAACTTTGAAGGTAACGTTGAAAAAGCAACATTACAATATATTATTCGAGATCATGATAAAAAGAAATTCGATTTACGTAAAAAACGACTTATGGAAATTCGTGACGATATTAACTCACATTTCGAAAATTATCCTGTTAAAGTCGATGTTGAAGATCAATACTATAATATGGCTGAAAAAATAAAACCACATCAACATATTATTGATATTCCAACTAAAGTATTCAATCAATTAGATATTAAACCAAATACCGATCCAATTCGCGGTGGTACAGATGGTTCACAACTTTCATTTATGGGCTTACCAACACCAAATATTTTTACAGGTTGTGGCAATTTCCATGGTCCTTATGAATATGCTTCTATTAATGTAATGGAAAAAGCTATCCACGTTATGGTAGGTATAGCTGAAGAAGTAGCCAATTCAAATAAATAAATACAATAATAAACACGCCTTGATTGTCTTATACAAAATGACAACCAAGGCGTGTTATTTAGTTTGTTTTATTGATTAACATCAAACTGTGTTTTTAATAGTTTTAATGCTTGAACAGTATAATGTCTAATTTGAATACCCATTTTAAAATCAGTGTAAGTTTCAGGCATGTCGATAAATGTATTAAACATTGCTGTCACACCTTTACCTTCGAATAAATCAAATTTATCGTCAGTAGCACAAATAGCAATTGATGTTTTATTATGCTTTTCGGTTAAATCTGCAATACGTAATGTCGTAGTTTCCAACAATTGGTCTCGTTCATTTAACCCTTCACCGAAAATAATTAAATCTGCTTGTTGTACCAAATCTTCTAAATGTGTAATTTGATCTACTAGCTCATGACTAGTTAAAATTTCTGCCTGATATAATCCTTTTAATACCGCAGCAATACCGCCACCAGCACCACCACGCTCGATAGGTCCAATCGTCACTTTTAACTCACTTTTAAATAATTCACTAAAATACCATACTAAATTATCTATTTCTGCTGCTTCATTTTGAGTCATTCCTAGCGTAGAATACATTTGCATAATTTCACTTTGCTTACCATATAATCTACTAGAAAAATCTGACATCACTTGAATATTAGCTTCAGCTAATTTCGGATGAATTTCTGAAAAATCTAAACGTCTAATATATTTAATGACATGGGCACCTTTTGTCACATCAACAATATTTGCTTCATCATCATAGAATTTGGCACCTAAGGCTTGTAACATCCCTGCTCCACCATCGAAACTGCCAATTCCACCTAATGAAATAATAATATGTTTAGCATCGTTGTCTAGTGCTGCGTTTAATATTTCTCCTAAACCATAACTAGTTCTTTGTTGAATTGGTTTTTGACCTTTTAAAAATAAATTACCTTCTATAATTGTCATTCCACTATCAGTTTGACCATATATTGCCTCTACTTCATTCATATCTGCATCGTGAGCGGCAACTCGATATTTACTACCAGACTGCCATAAAAAGACAGAATCCATTAATTCATGGCGGCCATTAAATAATGGCACTTGCACTATATCTGCCTTTTCAATTTGACTAGCAACCGCTTCTTCTACATATCTATTTGCTTGATAACTAGAAATAATACCATTAAATTCATCCATGGCTACTAAAACTTTCATCGCCTTAACCACCTTGTTTTATATATAGTGTTACTTATTAAAATCATTTATATGATGTTTTAAATATAATTTATAGATTCATCGTATAATTAATATTTTACACTAACATATTATACATATGAATGCTGCATATTTCACAATAAAAGCTATTACAAATTATATTAAAACAATTACATTTTGAATATTGATTTATTATATCCTATTCACTAGCAAACCATAAATGATAAACCATATTTCGTTTTAATAACTAAAAAAGCCATTTCACTACTACATCATAGTAATAAAATGACTTTTATCTTTTAAATGAACACAAAGTTAATTAAAATTTACGTTCATTACTCAATTATTTGTTCACTTATCTGAAAAAATTATTCTTCTGCTTGAGCTAATGATGAAACATTGATATCACTATGTGAAGCATTCCATTTCATTTCACCATTGACGAAGTAAAATGCTTGTGGTGATTCATGTTTTACATTTGTTTTTTCAGCAATATAGTCCGATAACTTACGCTCCTGCTGTACTATTAAATAGTAACCATCCATATCGCGTTCATATAAAAATTTATTAAACTGATCATACGCATTTGCAGAAATTGGACAAGTTTCGCTATGTTTTAAAACAAATAAATATTTATTTTCATTTAGCACTTGTTCAAACTGGTCAATTGAACTCAGCTTTATAGCCATTCTATTCACCTCTAAAAGTATTTATCACATTTTCTGAGCATATGCGTGATATTCATATCCCGAAAATAATATCAGTGGGTACAATTATACACATTTTACTTAGCAATGTTAACCATGGTTATTTAATTTATTTAATTCTAATCAAAATTAATTGTTTTTTTGTTTTACCTTTTTTAATTTCGAATTAAATTCCTTATCTTGCTTATCTATATCTTTACCCTCTTTTGGCAACTTATCGACATCTATTTTAGATATTTTTTCACCAACTTCTATAGTATCAATACGAGTATCATAATAATTCTCTAAACTGTAGTACATTTCAATCGCGTTCTTACGGGCATTATCGACATTTGTATCAGAAATATTAGTTTGATTTATATCTTTAATTTGTTTCTCAATTAAAGGAGAAATATGATTTTCAATTGCTTTTTTGGCTGTTTTTGCATCACTTGTAGACGTATCTAAATATTTTTTGGCAGTTTGTTTTAAATCTTTATTATTACTTTCTAATTTTGATGTTAATTGATTTGCATCTTCTTTATTAGAAGCATTATTTATTTTCTTTTCAACTTGAGAGCGGTTCTTCTCAAATAATTTAGTATAATCTAAAATATCTTCATTATCTTTGATTGAATCGTTACACAAGTCTACAAAATCTTTCAAATCATATATTGAACTTTTTTTATCTTTAACAGTTTTAAGATACTCAGATTTTAACTCTTTAACCTCTTTTGTTTCAGCAGGCAATTGTTTTGCAGATTTTTCGTATTCTTTGAATGCAGGTATTAATTGTTGATCAATATCATCTTGAAGTTTAATAAACTCTTTTCTGTTTTTATCAGTAGTGTCTGTTTTACTTAAGTGATCTAATTCTTTAAGATTTATTTTTTTCATAACTTTTTTTAATTTATCTTGTTTATGATTCACTTCATCTAATTTGCTTTCAAAATGATTTAAATCTGAATTAGTTTTATTACTACATGCTGTTAACGAGATAATAATGAGGAAAATCACTGGGATAAGTATTATTTTTTTCATATTTGCACCCCTTACCATAGAACATTATACAGAAACGTATTTATTAAGAAAATAAATTATGTTATAGTATCTCAGACTTTATAGCTTACCAATTTATAACAAAGGAGTAAAACCATGTACGGGCATGTTCAACCTCTCATTAAATATCAAACAGATGACCATTACAACCATTTATATCAAGAAACAAGCGCTCTATTGTATAATTTACTAGATTCACCAATTAAATATACACAGCATATTGGTGGAACGAAGCATTTTAATTATGAGACTGAACCCATACTTGATTTGCTTATCGGTGTAGATAATTTACATGATATTACATCATTAGATGAAAAGCGTCTCAATTATGCTGGATTTTATCGATTACATCACGCTTATAAAAAGAAAGTAATGATGGCAAAGTTTAATAATCTTAGAGAATTAAAGCAAGAAATTCGTTTACACATCGTTCAATTAAACACTCAATTATTTGAACAATATCAAACTGTCGATCACATATTAAATAATAATATAGATATCGCAAATGAATTCGCTCAAAAAAAGAAACAATTATTAAACAATGTTGAATCAATAAGAACGTATGAAAACCAAAAGCAATCTATATTTGAAAATATATACAAACAATATGGTCCCTTAAAATAAAGAGAAACATATAATCTACAATCATTATATAAATTTATATTTACGATATTAAAAATCTCATTATAAATGTTCAACATATCATAATTATATAGCATATAAATCAAAATAAAATAATAATGTATTATGCACATCTTAGTCGATTTACTTTGCGTATAATATCTTCTTATTTCGCAAATAGCAAATAAAATTGATATAATAATAATATTAGTATTGAATAAAGAAAGGACGTACGGATAGTGAATAAAAACGATATATTAAAAGGTTTGCAAGAAATTATTCCAAACGACATTATTGAAGTAGATGAACCTTTAAAAAAATACACTTACACTGAAACTGGCGGTAAAGCTGATTTTTATCTTTCACCTACTAAAAATGAGGAAGTACAAGCGATTGTTAAATATGCAAACCAAAATAATATTCCAGTCACTTATTTAGGAAATGGTTCGAATATTATTATCCGAGAAGGCGGCATTAGAGGTATTGTATTGAGCCTATTATCATTAAAGCATATTGATGTATCAGATGATGCAATTATCGCGGGTAGCGGTGCAGCCATTATTGATGTTTCACGTGTAGCAAGAGACTACGCACTAACTGGTTTAGAATTTGCATGCGGCATACCAGGATCAATTGGCGGTGCAGTATTTATGAATGCTGGCGCTTATGGTGGCGAAGTGAAAGATTGTATTGACTATGCACTATGTGTTAATGAAAATGGTGATTTACTTAAATTAACAACTCAAGAATTAGAACTAGACTACAGAAATAGTATCGTACAGAAAAAACATCTCGTAGTTTTAGAAGCTGCATTTACATTAGAACCTGGTAACTTAAAAGAAATTCAAGCCAAAATGGACGACTTAACTGAACGCCGTGAAACTAAACAACCACTCGAATATCCATCATGTGGAAGTGTCTTCCAAAGACCACCAGGCCATTTTGCTGGTAAATTAATTCAAGATTCTAATCTACAAGGTCATCGTATTGGTGGTGTTGAAGTTTCAACTAAACATGCTGGTTTTATGGTTAATGTAGATAAAGGTACGGCGACAGATTATGAAGATTTAATCCATCATGTTCAAAAAACAGTTAAAGATAAATTTGATGTTGAATTAAATACAGAGGTACGTATTATAGGAGAACATCCGGACGCAGATTAATTGGTTATAGGAGGTTTGTTTCTTTGCCGAAAGTTTACGGTTCAATTGTTGATAATGAAACAAGATGCATACATTATCAGTCATTTTTGGATATTATAGCAATTAAATTCAAATGCTGTAATAAATATTATCCTTGTTATCAATGTCACAACGACCATGAGACACATCCTATCAAACGCTGGAGTGAAGATGAATTTAACGAGTATGCCATTATGTGTGGTGTCTGTAAAAATGAAATGACAATCAACGAATACATGATGGTTGAATCTTGTCCGAAATGTCAATCTCACTTTAATCATAGATGTAAATTCCATTACCATCTTTATTTCGAAGTTTAATAATTTAAAATGATAAAAGCGCTAATGGCTCTCACAATGAGGCTATTAGCGCTTATTATTTATTATTTTACAACTTCTTCTAATTCATCAATTTGTTTCATAGTAGTTGTTGTTGAACCAGAAGCAAAATACCATAATTTAGGATCAAGTTCATAAATTTTATGATCTTTAACGGCTTTTACGTTTTTCAATACATCATTATTTAATGTTTTCTTAGCAGTCGCATTATTAGAAACAACTTGTCCTCTATCCATTGCTAAAATCACATCTGGATTTTCTTTATTACTATATTCGTTATTAACATTTTGACCATGTGGTCCTTTAGTTACATGTTTATCGACTGGTTTAAATCCAAGTGTATCAAATACTAAACCACCAAAACGAGATCCTGGACCGAATGTAGATAATTCACCTTCATTGACTAATAAATACATTACTTTTTTATCAAATTTAGATGTTTTATCTTTCATTGCATCAACTTTTTTATCTAGTTTCTTAGTTAATGATTTCGCTTTATCTTCTTTATCGTAAATTTTACCTAATTTTTCTGTATTTTCTTTCATAGATTTTAGATAATGTTTATCATCTGTACCCATGTAAACAATTTTAGCTTTAGGTGCTGCTTTTTTAAATTCATCTAAATTTTTCTGATTAGCTGTTCTACCTGAAATAAAAATCACTTCTGGTTTTGCTTCTGCAACTTTATCGAAATTAACTTGTTTTAGGTTACCAGTATTTAAATATTTATCAGATTTAAAATCATCTAAGAAATCTGGTAATGATTTACCGCCTTCACCTTTAGGTAAAGCTTTTACTTTACTAGAAAGACCCATTTCTTTTAAATCGTTTAAAGCACCGTAATCTAATACGACAGCATTTTTAGGATTTTTAGGTACTTCCACTGTTTCTTTTACCTTTTTAGCATCGCTACCGTCTTTTTCTTTTCCTTGTGCTTCATAATTATTTTCGATTTTAACAGTGTCTTTTGAACCACTTTTTTCAGATTTAGAATCTGAATCATCGTTGTTAGAGTTGTTACCACACGCTGCTAAAACTAATACTAAAGATAATAATAAGACTAAAATAGATTTTTTCATTATGTAATAACTCCTTTTTAATTTTATCGATTGGCTGAGAGGAACGTGTTTGAATAGATTGATTTATCCATATACTATAAGCATCACTCCTTTAAAGGTCTAATAAAACTAGTGTTAATTCAATATCAATTCATCATAATATAGACAAATACGTTGACCATTTACATTTTCAACTTTGACATCCATTTCATATAATTCTCTTAATACATTGCTTTGAATAACAGTTTGATTACTACCAGAACGAACAAGTTCACCATTTTTTAAAGCAATAATATTATCTGAATAACAGGATGCAAAATTAATATCATGTAATACAATAACGATTGTTTTATTTAATGTTTTTGCTAATGTACGCAAAGTTTGCATAATTTGTACTGAATGTTTCATATCTAGATTATTTAGTGGTTCATCTAATAAAATGTATTCAGTATTTTGTGCGATCGTCATCGCTATATAAGCGCGTTGACGTTGTCCTCCTGACAGTGTTTTGATATTTCTATCCTTTATTTCATTTAACTGTAATAAATCTAAGGCATATTGTACTTGTTCTTTATCTTCTTGTTTTAAGTGTCCTTTGCAATAAGGAAATCTTCCAAAATTAACTAATTGTTCAACAGTAATATTCATTTCAGTATGATTAGTTTGTTTTAATATTGAAATTTTTTTAGCTAATTCATCTGTTTTGTAATCATCCATACACTTATCTTCAATTTTGACAGTGCCACTATCAATCTGAATCAACTTTGTGATTGTTGATAATAAAGTACTTTTTCCTGCACCGTTTGGACCAATAAGTGATGTGATTTTTCCTTTTTCAATATCAACATTAATATCTTTTAAAATTTTCTTCTTCTGAATGGATTTATTTAAACTTTGAATTTGGATCAATTGGCATTTCTCCCTCTAACTAATAAGTATATAAAGTAACTTCCACCTATAAGGTCAATAATTATACTTACTTCAGTAGTCGCTTCAAAAAGATGTTCAACAACCCATTGCGCTATAAATAAACTTATCCAACTAAAACATAATGTAGCAGGTAGTATATATTTATGCTCATAAGTCTTGATAAATTCATGTGCTAAATTGACAGTTAATAGTCCTAAAAATGTAATTGGACCTACTAAAGCTGTTGAAACAGATACTAAAATAGCAACAACAATGAGAAATAATCTTGTTACTTTTTCATAATTGACGCCTAAATTAATTGCTTGTTCTCTACCGAGCAATAAGACATCTAAATATGGAAGCGAGATAATAGTAATGACGATTAACACGGCTAATACGATAGCTGAAAATCCAACAAGTTTTGAATTAGAAGCGTCAAAGTTAGCAAACATTGTACTTTGAACAGCTAAAAATGATTCTGGATCCATAACTAATTGGATAAAACCTGTAATACTTCTAAAAAATGTTCCAAGTACGACGCCAACTAAAAGTATGAAATAAACAGAAAAATGGCCTATTTTAAATAAAACTTGGAATAAGAAAAGCGCAAATAATACCATTGCTAATAATGTAATGACAAAATTAATATAAACATTAGTAACTAATGTGGATTGAGTTCCTAATATAAACACAGGTAAAATTTTCACAAATAAGTATACGGAATCAAGACCAATGATTGATGGTGTCAGTAACCGATTTGTCGTAATAGCTTGGAAAATAACAACGGAAGTACCTATAGCACCGCCAACTAAAATAATTAATATGAATTTTCTTAAACGACTTTGGATTTGATAATCAAATATTTCAAAATCAATACCTAACAATAAATATAAAACACCTATAATTAGTGTGATTAAGGTTAGTAACAATACTTTCTTATTGTGTTTAGTTAGCATAATTACCCCTACCTTTCATCAATAAGATAAGGAATATAATAGTTCCAAACACACCTATAGTTAAACCGATGTTAATTTCGTATGGGTACACGATTAGTCGACCTATAATGTCTGAAAACAGCACAAAGACCGCACCTAACATCATTGTATGAGGTAAAGTATGTTTTAAATGGTCTCCTCTATAAATTGAAATGATATTAGGAACAATTAACCCTAGAAATGGTAATGTACCAACAGTGACAACAACAAGCGCAGTAATTGTTGCAGTTATAAATAAAGCGATGTTAATTATTTTTTCATAGTTAACTCCTAAGTTATGGCTGAAGTCTTTGCCCATACCCGCAATCGTAAAATGGTTCGCAAATATATATGTAATTATTAAAAACGGAATACTTAAATATAATACTTCGTAACGACCACTAGTAATAATGGCAAAATTACCATTCAACCAATTACCTATGCTTTGAACTGCATTTGTACGTAACGCAATAAATGTCGTAAAACTAGAAACTATGCCACCAAGCATAATACCTAACAACGGAATAAAGATGACATCTTTTACCTTAATAAGTTGAACTAATTTAACAAAGAAATAAGTTCCAACTACACTGCATATAACAGCAAAAATTAATTTGATAAGTATATGTCCTTTAGGAAAGAAAATTAAAGATAATAAAATACCTAATTTTGCCCATTCCATCGTACCTGCTGTCGTTGGACTTACAAATTTATTTTGCATCATTTGTTGCATAATTAAACCAGCGATACCCAATTTACTACCTGATATGAGAATACTAACTGTTCGAGGAATACGACTCGATAAAATAATATTTAATTGGTCGCTGTTAAGATGGAAAATATCAGTAATCGATATTTGGCTAACACCAACAAATAAAGAAAGAACCGTAAACGCAACGAGAAAGATGAGTAAAACATATCGCTTAAATAAAAACTTCATAACACTTTCTCCTTGAATAGTAATTCTTATTATTTCTGACGATAATGATAATCGTTATCATTTAAAATGTTACAGAATTTATTGGTAATATTCAATAGGTTTTCGAAAAATATTGCTGTAAATTTGATTAATTTTAATATTTAAGTTAAAAACATAAAAAAAGTCTTAATTTTAATCTCATAGCGATTAAAATTAAGACTGTTTATTATTTATTTCTCGTCATCGAATATAAAATCTTCATCTCTTAAAGCTTCAACATTTAGAGCCAGTGTATAACCGTCACCTTTTACAGAGAAGAAATCATGATTTTTAGTTGTAGTGTCTAAGGCATTTTCAATAATAGGGTTGAATTCACGTTCTTCAAAATAAGGTTCAAAACCAAGATTTGATAATGCTTTATTACCATTATATTTAACGTAATTCAGTACATCTTCTGCTAATCCAATGTCATCATATAACAGATGTGTATATGATACTTCATTATCATATAACTCTTTTAATAATTTATACATTTCTTGATCAGCTCGTTGCTTTTCACTTTCAGATAGTTCATTTCTTAAGCTTTGTGCATCTAATCCAGTAAAGACACCATGAATAGATTCATCCAATAATATTTTACGAATAATTTCTCCAGATGTTGTCATCTTTCCTTGACCAGCTAGATATAGTGGATAGTAAAAACCTGAATAGAATAAAAATGTTTCTAAGAAAACACTTGATACTCTAGCAATGTACTGGTCGAAAATGGAAGCTTCTTTACCCCATAATTTATGATAGTTTTCGATGATTTTATCTGATTTATATTTTAAATGAGGTTCTTCAATAACCCACGTATCTAATAAATAGTTTGTTTCACTAGAAGGTAATAATGTAGTGAAAATATGAGAATAACTTTTAGCATGAATTTGTTCCATCATTGCCATAAATGAATATACTGCTTTTTTTCTTAAATCAGTAGTATGAAGCATTATTAATGGCATACCATCGTCTGCTTGGTGTGTGTCTAAACCTGTTAAACCTGCTAACGCTTTTTTAAATGTATTCTTTTCAGCTTCAGATAACGTTTTCCAACTTGCGATATCCTTTGATACTTTAAATTCTGTTTCTACCCACATTTGAGATATATTTTGACGCCAAAACATATTAGTCATATCTTCTTGGGTATTCCAATTGACGGCCTTCATGAATAATAATCCTCCTATCCTTTAATTAAGGTGACAGATAACCACTAACTTTCAATTAAACTACCTAATCCCTTATTAAGGTTATGTATTAACAGAGGTCGGGACAAAAGCGCTTAGGATTTGAGCAGAACCGGACGATGAGCAATATTGTTTCTCAAATTTTGTCGAATCGTGTGAGTTTGCCCAACTTGCATTACTTGTAGAATTTCTTTGTGAAATTCTCTGTGTTGGGTCCCTTCTGCCGAAAATCCTGCTTTTGGGACGCCGTTAATCAGTTTCCCAGAGCACAAAGACTTTATGTCTCAACCACTTTTCTTTATTCTTTTAGATACTCTAAATCATAAATTCAATTAGATTAAGCTTAATGTTCTATTATGTTTGTTTATGATTTTAGATAGCGCAACTTGTACATTCTTCTACACTTAATAATTTATTACGAGTATAGTATAGAGATTTCAAACCTTTATGATGAGCATATACATATAATCTAGAAAGTTCTCGAGTAGAAATTTCTGAGTTAACATATAGTATTGTTGAAATACCTTGGTCAACATGAGTTTGAATTGTTGATACCAAATCAATTAATTTCATTTGATCAGTGTTAAATGCTGATTTGTAATACCACATTGTTTCTGGTGATAAAAATGGCATTGGATAAAACGTTTCTGCATTACCATAAGTACGTCTTTCAATTTGATCAACAATAGGCATCACTGAACTTGTAGCATTTTGCACATATGAAATACTTTGAGTTGGTGCAATAGCTAATCGATATGCGTGATATAAACCATATTGTTCAACGTCTTTTTGTAGTACTTTCCAATCTTCAGCAGTTGGGATATCTAATCCTTCGAATAATTCACGTACTTTTTCAAATTGTGGTTCAAATTCTTGAGATGTGTAGAATTCGAAATATTTTC
Source organism: Staphylococcus sp. URHA0057 (assembly GCF_000620265.1). NCBI lineage: Bacteria > Bacillati > Bacillota > Bacilli > Caryophanales > Staphylococcaceae > Staphylococcus > Staphylococcus sp. URHA0057. The sequence continues at coordinate 231,385 of NZ_KK211096.1, read as the reverse complement.
CATTTGCATAGTCAGATTTCTCAAAATCAAGATATTTTTCTCCACGTTCTTTAGCAATTTGCATAGAACGTTCAATAGAATAATAATTCATCATCATAAAGAAGATATTAGCAAAATCTTTAGCTTCTTCTGATTCATAACCTATTTTATTTTTAGCTAAGTAACCGTGTAAATTCATAACTCCTAGACCAACAGAATGTAACTCACTGTTTGCTTTTTTAACACCAGGTGCGTTTTGAATATTAGCTTCATCACTAACCACAGTCAATGCATCCATACCAGTATGAACTGAGTCTCTGAATTTTCCAGATTCCATTACATTAACAATATTTAATGATCCTAGGTTACATGAAATATCTCTTTTAATGTCATCTTCAGTGCCGTAATCATTTATTACAGATGTTTCTTGTAATTGGAAAATTTCAGTACATAAGTTACTCATTTTAATTTGACCAATATTAGAATTAGCATGTACTTTATTCGCATTATCTTTAAACATTAAGTAAGGATAACCTGATTGTAATTGTGTTTGTGCAATCGTATTTAACATTTCACGAGCATCTTTTTTCTTTTTCTCAACGTTTGGATTTGCAACCATGTCGTCATAATATTTATCTAAATCGATGTCATCTAAAGTCACACCATATTCCTGTTTTACAGTATGTGGCGCAAACATATAGAAGTCTTTACCTTCTTTAGCTAAATCAAAGAATTTAGAAGGGACAATTAAACCAGTTGAAATAGTAGATAAGCGTAAATCTTCATCAGCATTTACCTTTTTAGTATCTAAAAATTCTTCAACATCATAATGGAAGATGTTTAAATAAACTGCGCCTGCACCAGGTCTTTGTCCTAATTGGTCAGCATAACTAAATCCACCTTCTAAAGATTTAGCAACAGGTAATACACCTTTAGCTACACCTTTAATACCTTTGATTGCTTCACCACGTGCACGTAATTTTGATAAATTGATAGCAACGCCGCCACCAATTTTACTTAGTTGTTTCGCAGTTGAATCAATAAAGTTAATAGAATTTAAACTATCATCTACTTCTAATAAGAAACATGACACTAATTCTCCACGTCGTGCTCTACCAGCATTTAAAAACGTTGGTGTTGCTGGTTGGTAACGTTGTTCAACCATGGATGAAATAAATTGTTTCGCTTGGTTTTTATCACCATTAGCTAAGTACATTGATACGATAGCAACGTGTTGATTATAATCTTCTAAAAATTGTTGTTTATCATTGGTTTTAAGTGCATAGTCTTTATAAAATTTACTTGCTGACATATAACTTGCGAATTGGAAATTAATTGATTTCGCATATTCTGTAATTTCAATTAAATCTGCCTCATTATATTTTTCAAAGACATTGAAATAAAAGTTATTGTCTACAAGATAATGTAATCTTTCGATTTCGCTATCGAAATAAATTGTTTTATCGTGGATTTCTTCCAAGTATACTTTAAGTGCCTCTTGGTCTTTTTCTAAATTAAAAAAACCATTATCTTTTCTTTTTGTAACTTCGTTATTTAATTCAATATGATTGTACTTCTTCTCGTCCATAGTTTTCATTAAAATTACCCACCTTGTTTTTAAATTCGATAACGTCTTTGTTTGTTCCCTGCACTTCAAACTTCATTAACAACGGAATATCATATTTTTCAGATATAGTACGCCCTGCTTTAGCAAAGTTCTGACCCCAGTTTCTATTTCCACTTGCAGCCACGGCCTTAATATTTGAATGATTAACATCTAAAAAAGCCTGAACCTGTTGAGGAACCTCACCAAACCCTATGGTTCCTGTAACTAAAATGTAGGGTTCATTAATAGTTTCTGTACAGTTGTCAGATGTAATTTCCATCGCATTTTCGATTTCAGCACGTTTAATGAATCGACGTACATTGCCTGAAAATGAAAAATATACTACTTTCATTGGATCGCCTTCTTTCACCAATTTAAAAAAATTAAAAAAGAAGTTCTCCTTTATTGTTAAGGAAAGCTTCCTACAAAACATTGTGTTGTAGAATGAAATGAGTCACTAAACGAAACGTTTATAAAAACTATATGACCTTATATTAATATGTGATTTTATTTTTCAAACCACAAGATATAGTGGTTAGTTTCGAATTTAGATCTATATAGTATAATTAAACATTTTGTGCCTAAACACTGTTAATAAGAGTTTTTTCTTAAATTATCAGTGTCATTTTGCATTTATAATAAGATTATTCATTTTATTAGTACCGTTTCAAAACACAATATATTGTGTCTGTTTATTAATATCGGTACTATATTCTGTGTTTCATTATACATAATAGCTATACTTATTTAAAGTTAAAGTTTTATGTCTAATGTTCGTCTTTTCTTTTGAACATGCACCACTACACCATTAGTCTTACCTCAATAAAAATAAAAAAATTTTTCAGTTAAAATCACTTGCTTTTTTAAAGAAAATATACATAACCATCATTCCAATACATTAACGAAAATCCTATCATTACAACGTATACAACCTATAAAGCAATAGAATTGAATTGCAATCGTTTTCAGTTATATACAATTTTTTAGGGATATTAAAAATGTTTAATGCCATCAATCAAAGCAAACTTTATAGAACGTATGTTCGTATTGTTATTGTATAATCTTTGTTCCAAAATATCAAGTCTTTTATGCATAACCCTATCATTTATGCTACTATAGTAACGTTAAATTTTTATAAATGAGGCGATAGTATTGAATCCTAAAATTAAAGGTATTATTGCAATCCTAATTTCTGCAGTAGGCTTTAGCTTTATGTCTGTATTTTTCAGATTAGCAGGTGATTTACCTGTTTTTCAAAAGTCTTTAGCCAGAAATTTAGTTGCTATGTTTATACCATTATTCTTCATATATAAATATAAGCAGCCTATGTTCGGAAAGTTAAGTAGTCAACCATTACTTATTTCAAGATCCGCACTTGGATTGATTGGCGTATTGTTCAATATATACGCAATTGACCATATGGTGCTCAGTGATGCTGATACTTTAATGAAGCTCAATCCTTTTTGGACAATCTTATTCAGTTTGATTTTCTTAAATGAAAAAATTCGTAAATATCAAATTACAGCGATGGTTGTAGCAATATTAGGAATGCTATTAATAGTAAAACCAAAATTTTCTTCTTCAATCATACCATCACTAGTTGGACTATTCTCAGGTATCTTTGCCGCTTCAGCCTACACTTGTGTACGTGCTTTAAGTACTAGAGAAGCACCTTATACTATTGTTTTTTACTTTTCTTTATTTTCTGTAATAGTACTTATACCATTTACAATATTTACTTATGAGCCTATGAGTAATTTACAATTACTATATTTATTTGGAGCTGGATTATCAGCTGCAGTAGGTCAAATTGGTATCACATTAGCTTATAGTTTCGCAGCAGCTAAAGATATTTCTATATTTACTTATGCTTCTATTATATTTACGGCATTGTTCGGATTCATATTATTCGGAGAATCACCTGATTTATTAGCTACACTTGGATATGTCGTAATTATTGGCGCAAGTTATTATATGTTTGAAAAAGCTAGACGAGAATCAAACGCAACTCAACAACAATCTAAATCTTAATTAAAGGAGTGATTCTTTTGGCACAAGGACGTCAAAAAGATGAATTACAAGATATTACATTACTAGGCAATCAAAATAATACTTACGATTTTGATTATAGACCTGATGTTTTAGAAACTTTTGAGAATAAACACCAAGGCAGAGATTACTTTGTTAAATTTAATTGTCCAGAATTCACATCTCTTTGCCCTATTACTGGTCAACCTGACTTTGCTACAATTTATATTTCATATATTCCTAACGTTAAAATGGTAGAATCTAAATCATTAAAATTATATTTATTTAGTTTTAGAAACCACGGAGACTTTCATGAGGATTGTATGAATATCATTATGAATGATTTAATTGATTTGATGGATCCCCATTACATTGAAGTATGGGGTAAATTCACACCTCGTGGCGGTATTTCAATTGATCCATATACAAATTATGGTCGTCCAAATTCAAAATATGAACAAATGGCTGAACATAGAATGATGAACCATGATATGTATCCAGAAAATGTAGACAATCGTTAATACCTTAATTATTTTATTGTTAAAACTTTAGTACTTTGAAATGTCGTCGCAAGATGTTTCATTTAGTGCTAAAGTTTTTTATTTAATTTTCAAAAAACTCTTGCACTTTATTGAGTTAAAGCGTATTTTATATAGTACTAGTACTAAATCTTAAGAAGTTAATGATTAATTACTTTGTATGAATTATACATAAAATAATCACAAGTAAATTGACTGAATTTTCTTTTTTATAATTTTTTGAATATTATTGCAACTTCTTAATTTCAATAGTACAATTTTTAAAAACGACTTAACGTTAGCGTTACGGGAAAAGAAAGGATGGGATAAATATATGAAAGCCAATAATTCCCATGAACAAGCAATACAAGAAATACCACAAACAGGATTCTTCGGGCATCCAAGAGGATTGGGTGTATTATTTTTCGTAGAATTTTGGGAGAGATTTAGTTATTACGGCATGCGTGCAATGCTCTTATTCTATATGTACTACTCAGTTGCTAATCATGGATTAGGAATTGATAGAACGACCGCGATGTCTATTATGTCTGTTTACGGTGCTTTAATTTACATGTCTTGTATTCCAGGTGGTTGGATTGCTGACAGAATTACAGGTACTAGAGGTGCCACACTAATTGGTGCTGTGCTCATTATTATCGGACACATTTGCTTAAGCTTACCATTTTCAATGGTTGGTTTATTCGCATCAATGTTCTTCATCATTATAGGTTCAGGTGTGATGAAACCAAATATCTCTAATATTGTTGGTAGATTATATACCAAAGATGACACTCGTATGGATGCTGGGTTTGTAATTTTCTATATGTCAGTTAACTTCGGTGCTTTAATTTCACCAATTATCTTGCAACAATTTTTAGATGTTAAAAACTTCCACGGTGGTTTCTTAATTGCAGCTATCGGTATGGCACTTGGATTAGTATGGTATATATTATTTAATCGCAAAAATTTAGGTCGTGTTGGTATGTCTCCAACAAACCCACTTTCACCTTCAGAAAAGAAAAAATATTCAGCTATTGTTGGTGCTATCGTAGCAATTATCATCATTGTATTAATCGTTACATATATGACTAATACATTATCATTCGATTTAGTAAGTAATACTGTTTTAGTATTAGGTATTGTATTACCAATTTCTTATTTCACAGTTATGATTCGTAGTAAAGATGTCACTGAGGTCGAACGTTCAAGAACTAAAGCATTTATACCATTATTTATTTTAGGTATGGTGTTCTGGGCAATCCAAGAACAAGGATCAAACGTATTAAATATTTATGGTATTGAACATTCAGATATGAAATTGAATCTTTTAGGATGGAAAACAAACTTTGGAGAAACTATTTTCCAATCTATTAATCCATTATTCATCTTATTATTTGCACCAGTCATTTCAATGATTTGGCAAAAATTAGGTAAACGTCAACCAAGTCTACCTATTAAATTTGTCATTGGTGCTGGATTAGCTGGTTTTTCATATATCTTAATGGGATTAATCGGTAACTTATATGGAAGTGCGCATTTCTCAGTAAACTGGGTTATTCTGTCTTACATCATTTGTGTAATCGGTGAATTATGTTTATCACCAACTGGTAACAGTGCGGCAGTTAAGTTAGCACCAAAAGCATTCAATGCTCAAATGATGAGTTTATGGTTATTAACTAATGCTTCTGCTCAAGCATTTAATGGTACTTTGGTAAAACTCATTGATCCATTAGGTCAAACGAACTACTTCATTTTCCTAGGTACTTCAGCTATAGTCATTACTTTAATTATTTTAGCCTTCTCACCAAAAATTGTTAAAGCAATGAGAGGTATTAGATAATTTAAACAATATTTGCTATAAGTCGAAATAATTCGGCTTATAGCTTTTTTAGTTTATAATGAAAAATGCTATAAATTTACCATTATTGCCCATCAATTTAGGGTATTGAAATATATTAATAAGAACTTAAGGAAAGTAGGTATGTATAATGACAAATAAATATAATCATGGTGTGTTATTTTATCATGAACATAGCGGCTTAAAAGATATCTACCAAGGTTTAGGTGAAGTAACAAAGTCTTTAAGTTCTATGTGTAAACATTTTTCAATTCAATTAAGCGAAAATGAAGGTGACATTAAACGTTACTGCCAATCAATTAAAGATGGTCATTATGGAAACCAAATAGATGTACTGTTTATTTTAGGTGGCGATGGTACTGTAAATGAATTAATCAATGGTGTTATGGAAAATGATTTAGATTTACCTATTGGTATCATCCCTGGAGGAACATTCAATGATTTCACTAAAACACTAAATCTTAACCCAAATCATACGCTAGCTAGTCAACAGTTGTTATCTTCACATATTCAAACTTACGATGTTATTAAAGTAAATGATATGTATGCTCTAAATTTTGTTGGTTTAGGCTTAATTGTTCAAAATGCTGAAAATGTTCAAGATGGTTCTAAAGATATCTTCGGAAAACTAAGTTATATTGGTTCAACAGTAAAAACTTTAATGGATCCTAGCAAATTTGATTTTAATTTAAATATAGATGGCAAAGAAAAAACTGGAAATACATCAATGATTTTAGTAGCAAATGGTCCAAATATTGGTGGTAGTAGAATTCCTTTAACTGACCTATCTCCTCAAGATGGCAAACTCAATACATTTATCTTTGATGATCAAAGTTTTAGCATACTTAATGATATTTTCAAAAAACGTGACAGTATGAACTGGAATGAAATTACACAAGGGATCGATCATATTTCAGGTCAGAAAATCAAACTATCAACTGAACCTACTATGAAAATTGATATCGATGGTGAAATTGCCTTAGAAACACCTATTGAACTTGAAGTATTACCTGATGCAATCAAATTACTCACATTCCCTAACCAAAATAATAATCAATAATATGCTTTCTAATATAAAATAAAACAGGAAATGGCTTCCATTCATTAAAAAAAATGAATATATGCCACTTCCTGTTTTTTATTTTTCATTTAAGAATAAATCTTCTACTTCTTTCCAACCATTTACACGACGATAATCATCATTATTAACATTGTGAACTGCAGTATACATAATTGATTCACCTTCGAATATAGCAAGTTGTCTAGGATTGTCATCGATTAAATAATCTGCATTTATAATATTTTTACGTCCACAAAATACAAAATGTTGAGGGTCTAAGAATGGAAAATGTTCTAATAACCATTCATATTTATCATGAAATGATGTCGGTACATCCATAGCTGCAGTTGCTATATAAACATCATATTGTTGGTTTAATTTTTCAACTACTTCTTGTGCATTTGGCATCACTTTTAAATGTCGGAAGAATCCTGGTTCTCTAAGTATTTCAGTCACTAAACCATCATGCTCTGGAATAACATGTTTTAATTTTTGACCATTTAAAGATTCTACAGTAATACCTAGGTTAGCTCTTTCATTAACTGCATCAATAATCGCACCTAACGTATCAGCCAACACTTCATCCATATCTATTGCAATTTTCTTACGAGACATTAAATCTACTCCTCAAATGTAATGTATTTCTAAAGTATAGCAAATGCATGTTCCAGACAAAAGGTTTTACTGTTATGACATTACGTCTTTTTAGTAATCAAATTGCTGTAAAACTTCAATCATTTTATCATTTTGTTCTGGGAACCCTATCGTAATTCTGACACCGTTAGGAAACAGTCTGGTAATACAACCAACATTTAATAAAGCTTCATATAGTTCTTTACTTTTAGATGTTTTAACAAACACAAAGTTAGTTTGACTCGGTAAAAAATGTTCACTTTGAGGTATTTGATAGAACTTTTGACGTTCAAAGGCATTTTTTTGAGTTATATCTTTTAAATAAGCTTGATCATTTAAAGCCGCTACAGCTGCATATTCAGATAAACGTGTCACATTAAATGGTGGTCTAATTATATTCCATTTTTCAATAGCTTCATTAGTGGCTACTACGTAACCTACACGTAATCCTGCTAAACCATATGCTTTTGAAAATGTTCTTAATAAAAATGCATTATCAAACGTTTCCTGTAATTTTAGCGTATCAGGAAAATCATCCGCAGTGACAAATTCAAAATAAGCTTCATCAATAAGTACTGGTACATGGCTAGGTACTCTTGCTAAAAAGCTATAAAGTTCATCGTGAGTGAAATATGTTCCTGTGGGGTTATTAGGATTACATAGCCATACAAGTGATGTATCATCGTCTACTTCATCTAAAATACCTTCTAAATCAAACGTGCCATTTTTTAAAGGTACTTGTACTACTGATGCAGCTTCTACAATTGCATTGTGATAGTATTGACCAAATGTTGCTTCACTAGTAACAATGTTATCTCCTGGTGTTAGGATTGCTCTTGAAATCATTAATATCACTTCGTCTAAACCAGCACCAAATAATACTCGTGATTCATCTACACCAAGATGCTTACTAATTGCTTCCCTATGTAATGGTGAACCTGTTTCAGGATAATAATGCAATTCATCTAAATGTTTGGTTATAGCATCTTTAACTCTCGGGGAAGGACCATATAAACTTTCATTTGAGGCTAATTTAAATAGATCTCCTTTAATTCCATAGGTTTCTTTAAGTGCCCTAGGAGATAAACCTGGTTGGTATGCAGATAGTTGATCAAGTTGTTTTTTCATAATCTCGTTGCCTCCTTGAATTGACTGAAATTTCAAAATCTTAATGTTAATTATAAACAAATCGAATGTCATAAATCAAACTAGGTACGATTGTTTGCCCTTTTCAATTCAAAAAACGTATCTTGATCATTAATTAAAAAACCTTAACGTCAACATGCATTACATGTTAGCGTTAAGGTTATACTTAAGTTATGCTTATTTTTTCAAAAGCCCTTCTTTTTCTAAATAATCTTTTGCTACTTGATAAGGATCTTTTTTCTTCACTGTTACTTTATAGTTCATTTCTTGCATATCTTCATCAGAAATTTTTCCAGCTAGTTTGTTAAGTGGTTTTTTCACTTCTGGATGGTCTTTTAAGAATTTCTCTTTAAACATTGGTGCACCTTGGTATGGTGGGAATACATGTTTATCATCTTTTAACACGACCATATCATATTGTTTTAATTCGGCATCTGTAGAATATGCATCAATTAAATTGATGTCTCCTTTATTCACTGCTGTATAACGTAGTTTAGGTTCCATTGTTTTTACATTAGATATGTTTAGTCCATAAGATTTTTTAACAGCTTTAAAACCATCTGGTCTATCATTAAATTCTAAAGTAAATCCTGGCTTCAATTGATCTTCTACTTTAGATAAGTCACCAATTGTTTTAATGTTATGTTTCTTAGCAAAATCACGTTTGACTGCTAAGGCATAAGTATTATTATATTTCATTGGTTTCAGCATAGTCATATCAAATTTTTTCTCAAGACTTTGCTTAGCTTGTTGATATACTTGTGATTCTTTTTTAGATTTTAAATCCTCTTTTGTCAATTCACCTAAAACAGTACCTGTAAATTCTAAATAACCATCGATATCATCTGATTTCAAAGCATTAAATAAGAAGGCTGTCTTGCCCATGCCGTCTTTTACTTCAACTGTATCATCCGTATCTTGTTCAATTAAAATTTTATACATGTTTGTAATAACAGAAGGTTCTGAACCTAATTTTCCTGCAAGGGTAATTTTATCGCCTTTTTGAGCAAATAGCGGTACTATAATTGCAATCATAATAATAACAACCATTGTACCTAAAACAATCATTAGCTTTTTGTACGATAACTTTTCCATAAATCTTAATACAACATCAAATAAAATGGCTAATAATGCTGCCGGAATCGCACTTATTAAAATTAATGACGCATCATTACGGTCTATCCCTAGTAAAATTAAGTCACCTAGGCCACCAGCACCTATTAATGCTGCTAACGTTGCTGTACCGATAATTAATACCATAGCTGTTCTAATCCCTGCCATAATCACTGGCATTGCAATGGGAAGTTCCACCTTCGTTAAGCGTCTTATAGGTTTCATACCAATACCTTTAGCCGCTTCAACTAATGATGGGTCTACTTCATTTATACCAGTATATGTATTACGTAAAATTGGTAGAAGCGCATATACAACAAGTGCGATAATAGCTGGTACTCTTCCTATTCCGAATAATGGAATCATTAAACCTAATAATGCGAGTGAAGGAATAGTTTGCAATACAGCAGCAATATTCATTACTATCTCTGATGTCTTTTTAGTTTTAGTTAATAAAATACCTAATGGTACTGCTATAATAGTAGCAATTAATAATGCAATAAACGAAATTTGAATATGTTCAATAATCGTTGAGAGTAACTGTCCTTTACGTTCACCTAAAGTTTGCCAAAATTCATGCATTATCGTTACCCTCCTTTGTTACAGACAAATACTCAAACACGTCTTCTCTCTTTAACAAGTTTTTTTGTTGTGATTGTTCATCAACAACTATAACAGCTTCATTAGCTATCAATGTTTGATAAATATCCTCTAAATATTGCTGATTACTTATTTCAGGATAATTATTCATTACTGAAACTTCATCTAGTGGACGATCAATACTCAATTCTTTTAATTGCACTTTGGATTTATGTCTATTTAAATGGTTACCCATAAATTGTTTTACAAATTCACTTTGTGGTTGTTGCTGAAAACCTAAAGGTGTATCAATTTGTTCAACATGACCATCATTTAGTAAGCAAATACGATCTCCCAATTTCATTGCTTCTTGAATGTCATGTGTTACAAATACAATCGTCTTTTTGATTTTTGTTTGTAGCTCAATTAAGTCATCTTGGAGCTTTTCTCTACTAATTGGATCTAACGCACTAAATGGTTCATCCATAATAATAACCGGTGGATCTGCTGCTAATGCACGTACTACACCAACACGTTGTCGTTGTCCACCTGACAGTTCATCTGGCATTCTATTTTTATAAGTTTCCGGTTCTAATCCAACCATTTTTAATAATTCATCAACTCTTGCATCGATATCTTTATCTTTCCATTTCTTCATTTGAGGTACTTGAGCTATATTCTCTTTAATAGTCATATGTGGAAATAATGCAATCTGTTGTAACACATACCCAATATCCCATCTCATTTCATATACAGGATAATCACTGATGGGTTTATTATTAAAATAAATATATCCTTCACTTAACGGTATTAATCGGTTAATCATTTTTAAAGTCGTCGTTTTCCCACAACCTGAAGGTCCAATTAATACGAAAAATTCTCCTTCTTTTATATTAAAACTCACATCATCTATAGCTACATGATTGCCGTATCGTTTCGTTACGTTCTTAAATTCAATCACAACTTCACCTTCTTTAATCTAACCTAATAGACATTTTCGTTTACTATACCCTTTTTCTATACTTAAACACAATTAAAAATAATTAACTTTTTTGTATTTTGTAAATCAAATAAATCTATAACATAAATTCTTATTTCGTTAGTTTTTTAAATAAATATAAAAACTCGATAAATTTTATGTATGTTCCTTAAAATTTATCGAGTGGATTGATTATATTCAATTTTATTCAGTATATATTCTGTTAAATACTTGTTTTATAAGACTGTATTCTTTCCAAAAATTGAGGACAATAATGTTTTAGTTTATAACTTCCTACTCCATCAATATTAATCATATCTTGTTTTGATTCTGGCTTTCGTTTAGCAAATTCTTCTAATGTATAGTCTGAGAAAATACTTACCGGCGCTATACCTAGTTTATCACTTAATTGCTTTCTAACTTTAACTAATTCACTAAATAATGCTCTATCTACACCCTCTACTGTATTGATATAAACTTTTTCTTTAGATTTTTGTTTAAACGGTGTAGTAAAGACTTTTGTATCATTATTTAATAACTTTTTAACTGATTTATCGCAAATAAGTATTTCATCATTTTCATTTAAAAATCCTTTAAATCTTAATTCATCAATTAAATGACTTAATTCAGATGTTGTGTACGATTTCATGATACCGTGAGTTGTTAATTGATTATAATCATTATATTTAATGTAATCTGTTATTTCCCCACGTAGGACTTGGATAATAACACTATAACTTTCTTGTTGTCGCATACGTGCCACACAACTAATAATCATCTTTGCTTCTCTTGTCATATCATATGTTTTATTTTCTTGAATACAATTACTACATTGTTTGCATTCTTCTAACTTTTCATTAGGTTCAAAATAATGCACAATTGTTGCTTCTAAACATTTTTTCGTTTTGGTATATTGGATCATTTTAGTTAATTTTTCGCCCATTTTTTCTTTATAATCATCATCTGCTTGAGATACTGTTATAAAGTATTCATGTAGCCCTCTATCGCGTTCACTGAATAATAAAATACATTCACTTTTCAATCCATCACGTCCAGCACGACCTGCTTCTTGATAATATGATTCCAAATCTCCTGGCATATTATAGTGAATGACGAACCTAACGTTAGATTTATCAATACCCATACCAAATGCATTTGTAGCAATAACAACATTTACACGATCGTATAGAAAGTCATTTTGTGCCGCTTCTCTCTCCTTATTCGTTAAACCAGCATGATAAATAGTACATTTTACTTTATGACTATCAAGCACCTCTTGTAATTCTTCTACTTGTTTTCGTGTTGAACAATAAATAATACCCGCTTCTTCATCGTGATCTGTTACATAATCTACGACAAATTTTTGGCGTTGATAAGTTGGATTAACTTTGAAAATTAAATTACGACGTTTCGTACTTGTTTTGACTTCATCTTGACTGTTAATGTTTAACTTTTCCATGATGTCTTGTTGTACTTCTGCTGTTGCTGTAGCTGTTAATGCAACAATTGCAAAATCTTGAGGGAGAGTGAACACTTTCTGAATAACGCTTTGGTAACTAGGTCTAAAATCATGTCCCCACTTAGAGATACAGTGTGCTTCATCAAAAGCTACTAAATGAATATTTACTTTTCGTAATTGACTCAAGAAATATTGATTTTCAAAACGTTCTGGTGCTACATATAAAAATTGAATTTGCCCATTGATTAACTTTTGTTCAATTTCTTTTTGCTGCTTTTGAGTCAAACTACTGTTAATAAATGCTGCATTAATCCCCATTGCTTTTAATTGGTCTACTTGGTCTTTCATTAAAGATATTAATGGACTAATAACAATTGTAGTCCCACCTAACATCAATCCAGGCACTTGATAACATATAGATTTACCACCACCTGTTGGTAATACACCTAATACATTTCTATGATCCATAATTTTCGATATAATTTCTTCTTGTCCGGGTCGAAATGTATCGTAGCCAAAATAATGCGATAAAGTTTCTTGCATGATTAAATTCCCCTTATTGTTCTTTTAATTCTTCGAGTTCACTCCATCTATTGATGTCAGCATCATACGTTGTTTCTAATTGTTCTTTTTCTTCGTTTAATTCTTTAATTTTTGCATAATCAGCACTAGCTTCTACCATTTCTTCATCAATTTCAACTAACCTAGTTTCAGTTTGATCAATTCGTTTCAACAGTGCTTCATATTCACGTTGTTCTTTATATGATAGACCAGATTTTTTACGTGTTTGTGGCTTAGTCTTTGATTGATTTGTAGCTTGTTTCTCGATTGCTACTTGTTTATCTTGAGATTTTTTATAGGCTTCGTAGTCTTCAAATGAGCCAATTATTTTTTCCATTATTCCATCATGGATATACCAATATTCCTGCGCGACTTTATTAAGGAAATATCTATCATGGCTAACAGTTATAACTGATCCACCAAATTCATCTATATAATCTTCTAATATTGTTAATGTCTCAGTATCTAAATCATTAGTAGGTTCGTCTAATAATAAAACATTAGGCTTATGTACTAGTAATCGTAATAGATAAAGACGCTTTTGTTCTCCACCTGATAATTTATATACTTTTTTACCATGTGTTGAACTAGGGAAAAGAAATCGTTCGAGTAATTGTGTTACCGAAACGGAAGTGCCATCTTTTTCCATTGCAACTTCACTTTCTTCTCGAAGATAATCAATCATTCTAATATCTCTGTCTAAAGTTTCTTCAGTTTGTTTAAAATAGGCAACTTTAACTGTTTGCCCTACCTTTAAAGTACCTTCGAACGATTGTTCTTCAGAAGCTAGAATATTTAATAGTGTCGTTTTACCTGCACCATTAGGTCCTACAATTCCAATTTTCTGCCCATTTTGTATTATTTCAGTAATATCTTTGAATAGCATCTTGCCATTGATAGATTTAGACACATGCTCTAATTCATAAACCTGTTTACCAAGTCTAGAGTAAGCCAAATTTAACTGTGCTTTATCTTGTTTAGTTTGTTGTTTTACTTCAGATTCTAAATCGCTAAATCGATTAATACGAGCTTGTTGTTTCGTTGTTCTTGCTTTAGCCCCTGCTCTCATCCATGCTAACTCTTGTTTATATAGTGCCTTTTGCTTTGCTTGTTGTTTTTGTTCAATTTCTTCATTTTCAGCTCGCATTGCGATGTAATCTTCATAATTACCTGGATAAGTTTTTAATTTACCTCTGTCTAATTCAATAATTCTAGATGATACTTCATTTAAAAAGTATCTATCATGAGTTACGAATAATACTGTATAGGGATATTGTTTCACGTAATTGATAAGCCAATTAATTGATTCAAAATCCAAATGGTTTGTAGGTTCATCTAACAATAATAAATCAGGTTGTTCAATTAAAGTCTTAGCTAATACAACACGTTTTTGTTGACCACCTGATAATTCTTTAACGAGTTTATTCGTCTCATTGATTCCTAGTTTAGATAGGATGGTTTTAATTTCTGCATTATAATCCCATGCATCTTTGCGATCCATCATTTCTTGTGCATTCATCATGACTTGAAATTGTTTGTCAGTTTGATCTTTTGAATATTGATTTACAGCTTGTTCATACTCTTTAATAATTTTTAAAGTTGGTGTATCAGAACTTAGTACTGCTTCAAAAACAGTCATTTCACCATCTAAATCTTGTTTTTGAGATGAATAGCGAATTCGATAATTATTAGGATGAGTGATATCGGCTGTAAAATCTTCGTCTAGATTACCTATAACTTTTAGCAAAGTACTTTTACCTGTACCATTAATCCCAACGAGACCAATCTTTTCATGCTCAGATATTGATAAATTTAAATCATCGAATATCACTTTATCTGCATAGGATTTATTTAAATGTTCAATTTTATATGCTTCCATGCTTATCTTCCTTTTACTATCGAATTTTCAATATAAATTTGTTAAGATTAAATCAGTTCTATATATTATACACCTTTTTAAGCTTAAATGATATAAGGAGACCTAGTTATGGCAGAATTCTTCGAAAATTTGCCTCCTCATTTTCAAGCTTTAATTGCAGGAATCATTACATGGTTATTAACAGCACTTGGTGCAGCTTCTGTTTTTATTTTTAAATCTGTAAATGACAAAGTGTTGAACTCTATGCAAGGGTTCGCCGCAGGTATTATGATTGCTGCGAGTTTTTGGTCTCTACTACAACCCTCAATTGAATTTAGTAAAGATTCGGCCGTACCTTGGCTACCAGCCGCAATTGGTTTCTTATTCGGTGGTTTCTTTATTCGTGGTTTAGATTTTGTCATACCACATATTCACAGAAATGCTAAAGATAAAAATCAACAACAAGAAGGTATTCAAACATCATTGAGTAAAAATGCGCTTCTCGTTTTAGCCATTACATTACACAATATTCCTGAAGGTTTATCAATCGGGGTAGCATTTGGTGGTGTCGTATCAGGTAATGGTACTGCTACATTTTTAGGAGCAATTGGCTTAGCTATTGGAATTGGTATCCAAAACATTCCAGAAGGTGCAGCGCTATCAATGCCAATTAAAGCAGCGGGTTCTTCAAGTTGGCGAGCTTTCAACTATGGACAAGCTTCAGCAATTGTAGAACCAATATTTGCTATGATTGGTGCAGGTGCGGTACTAATTATCACACCAATGCTTCCTTATGCGCTTGCTTTTGCTGCAGGTGCAATGATATTTGTTGTCGTTGAAGAGCTTATTCCTGACTCTCAATCAGGTAATAACACAGATTTAGCTACATTAAGTTTAATGCTTGGATTTGCCATTATGATGATATTAGACGTTGCATTAGGCTAATCATCATTGGTTCTTTTCTAATCATTAAATATGCAATTTCCATATAAAAATTCCTATAAATAGAGTTTTAAAACGAAGGCAAATAGAACAAAAAATCCGAATTGAGCAAATACGCTCAATTCGGATTTTAATTTATATCAATTACTTTTTCTCATTACCTTTAGGTCCTGTTTTATATTCATACTTCGATGGATTTACTTTTTTGAAATCTGGATTTTTATAGAATCTGAATAAATCTCCATTAAGTAAACTATCATTCATTTCTAAGTCTTTTTCAACTTGTTTTTTATTCTTCTCGAAGTCTTTTGGTTTTTTAGTTAATAATTCATTATCCTTATTAGAATATAACTTACCATTTACATATTTGTAGTCTTTAGTAATGAAATCACCATTTCTGAATGGTACTACATCGTTATGTTGTTTAGAGAATAAATCAGTACCAAACATAATATAGTTCTTAGTATCGATACCAGCAAGATGTAAAATTGTTGGCATTACATCTGTTTGACCTGCATATTCTTTATTAATGCCGCCAGATTTACCTGGAATTTTCAACCAGAAACCAGTACGGTTTAAATCAGTAAATTTAGCTGGTGTAATCTTCTCACCTAATAATTTTTCCATAGCATTATTATGATTTTCAGAAATACCATAGTGGTCACCATAAATCATAATTACTGAATCATCATATAGACCTTTTTTCTTCAGATCAGTTACATATTCTTCTAATGCTTGGTCTAAATAGTGTGCTGTTTGAATATAACCATCTACAGTTGAATCACCTGTATTAGGTTTATCAATTGAAGCGTCTTTCTCATCTAATGTAAATGGATAATGGTTAGTCAATGTAATTAGATGTGAATAGAATGGTTTTTTCATTTTAGCTTGATAATTCGCTGAATCATGGAAGAATACTTTATCTTTTAAACCTAAGTTAACAACATTGTCATCTGACATATCATAATATGTTGCATCATAGAACTTATCTATACCAAAATGTTTATAAATTTGATCACGGTTCCAGAATGTTTTGTAGTCACCATGCATAACATTTGAAGTATAACCTTGCTTTTGATCTAAAATAGCAGGTAATGATTGATAAGTATTGTCACCTTTTAATGAATAGGCTGAACCTTGTGGTAACCCATATATACTATTATCCATTGTCAACTCTGCGTCAGATGTTTTACCTTGACCAGTTTGATGGAAGAAGTTAGGGAAGTATGTGAAATCTTGTTTACCACTTGATAACTTATTCAAGAATGGTGTTACTTCTTTACCATTTACTTTCTTATTAATTAAGAAAGTTTGGAAACTTTCCAAATGAATTTTGATGATATTTTTCTTTTTAGCTGCACCATAATATTCTTGGTTTGGCTCTGTTCGTTTTTGTTTCGTGTAATTCAACACTTTAGTTAAGTCATCTTCTGATGCTAATGCCTTTTGCTGATTGTTTTCAATCGTTTTGACACCATCGTATACAGTGAAGTTAAATGGTCCTAAATACTTAACTAAGTATTTATGGTCGAATGTACGAGTTAATAGTTCTGGACGATCTGTTTCCGCAAAAGCTAAGTTTAAAAAGAATAGTGCGACTGATACAGCCATAACAACTGGCACAAACTTTTTGCTAAACGCTTTTGTACTTAACCATTGACGTTTAAAAATCAGAATAAATAGGTAAATAATTGTATCAATGAAGTATACAAAGTCATACCATTTAAATGAAGCACCTAATGCACCGCCCATTGATTCAACGTTACCTGCTTGATTCAATGTACTAAATGTTAAAAAGTCAGAGAAAAATCTGAAATATACAACGTTAGCATATAGTAAAAACGTTAATAAGAATCCTCCAACAAAAATGAACCAGAAAGCCTTTTTACCTTTAAAGAATAGGAACACACTTAGTATGAGTGCAACTAAACTGTATGGATTCATCAGTAATATTAAGTTTTGTACTAACCCTTTAACACCTAAAGAAAAATCAACATAATAGGAAAAATACGTCTTCAAGGTGATAGTAAATACCATCATCAGGAAAAACGCAAAAAGACTTATCTTCTTTTTGTGAGAACTCATGTTTGTTTCCTCCGTTAATTGTTAATAAATCATCAATATCAGAAACTCTAAACAATGCCATTTCCAACTTATTTACAAGTTATCTTCAATGATTTAAAACAATCTATAATTTTAAAAATTCACTAAACATTTTATTTTGACGTTAAAAATAGCTAGTAGATTAATTTATTAACTAGCTACTATATAATTGATGTTAATTTTTTATTAAGATTAATATGACGAATGTAATCATATTGTAACAAAATACATAGCTCAATATATTAATATAAAGGAAGTCAACCCAAATATCAAGTAAAAACACACTTTTAGAAATGTTTACTCTCATTATCATACTCATCAATTCGTTTATTCATATATTTTAATTATTGATTATATTTATAGACATCAGTCTTAAGCATGAACTTTTTTACTATATAATTTATTTTAGCATTTCCAATTGCATTCGATATTCTATACCATGGAACAGTTGATTTAACCAATTACTGTATTTTATTAAATTTTTCTCTGCTGTTTCAATATCAATAAATTGAAATTTCAGTTTAGAACCTGTTGGTTTCTGTGCTAGTTTTGTTAAATGGTAGCTCGCAATTGTCCCAATTTGAGGATAGCTACCTAATGTATAGTGATCATTTAATAAAATGATTGGTGTTCCATCCCTTTTAACTTGGATTGTTCCTCGTTTAACAGATTGATGCGCTGGCATATCTTCATAATAAGCTTTCACTTTTTGTCCTTCTAATATCATTCCCATTCTATTAGCTTTGCTTGATACTTTGTAATTATTCAAAGTAAAGCGTTGCAATACATTCTCTTTAAAATCTTCTGAACCTTTGTTTCTAATAACATGAAATACATCTGACATATAATTAAAAGATAGCGCGTAACCGTCAACGCCCCAATCTGTTTGTCGTTTGTCTGAGAGATTCTCAAATAGTTTTTGATGACGATCGCTATATTGTCGTTTCATTTCGATTTGATCACCATCTTTTAATTGTCTACCTTCATATCCTCCCATTTTCACATTAAAATCTGTAGAAGTTGAACCTAACCATTCTTCTAAATCAAAACCTCCACCAACAGCTAAATATACACGTGATGTTCGACTCGTTTCTTCAAATCTCAAAACATCATCTTTTTTCATTAAATAAAGCTTATATGGGTAAATTTTCATATTTTTCGTTTCAGCTTTAAAATTTCCACCTGCCAAAGCAATTAAAGTAGGTTCAGTAAATCTTATCTTCGGCATTTTTTGAGTCATTTCTAATGTTGCTTCATTTTTATCATTAGCAACTAAGCGATTAGCGATTTCATGCGATAAACTATCTAGCGCACCACCAGGAATTACTCCATTATGTTCATAGCCGTGTCTCCCAAAATCATGAAAACTACTAAAAAGACCACTATTTTCTATTATGATTGACATGTCTTCAAGTCTCCTATATTCAAATCGTTTTTCTCTTTTGCAATAAATTGAACATTGTCGCCTAATTTTAAAAGGGCAAAATTCGTTTTATTAGGGAAGAAAAGTTGTAATGGTGTGTAGCCTATAACTAACCAATCATTGTAGGTATCAGTTGTAACGATGCCACATTTCTTTCCTTCTATAACAACAGAACCTGCTGGGATAAATTTCTTTTTAGTACTAGTATGATTTACATATAATTTTTTATTCATACCTGTTAAATATGGAAATCCTGGTGAGTAGCCCATCATTGATACAAAATATTCGCTTCCTGAATGAAGTTGTATAAATTGAGATTTATCGATTTTAAAATGTTTTAACAAAGCGTCTAAATCTGGTCCGTACTCATCTCCGTATACTATAGGGATTTGAATAGGCTCTTTATTTTGAACATTATGTGATATTTCTAATTGAATCGATTCTATTAGTGCTTTCATATATAAGAAAGGTGATTGTATATGGTGATGTTTAATCATATCTCGTGCATCATATATAATCATCATATCCGATTCTGTTGGAACTATTTCTGTGATGAACGGATAGTTTCTTTCATTTAAATATGTTCTCAAGGCTAATAAATCTTCTGTAAGATCCTTAGACACCTTTTTCTCTATAGATACTACGATGGCTTGATCGCCTTGACTATAAATTTTCATACCTTCACCTCAAAAAGTCTTTATTGATGATAAAATACGTTCATACGTTCAATAACAATAGGCATAAGTGATTTAATCAAAAAATAAACTAATATAATGGCACATATTGTAGTAATCGTTGCAACAACACGTGCTAATATATATGAATTTTTGTGTATTAATCGATCAATAATCACTTTATTAACAACCGTTACAACTACTAATATTACTATCCATACTAATGCCATTATTTTCTCCGTTTATTATGATTTACTATTCTTAAAATTAATTTTAAAGATAAATTGTTACATCGGCAACCTCTCGAAGGCTATTCAACAAAAATACTTCTATTTCGTTACCTTTTACTTTCTTTATAAAATCATCAATATAATAATTTTTCTCTTTCAATTTACCATGGTCAATTAAATACTGACGCATACATCCTAATAAAAAATCTTCATTATATTGCGGTGTATAATAGTTACCATTTTCCTTAATCATTATATTGCCGATATCAAATTCTAAAATCTTTCCATTTTTATTATATATAAGAGCTAAGTCTGTATCTAAACGATACGTTACATGATTACGATTAGATGTCTTATTGATTTTAGTTAAATGAGAACTACCATTATGTTCAGGTACTATTGTTGCAGTAAATTGAGACTTAGAAGATAAAGGGGCTACTACATATTCTAATTCTCCATTTTCTTCTAACATTACTTTTAAGCGATAAATACCTTGATTATATTGATGTTGAATAGTTTGAATCAAGTCATCCCATTTAGATTGATCAAATGGGATATTAAGCATTTTACTAGATCGTTGTATTCTGTCTTCATGATATATTAAACGTGAGATTTGGCCTTTTTCCAATTTCATCGTTTCAAACAAATACATTATAATCTCTCCAATATTTTAGTTTTATCTTGGAATTCTTGAACTTCTGAATCAGGATTGGAGTTAATTGTAATTCCAGCACCAACACCATAAATAGCTTGTTGATGTCGGTATTCAATTGTACGAATTGGTATATTAAAAATCATTTTGTCATTTGGCATTAACAATCCTATTGTTCCACAGTATATATACCTTGGTCTTTGTTCTAATTCTTTAATAAATCGCATTGTATTAATTTTGGGTGCACCAGTAATAGAGCCACAAGGGAAAATAGCTCCTAATATTGATTCAAGTGTCACATTAGTTGATAACTTTCCGGCTACCATACTCGTCATTTGATATACAGTGTGATACGTTTCTATAAAAAATAATTTATAAACTATAATAGAACCTGTTTCTGCAATTCGAGATATATCATTCCTTAGTAAATCGACAATCATCACATTTTCCGCTTTATCCTTATCTGATTGTTGTAATTGAAGATAATTATTATGATCCTCTTTATCATTGTCTCCTCTTGGTATAGTCCCTTTCATGGGCTTACTAACAATGATATTATCTTCATTTTTAAAATGACCTTTTTGAAAGAATAATTCCGGAGAAATGGATGCGACACTGACTTCATCCGTATCTAGTAGCACCGTATAATTACCATTTCCTGTTGCTGTTAATTGTTCGTATAACTTTTCAATAGGATAATAAATATTGTCAGTTAAACGTGACGTATAATTAACTTGATATGTATCGCCTTCAACAATAGCTTGTTGGATATGTCGAATTTTCTCTTTCATTTGATGTTTAGATTCTACAAATTGAAAATCATGTTGATTATCGTATGGTGTACTATTGGGTGATTTATATTGTAATTCTTTTGCTGAATTGAAACTATAGGCAACCGCTAATATATCTTTATCTTCTATTTCACATACAGCCAGGATTAAAATAACGTGCCGCTTCATATGTTAAATATAAAGCCACAAAATAACCTTGTTGCTGTTGTGTTTCAGCAAATTGTACAACTTTGCCAACTTCACTTAACTGAGTGGCAATACATTTCTTGTGATAATCATTTAATTGAATATGATAGGTTTCATAGTTGTCTTCATCTATATAATAGCGATAATTAAATTCTATATTCACTGTTCTCACCTACGATTTCAAGGAAATTTTGAATTTGGTTATAACCATGCTCACTTAAAATTGATTCAGGATGATACTGTACTGCAAAGATTGAATACTGTTGATGTTGCAAGCCCATAATTACACCATCTTCACCTATTGCTGTGACTTTTAATTCATTTGGTAACGTTTCTTTATCTGCCATAAGAGAATGGTACAGCATAACATTGAACGAATGAGGTATACCCTTGAAAATACCTAATTGTTGATGACTGAGTTTTGTAGTATGACCATGTATCGGATTATTGCGATGTACAATCTTACCACCAAAATATTCATAAACAACTTGAAAACCTAGACACACTCCTAATATAGGAACTTGTTGATAAAATGTTTCAATCACCTTAAACAATTTGGGGTAATCACTTGGTCTTCCAGGGCCTGGTGAAATAAAAATGGCATTGGGGTTAAATGCAACTAACTCTTCTAATATTAAATCATCTATGTCAATGACTTTAATTGGTTCCTTAGTAGCTATTTTAAAATAGTTTATTAAATTATATGTAAATGAATCTTTATTATCTATCACTACTATCATAATTTCGCTCCATTTAATTAATATTATTCAATCATTTCATTAAATCACAGTTAGGTGCATGACTTATTGTAAAAACGTGTCATGCTTGCTATTAAACTACTTATTGTAACTGACTTATATATATCTTTAACACTATTATCACAAAAATTCTCTTGATTTTACATATGAATTAGTTTATTCTATGGTGCGTACAAAATATATTTATCAGAGGTTCCTAGCCGAAACCCTCTATAAAAAACTAGACACTGAATTTAATTTCAAATTATAAATAGACATATCTTTTTAACTTTTTATATTAAAATTATATGTGTATTCATAATCTTTCGTCTATCTTTTTTATAGAGATAGGCTTTTTTTATGCTTAAAATTTCGGATCTAATAACCAAAGATAAACTGGGGGAAATATGAATGGTTCAAGATAAATTAGATAATAACAAAGCTATCGTCGTTTTCAGTGGTGGTCAAGACAGTACGACGTGTTTATTCTACGCAAAAAAACATTTCAAGGAAGTTGTACTTGTTACATTCAATTATGGTCAAAGACATGATACTGAAATTGAAGTGGCTAAAAAAATTGCACAAGAGCAAAATGTAGAACATCACATTTTAGATATGTCACTTTTATCTCAGCTAACACCTAATGCCTTAACACAACATGATTTAAAAATCGAAGAGACAGAAGATGGTATTCCAAACACCTTTGTACCAGCACGTAATTTACTATTCTTATCATTTGCTGGCGCATTAGCTTATCAAATTAAAGCTAAGCATATTATTACCGGAGTTTGTGAAACTGACTTCTCTGGTTATCCTGATTGTCGTGATAGTTTTATTAAATCAATGAATGTGACTTTAAGTTTATCAATGGATCGTGATTTCGTTATTCACACGCCTTTAATGTGGTTAGATAAAGCACAAACATGGGAACTTGCTGATAACCTTGGTGTGTTAGATTACATTCGTGAAAATACATTAACATGTTATAACGGTATTATTGGAGATGGCTGTGGCGAATGTCCTGCCTGTCAACTTAGATCACGAGGGCTTGAACAATATCTTGAACAAAAAGGAGTAAAATAAGTATGCTACAACAAATTTATCCTAGTGTTAGTCACCCATATCAATTCGAACTTAATAAAGATTTTAACTTTTCAGCAGCTCATTATATTCCAAGCGAAGATGCTGGAAAATGTATGCGTACCCATGGTCATACGTATTTTGTAAATATTACTATCGTTGGAGATGAATTAGATCACAATGGCTTTTTAGTGAATTTCAGCGATTTAAAACAATTGATTCATGGACAGTTCGACCATTATTTACTTAATGATTTAGTAGAGTTCAAAGGCAAAAGTCCTTCTACTGAAATTGTCGCTCAAACAATTTATCAAATGGTTCAATCATACCTTAATGAACAAGATAATAATCCTAAGTGCGTTCAAGTATACTTGCGCGAGACGCCTACAAGTTATGTCGTATTTCGTCCTAAGGATGAGCAATAATGGCTAAAATACCTGTATTAGAAGTCTTTGGTCCAACCATTCAAGGAGAGGGTCGTGTTATAGGTAGAAAAACAATGTTTGTACGCACTGCAGGTTGTGATTATCGTTGTAGTTGGTGTGATTCAGCCTTTACTTGGGATGGAAGCGCAAAAGAAGATATTCAATTAATGACTGCTGAAGAAATATATGCCAAATTACGTGAAGTTGGTGGAGATAACTTTAACCATGTAACGATTTCTGGTGGTAATCCCGCTCTTATAAAAGGAATTCAAGAATTGGTTGATCTATTCGAAACACATCATATTCAAACCGCTCTAGAAACTCAAGGTAGTAAATTCCAACCTTGGATGACTCAAATCAATGATTTAACTATCAGCCCTAAACCACCAAGTTCAAAAATGAAACCTAATTTAGATATTTT
Source organism: Staphylococcus sp. URHA0057 (assembly GCF_000620265.1). Lineage (NCBI taxonomy): Bacteria > Bacillati > Bacillota > Bacilli > Caryophanales > Staphylococcaceae > Staphylococcus > Staphylococcus sp. URHA0057. The sequence goes on along the minus strand of NZ_KK211096.1, from coordinate 206,344 downwards.
AGATAGCGTTATTGAGCAATGCGTACCTGAATCATTAAATTTAAAAGTGGTCATCTTTGAGGAAGATGATTTTGATTTTGCTAAAATGATTCATCATCGTTACCCTACTATTCCTTTCTATTTACAAGTAGGCAACCCATATTTAGATGATAATGTTGATAACCATACTGCCAAATTACTACAACGCTATGAAAGTTTAGTAGACGGTGTAATGACAAGTAGTGATATGAACAATGTTTACGTATTACCTCAATTGCATACTTTATTATGGAGTAATATGAAGGGTGTTTAAAATTTAGTTAATATAACTTTAACATTTTCGAGTGTTATATAATGATTAACTTTATATTAATTGATATAATAATTGAATGAAATATTGCGGATAGGAGCACATCATGATTCTATATTTATTAATTAATATTGCCGTAGTATTGCTCATAGTCGGACTTGATTTATATTTTCACCAATTTAAACAACTTAGATTTAGCTCCATATTAATAGCTATTTCTCTTAATGCCATTATTGATTTGTTTATCGTGTCAAAATATAATTTCATATCAATCTATACGATGATTTTGTTAATTGCATGGGCATTATTACAACTCTATTTAAACAAAAAAATTCATCCTTTTATCATAAAAGATCAAAAATTTATCGCAATGATATTTGCAATTGTAGTGAGTTTATCTCAGTTTATTACAAATATATCAAGTGAACAGTCACTCTACATGTCATTACCATATTTAGCACCTGCAATTTTTCTTATTGGTGCCATTTTATTATTTGTAGGTACGTTCGAATCATCAGAACTTGAATATTTACCATTTTTAAAATCTATTAAATACCCACTTACAATTGGTACAATTATAATTATGATTGCGTTTATTGCTATGATGATACTTACACCATTTTGGTATGTATTTACTATTATATATGTACTATTCATGTTGTTTATCATCTGGCAACATATATTTAAGTAACATTTATCAACTTATAAATGTTACTTTTTTTATTTATTCAATTATAAAATCATTAAAGTCTCAGCCACAATATTAAAAACTCACAAGTATAAGTGATATCCCTATACTTGTGAGTTTATTTAATGTACATGCTCTTTATATTTTTCGTTATTTTGTGAAGATTGGTATGACGTTTGTTGTCTATTTAAATCTAATCTTTTAATTTGATTATAGTGATGTGTTTGTTCTTTTTTAGCTTCAGTAGTTTTTAAATTATCATTTGTGTTATGTGCTTCTGATTCTTGATCAGGTTCTATATTCGTAGCTTGAACTATATATTTAGGTCGGCGTTTCACTTCATAGTAGATACGTCCTATATATTCACCAATGACACCAATCGACATCAACTGAATACCACCTAATAGTAAAATCGCTGCAATAGTAGTGAAGTAACCAGGTATATTAACACCAGAAATCATTATATTGATTAGTAAATATACGATATAAAGAACACTTAAAGAAAATGTGAACATTCCAAGATAAATCATCATTCTCAATGGTTTATTATTAAATGAAATTAAACCATCAATTCCGTAGTTAAGTAATTTAGCAAATGACCATTTTGATTCACCTGCTTCACGTTCTACATTTTGATATGTGAACACTTTCGTATTATAACCAATCCATTCAAATAACCCTTTTGAAAAACGATTATATTCATCCATAGATGTAAGTGACTGTACTGCACGTTTACTTAATAGCCTAAAGTCTCCTACACCGTCTTCAAATTGGATATCTTCTACAAAGGCGTTAATTAACTTATAGTACATGCGAGTCATTGATTTTCTCGCAAAATTTTCACCTTTACGATCACGCTTAGCAATTACTTGATCATAACCTTCGTTATATCCTTCAATCATTTGTGGAATAAATTGAGGTGGATGTTGAAGGTCTGCATCTATCATTATAACTGCGTCACAACTATGACTGTGTTGATAACCAGCAATCATAGCAGCTTCCTTACCAAAATTTCTACTAAACGAAATATATTTTACTTGATGATCTTCAAGTGCCAGACTTTGTAGATGATCAATAGTTGAATCTTTACTGCCATCATCTATGAATAGCAAATCGTATTCGTATTGCTTATCCACGCTGTCTTGTTTCATTATTTCAGTCAATTTTTCATATGTCTTTAATACGACTTCCCCTTCGTTAAAACAAGGAATGATGACCCTTATCTTCATTCAACGACATCCTTTTCTACAAAATGGTTTAGTATAAGTTTATCAAGTAGTAAATAAGATAATCTAGTTAAAGCCCTTGTATTTACAAAATCTTAATATCGCCTTAATGTTACTCATACTCTCTTTCTATCATTAAATTTTTACTTAAAACTCAATACATTTATTTTAAATCTCCTATAGCTACTTCATCTGGATCTTTACCTTGTCTAGCATTTTGGTTTAAGCTATCGATTTGAGCTACATCTGTAAGTTCAAGATTAAAATCTAAGATATCATAGTTTTCTTTAATACGACTTGGCGTCTTAGACTTAGGAATAATCATTCGATTATGTGCTAAATGCCAACGAAGCACAATTTGTGCAGGTGTTTTCTTATATCTTTTAGCCATATCTAAAATTACTGGATCATCTAATAAACCTCTATTTCTCATTAATGGCATCCACGCAGTGACTTTAATATCGTGATCATCACAATATTGTTGTAATTCATGTTGGTTAAAATACGGATGTAATTCGATTTGATTAATTTGAGGTGTAATATCAGTTTCCTGCATTAATTTTTCTAAATGATGTTGTTTAAAATTACAAACACCAATTGCTTTGACTTTTCCTTCATGGTATAACGTTTCTAATGCTTTATAAGATTCAATGAACAAGCCATTGTCTTCGCAAGGCCAATGAATTAAAAACAAATCTAAATAATCTAATCCTAGATTTTCTAACGATTTGTTAAAATATTGAATCGTACTGTTATAACCTTGGTAATCATTCCATAATTTAGAGGTAATAAATAAATCTTCTCTGTCAACATCAGTTTGACTAAGTGCACGGCCGAGCGCTTGCTCGTTACCATAGAAATATGCCGTATCAAAAGCACGATAGCCTGCTTCAATTGCTGAATTGACCACTTCATTCATTTCGTCATCAGTTATTTTATACACACCTAATCCAATTGAAGGCATAGGATAACCATTATTTAAGTATTGCGTATCATTAATTGTCATTAATATCCCACTCTTTCTCTTAATCTAGTTGTTCACGTTAGTAAGAATTTGTATACCATAATATATTACACGTAAGTAAAGACGCTTAAACATTGAAGTTTAAGCGTCTTTTGATTATTTATATTATTATTCAGATTGTTCATCTTCTGAATTGATATCGTAAGTTGGACGTTCTTGGTTATATTCATACTTTAAAGTTACCCAAATAATTTGGTGGTTTTCTATTTCAGAAATAATCCAACGATCATACTCAGTATCAACAAAGTCATCTTTTTGTAAGTTTGTATTTTCAGATTGTAACCATCCGCCTATAGTATCAATATCTTCAGAGTCTTCGAATTCTATACCAAATTTTTCATTTAGATCATCTAGTAGTACACGACCATTAATTTGATATTTATTATCCTCTAATTTAACGATATCATTTACTTCATCATCGTCAAATTCATCTCTGATTTCACCGACGATTTCTTCTAAAATATCTTCCATAGTTAAAATACCTGCCGTACCACCATATTCATCAATAATTAAACTAATATGAACATGTTCACGTTGCATTCTTACTAGTGCATCACTGATGCGCGTCGTCTCTGAGATCATAGGTAATTCATGGATATAGTTAGCAATCTTAATCGTTTTACCTGAAGCATATTCAGTTAAAAATTCTTTAACGTTTATAAACCCTTTGACATGGTCTTTATCGCCATCTTCAGTGATAGGGTAACGTGTAAATTGATATTCTTTAATCGTTTCTAAAAGCTCGTCTACATTAAATGGTTCATTCAATGTAATCATTTGAGTTCGGGGTACCATAATATCTTTAGCTTGTCTTTCATCAAAAGAAAAGATATTTTGCATATATGCAAGCTCTGTTTGGTTGATTTCTCCACCATTATAACTGTTATTAATTATAATCTTAATTTCTTCTTCTGACATTGCATCAGTTTGAGCATCAGGATCTACGCCAAACATTCTAATGATAACTCTCGCTGAACCATTCATTAACCAAATTAATGGTTTCATAACATTACCGAAATAATATAATGGTCTAGCATAAAGTAAAGCCATTTTCTCAGTATGCTGAATGGCAAATGACTTAGGCGCAAGTTCACCCAGTACAACGTGTAAATATGTTACTACTATAAACGCAATAACAAATGAAACTGTTGTTGTTAAAGCACTAGGTAAGTGCATTAATTCAAATAATGGATGTAATAATTTATCAAATGTTGGTTCACCTAACCAACCTAATCCTAATGAAGTTACTGTTATACCTAATTGACAAGCAGATAAATAATAATCTAAGTTGCTAATCATCTTTTTAACGACTTTAGCACCACTATTACCTTCCTCTGCCAATTGTTCAATACGCGTCGATCTTACTTTAACTAATGCAAATTCAGATCCGACAAATACTGTAGTTAATGCAATTAAAAGAAAAAATACTATTAAACTAATTATGGTCGTAGTTTCCAATTATTTCCCTATTTCTAGGGATTCACCTCCGTATTATATGTGTCACACATGGTTAACACGTAATTAAAATTTTCGAATTGACTTGAATTATATTTACATGCTAAGGCCTTCCCATTGCGACACCCCCTAAAAAAATGTAATTGATTTAATTCTATCATAGAATTTTTATATATTGTTGATTTATGTTTATAGATTTACAACATAACATTTAAAACTAATATCCCCTTTTAGTCAAGTTATTCATTATGACTAAAATGTATGCGGCTGTCCATTTTTAATTGTTGTCTTTACATTGATATTATCGTCAACGATAACTATATCTGCATCTTTTCCCTCTTTAATACTACCTTTTGTTCTATCTATTCCTAATGCTTTTGCTTGGTTCCAACTTGTTACTCGCCATAAATCTTTGATTGAAGCGCCAGTGTATGACATTATGTTACGTAAACCATCATTCATTTTTAAAATACTACCTGCAAGTGCACCTGTATCTAGTCGTGCTTCACTATTACGTACAATGACGTTTTGACCACCTAAATCATATTCACCTTCTGGCATACCTTTTGCTCTCATAGCATCTGTAATGAGATATAAATGTTCATTACCTTTATTTTTATATGCCAATGCTACTGCAGCAGGATGGGAATGAATACCATCTACAATAATTTCAGTATTTAAATTTTGATTTAACCAAGCTGCACCAAAAACACCTGGATCTCGATGACCAAAACCAGTTGCAGCATTATATAAATGTGTAATGTGTTTAGCACCATAATCAACAGCATTGTTTGCTTCTTCAAAAGTCGCCACAGTATGTCCCATTGAAAATATAATGTCATTATTGAGCGATTTTAAAGTGTCTATTGCACCTTCAACTTCTGGTGCAAAGGTTATAATTTTAATTAATTGATTTGCAGTTTGTTGAAACTGGTTTATTTTATCAGCCGTTGGTCTTTGAACATATTTGGGATGCTGAGCGCCAACTTTATGTTCAGATATAAATGGTCCTTCAAGATGTATGCCTACGATTTCAGCGGCTTGTTGTACGTCTTGAATTTGATGATAATTAGATATATTTTGTAGTGCTTGTTTAATACTTTCATCTGATTGTGTCATCGTTGTCGCTAAAAATGACGTCGTTCCTTCTGATAATAACTGTTCGGCTAGATGTTTCAAGCCCTCTTGTGACGCATCCATAGCATCTTCACCATATCCACCATGAATGTGTATATCGATAAATCCTGGAATAACATGATGTCCTTTAGCGTCTATTGTTAGGTATTTTCCTTTAAGTTCATTTAATCTCTCTATATTAAAATTCGAACCAATTTCTAATATTTTTCCATCTTTAATATGTATATAACCTTGTTCAATTTTTTGGCTTTCAGTATATATTTGCCCATTCACAATGATATATTCTTCCACTACTAATACCTTCTTTTCTAATTCATTTAATACGATTGTTATTTTACTATAACCTTTAAATTTATTCATATCATACAGTTCAATAAAGTTATTAAAAATAAAATACCCTTGTCGAATTAACGACAAGGGCTTGAATCTATTATTCATCCATAGCTTTTGAAGCTTCAATTTCATTTTCAGTTAATTTTGGTTTTAAGAAACCGTAGATTAGAGCAGAAATGATTGTACCAATCACAATAGCTAATAATGTTTGTAAAATATGACTGAAATCAGTTGTTGCAATAACAAAGATACCACCATGTGGGGCATTAATTCTTGAACCTAAAGCTAATGCTATAGCACCACTTATGCCTGAACCAATCATCATAGATGGAATAACTCGAATTGGGTCAGCTGCTGCAAATGGTATAGCGCCTTCAGTGATGAATGATGCGCCCATTACATAGTTAGGAACAATTGAACCTCTTTGTTCTTTAGTAAATTTCTTTCTAAATAATAGCATAGCAGTTGCAATTGCTAATGGTGGAATCATACCACCTATCATAGCTGCTGTAATCGGTGCTGCATTTCCTTCAGTAAGTGCAGCAGTTGCGAATACATATGCTGCTTTATTGAAAGGTCCACCCATATCGATGGCCATCATTGCACCAATAACTAAACCAAGTAACATAATGTTTGAACCTGAAAGACCATTTAATCCGTTTAATAATAAATTGTTCAACCATGAAGCTGGTGGATTAAATACATAAATCATTAGCAATCCAGTTACAAGTACAGATAGTAATGGATAAATTAACGTTGGTTTTAAACCTTCTAATGCTTGAGGTAAATTACGTGTAATATATTTAATACCTTGTGTTAAGTAACCTGCTAAGAAACCTGCAATAATACCGCCAATAAAGCCTGAATCACCTGAAATAGCTAACATACCACCGACTAAACCAGCTGCAAATCCTGGCTTATCTGCAATACTACGAGCAATGAAACCTGCTAATACTGGAATAATTAAAGCAAAGGCACTGTTTTTACCAATATTCCATAGTTGTTCTGCAAAAGCATTGTGTTCAGCGCTCTTTGGATCAAATGAGTTAGGTCCAATAATAAACACGATAGCCATGATGATACCACCAGCAATAACTAATGGTAGCATGTTAGAAACACCATTCATTAAGTGTTTATAAAACGCTTTTCCTGGACTTAATTTTTCTTCATTATCATCTTTGTTACTTGATGATCTATCTCCGCGGGCAACAAATGGTTTACGACTAGTATCTAATGCTGTGTTAATTAATTCTTCTGGACGTTTAATACCATCTGCTACTGGTACTTCTACTACATTTTTACCATCGAAACGGTCAGTTTCAACATGTACGTCTGCTGCTACAATAATACCAGAAGCTTTTTCAATATCTTTTTCAGTTAAATGGTTTTTAATACCACTAGAACCATTCGTTTCAACTTTAATTTTTATGCCCATTTTCTCAGCTTGTTTTTTCAATGCGTCACGAGCCATATAAGTGTGAGCGATACCTGTTGGACAAGCTGTTACTGCAAGTACATATGGTTCATTATCTTCTGTTGAACCATCAGCTGCTGCAGCCGCTTCAGCTTCATTTTGTTGTGCTTCTGCTTCTTCTTCTTTTGTAGCTTCATCATCAGCATTATCGATAATTTGTAATACTTCTTCTGGTGAAGAGGCATTGATTAATTTTTCACGTACGTTTTCATCCATTAAAATACCAGATAATTTAGCTAAAGCATCTAAATGCGTTTGTGCCCCACCTTCAGGAGCGGCAATCATAAAGAATAGGTGTGCAGGTTGCATATCTAAGCTTTGATAATCCACGCCTTCCTTAGATTTACCAAATGCGATTGCTGGCGATTTAACCGCTGCAACTTTCGCATGTGGAATGGCAATCCCTTCACCAATTCCTGTTGTACTTTGAGATTCACGATTATGAATGGCTTCTTTAAATGATGGTACATCACTTAATTTGCCAGCTTTATCTAGTTGATTCACTAACTCATCAATAACACCATTTTTATCTGATGAAGATAAATCCATTGCTATCGTTTCTTTTGTCAATAATTCTGTTATTCTCATATTATTCACTCCCCATCAAGTACAGAAATCGTAACTTGTGATTTTATATTTTCTATTGCATCTTTTGTAGCTAAATCTGCGTCAAATGCGGTAGCTGTTCCTGAAGCAACGGCTTGTTTAAATGCATCTTCTATTGATAATCCTGTAGCCAAACCTGCTACCATCCCAGCAACAGTACTATCACCTGAACCAACAGTATTAACTACTTTCCCTTGAGGGTTAACTGCTTTAATACTACGTTCGCTATCTACATAAATTGCACCGTCCCCGCCTAGTGAAACAATCACTGACTGTGCACCTTTATCTAAAATTTGTTTACCGTATTTAATGACGTCCTCGTCATTTTTAATTGAAGTATTAAACATAACTTCAAGTTCGTCTTTATTCGGTTTTATAAATAATGGATTATATTCTAAAACCGTTTCAACTAATTCTTTTTCTGCATCTACTACTAATTGAGCACCAGTTTGTTGAGTGATTTTCGCAATTTGTGCGTAGGCGTCACTTGGAATACTTTTCGGTACACTTCCTGCTACGATAACAATATCTTCTTTGTTTGTTTTCTTAATTTGATCTAATAGTGATTGAAATTGAGCATCTGTTACGTTAGGTCCTTGTGCATTTATTTCTGTTTCTTTGCCAGTTTTTAACTTAACGTTAATGCGTGTATCTTCATCTACTTGAACGAAATCAGTTTGGATATCACTATCTTTTAGTGTCTGAGCGATAAAGTCACCTGGAAATCCACCTGCAAAACCTAATGCAGTAGAATCAACATCTAAAGTCTTTAATACTCTAGATACATTAATACCTTTGCCACCTGCAAATTTATTTGTATCTTTAGCTCTATTTAATCCATCTATTTGGAAGTCATCTACAAACATGACATAGTCTATCGATGGATTGAATGTAACTGTATATATCATAAAATTCCTCCTAAAAATCGATATTGCTTTCTAAAATCATCATTGACATGGTTTTCAATGCCACGTTTAGACGTAATGATTTGAGTATTGTCACGTGCTGGAACCCTAGCAAAATAAACTTGATTGAACTTAGTTTCATCTACAACGACAAAGCTTTCATTAGAAAGTCGCATCGCAGTTTCTTTTATTAATGCTTCTTGTTCATCAGGTGTCGTTAATCCATATTTCTCATCTATACCATTCATTCCGATGAAAGACTTATCAAAGCAATAACGTCTCAAAGTTTCTAAAGCGCTAGATCCAACAGTAGCAAAAGTATTCGCCTTAACTTGACCACCCAACATTAACGTTTTAAAGCCTTTTTTAAGTAATTGTTCAACGTGTGTTAAACCATTTGTTACAACGATGATTTCTTTTGCATCTATGTAAGGTATCATTTCTAACGTTGTTGAACCTGCATCTAAAAATATACAGTCATTATCACTAATTTGTTTCGCAGCTTGTCTAGCAATTTCTTTTTTCTCTTGTGAGTTTTGCGTTAATTTTTCTTTTAATCTTGGTTCTACTATTCGATTATGACCAATCGTCGCACCACCGTGGATACGTTGTAATTTCCCTTCTTGTTGTAACTTTGATAAATCTCTTCTAATAGTAGAAGAACTACAACCTGTTCTATCCATTAATTCTTGGAGTGTAAGAAAATCTTTATTCTTTAATTCTTGTAAAATTAAGTTGTGTCGTTTCTCAGATATCAAAGTAACCACCCCATTTCACTTATCATTATAATGAGTACGCTTTCAAATTTCAATCATAAATTGTCAAAATCAATCAAAAACAATCATATTGTGACAAAAATAACACAGAAATATATGTAATCGTCAAAATTCAACTTATTACAACATATTTCTGTGTCATTATTATCATTTTATATTTGTTTTTATTAATTTTGGATGATTGGCTCTACTTTTGCATTTGTCATAGAAATTAAGTCTTCCACCCCTATAATCATTTGCATACCTCTTTGTCCACCACTTACGTATACTTTATCGAGTTGTCGTATAGATTGATCTATAACAGTAGGAAATAAATGTTTCATTCCTATAGGTGAACAACCACCTCGAATATATCCAGTAACTTGCTTCAATTGATCTAAAGGCATCAAATTTAACTTTTTCTCGTTTACAACGTGGGCAGCTTGTTTCATGTCTAACGTTTCCTTTACTGGTATGACAAATACAAAATGATTATGGTTGGCATTTTCTAATACAAGTGTTTTATATACTTCTTCTACTTTAGCATTAACAAGTTTGGCTATTTGTTCACCTGTTTGGTGTTCTGCAGTCACTTCAAATATATTAGTTTTATAGTTAACTTTCGCTCTATCTAACATTCGCATTGCATTCGTTTTTTTCGTTTTACTCATTATGTCACCTCTAATATTACTTTACTAATCGCATTTCATTTTACCACTAATAAGTTATATATTGTAAACGCAAAAAATAACACATACTCTTTTTAAAAAAGTACGTGCTATTGTATGTCTGAATGATTTGCCCCTACTTGACCATTACCATTCACTGAGATATTTGTTTGTTGATTTTTCTGTTGATTCACATATAAATACTTTGAATCTTGTTGTTGTTGATTAACTTGTTTTAAATCGTATTGTTCATCTAAATGTTTATTTGCATAATTAATTGCAATAACTTTGCGTTCTCTTGGCGTAAAGTCAGTTTCTGATAATCTATGATTGTCTTTTTTTACATATGTAGTCTTTTGATGTTTTACATCGTTATTATTATTGTCATTTTTTTCAGAAGCTTTGGCTGTTTTAAAGTCAGTTATTTGAGTTGTTTTCTCTATAACAGAAAGTTTATTTGCTTTTGAAAATGTACAAATGGTTTGATGTACTTTAGCTAATGCGTTTTGATTCGTTGCTAAAAATATTAAACCAATTAAACAAATAGTCAAAATAACTGCAAATATACTCAATAATAAGTTTTTCAAATTCATCCCCTTACCCACATTTCTTAATTGATTTTTGTCTATCTTAACATAGTCATATTCAATTTCAGTTATGTAGGTCACAATTTAAATAGATTGTAATATTTGTAACAGTATTATTACTAAAGTTGTTATTTTTGTTACATAAAATCATTAAAAAACGAAATAACTTGATTTGATTCTTTATTTTAATCTATTTTTTACATCAAAATTTATTTCTTTAGTTTCTAATTGTTCGAATACTATATCAAAAATTTAAAAAAGTTTTACTGTTTTAAAAAGGTGCTATGTTTTCATAAATATCAATTTATCAAAAAAGCTGTTCACGTACGTTAAAAAGTACAATGAACAGCTATCATTTTAAAATTTACTTTTGAGTGATATTTTTTCTAACTACTTTTTCAATAAATATAATGACAATACCACTTAATGATACAGCTATTGCCATATATAAAGGAAATTCTATGTTCACATCAAATAAGGCACCAGCTACTAATGGTCCCATAAAATTCCCCATACTTGTAAATGTTGAATTGAGTCCGCCTGCAAATCCTTGACGATTACCTGCTATATTTGAAAAATAATTTGTAATAGCCGGTCTAATCATGTCAAATCCTATAAAAACAATGAAACTAATTAGCATTATAGTCCAATAACCTTGTGCAACAATAAGCATCACTAGAACGATTGCTGAATATAATAATGAACAAGCTATAAAGTTTAACTCACTAGTATACTTCATGAATTTATCAAAGAAGAAAACTTGGAATAGTGCGCCAAAGATACCGCCACCTGTGATTGCAATTGAAATATCTTTTGGTGTGTAACCTATTTTGTCTGATGTATAAAGTGAAAATAGTGTTTCAAATGCTGATAATCCGAATGCAAGCACTAACGTTAGAATTACTGGTGTTAAGAAAACTTTCCAATTAATTTTAGTTAATAATTCTGGATCATATTGTGGGAAACCAGCAGTTGTAACTTTTTTCGGATTGTGAATAACAATCAATGACATAATAAATGCGATAATACCTAGACCACCTGCAAAGTAGAAAGGTAATCTATGTGAAATCTCTGCTAAAAAGCCCCCAAAACCAGGTCCTAAGATAAAACCGGAATTAATAATCGCAGACATATAACCAAAGTTTTTTGCTTTATCTTGCGATGGTGAAATATCGGCAATAAGACCAGTAACACCCGGCATAACCATACCAGCACTTAGTCCACCTAAAACACGTGAAATAATTAGGATTGAAAATGAATGACCCATCGCAAACATAAATTCAGAAATTGAAAATAAGACTAGACCTATACATATAATTAATTTTTTTCCTAATTTATCTGCTAATCCACCACCAAAAGGTGAAATAATCATTTGCGCTAATGCAAACACAGCAACTAGTATACCTAAATCGCTACCTTTTAACCCTAAATCTTTAAGATAAACAGGTAGTACTGGAATAACCAGTCCAATTCCTAAGAATATTAGAAATATATTAAAGTAGAGTGTAAATAATTGTTTTCTCATAATGGTGTCCCCCTCTCTAACAATGCATAACTTACTTAATATGACATGATTCGTTTAAATAAATTCTTATTATACATGAAAGATATGTTTTAAAAGTCCGTTCATTGTAATACATTTTCAAAAAAATTAACAGTAAGGCGTTTTAATAATGTAATCATTTAATTCCAATCTTATTTTACTATAATAAATATTTAACTTTCATACTCTTTTAGTTGATTACTGTTGCTCATAGCGATATTATTAAAACTCAAATATTTTTTACGCTTTAAAAGAAAAAATATTAAATCAAATTTCAAAAACGATGTTATGAAAGTAGTGTTTATCATGCAACCTCGATATATAGCAAGAATCTATTTTATCATTCTATTTACTATATCCTTGTTCGAAACAAAAATATTCAACTTTATGACTTTAAATTTATTTTTAGCATATATTCCATTTGAATTGTGTTTATTATTAAAGTTATTTAAACCAATGAAAAAATTTGAATGGCCATTATTTGTCATATTTGGAATGATCTTTTTATTACTTGTTCCAAATACCTTTTACATGATTACTGATTTAATTCATTTAAACCAATTTCAATTCAACTTCTTAATTGGATTAAACTTAAAAGAATGGATTTTCTTTACTTATTTAATGCTAGGTGTCTTTTTAGCAATGTATGTTATGATATTGATTTTCATGGAAATCTTACATTTTACAACACATATTTGGTTGAACCGAGCATTAGTTATTATTCTTATGTTTTTAAATGGTTTAGGCATTTACATGGGTCGTTTTTTAAGAATTCATACTGTTTATTTAATCAATGAACCCCTTAAAATCTTTTACGAAGTTATAAGTGTGTTTAATCTTAAAACATTTATATTTGTATTATTAATGGTCATCATGCAATCAGCAATCATTTTATTTGTAAAAGGAGTTCGACTACAAAAATGATTTTTAACTTACTTATCTTATTAGTAATTATTGTAATTATACAGCTCATTATCGGACATTTTATTCACGATATTGGGTTTAGCTATGCTAAAAGTATTATTTTAATGTTTTTACCTCTAGGAATAGGATTGTTTATTTTACAAGTTTTTTATTATGAACGACGTTTCCCTAATTGGAATGTTCCATTAGGCGTTAAATTACGGTTAAAATATATGTATATTTTAACGTTTTTCGAATATGTAGCAGTGTACGTTTGCTTATTTTGGCTTAAATAAAATCTTATGGTTGTTAATAGTAATGACGTTTTGAATATTACACTTCAAAATATTACTATTAACAACTTTTTTTATGACAATGACTTGAATAATGACATTACTCGCTCGCGGCTATCGTTATGATTCACCATTTGTTTAGGGTAATTTTGACCTAATTCAATCCCTTGCTGCTTCAATTTCTTTTGATTTTTCTTGGTATCATGCAATAACTTTGCATCGACATCATTAAAAACGGGTAACCATCTTTTTATATATAATGCTTTAGAATCAAAACGTTCACTCTGTCTCATCGGATTAAACATTCTGAAATATGGCACGGCATCTGTACCAGTTGATGCAGACCATTGCCATCCATGAACATTAGACGCACTATCATAATCAATCAGTTTATCTTTAAAATATGCTTCTCCCCATGTCCAATCTATTAATAAATCTTTAGTTAAAAATTGAGAGGTTACCATTCTCATTCTATTATGCATATAACCAGTTTGATTGAGTTCTTCCATTGCAGCATCAATAATTGGAAAACCTGTTTCTCCATTTTTCCATTTTGTAAATTGATGTTCATTATTTACCCAATCAATGTGTTGGTATTTTTCTTTAAATGCTACATTTGCAGTTTCTGGATATTGCGTCATTAATACATAATAAAACTCTCTAAAAATTAACTCTCTTATAAAAGCTTCATAATTTGATTCATCCATGTCATAACCTTGTAGTAAATCATTAAATACTTGAATAATATCAATAAGACCATATGCCAAAGCAATGCTAAGTTGACTGGTCAACACTTCAGGAAGATATTCTCTATTTGATTCATAATTTTGAATATCATGTTCTAAAAAACTTTGCCATTGTTGCTGAACGTCTTTTTCTGCTAATCCTCTATCTTCAACATCTAGTTTCAATTTCTTTTCAGACGATGATGTTTTATTGGCTATATCTTTTAATTTGTATTGATCTATTTTTCTTTGCATGACGTATGGGCGCCATTTTTTATAAAAACTTGTAAACACTTTATATGGTTCGCCTTGATTATTAAATGTTTTCTTCGGATTAAAATAATGTTGTACTCTTATGGGTTGGACTTCAATTGAAGCTTTATTGAAATGTTGTTTTTGATGAGGATAGTCATATTCTTCTTTATGATAACTCATAATATCACTAGCCATAACAACCTTATCCAACTCTTGTGACTCACAAAATTCAATTAATTGATCGTAATCAATCATATTTACTGAAATATGATTGTTATGTAATTCATTTACAAATTTCTTTAACGTTCCTTTATAAAATGTCTCTTTTAATTGTGAATGATCTCCAAATTGCTCTACAGGAATGATAAACACACATGATTCAATATCATCTAAACACTGATAAATATACGCTAATAATGGATTATGATTTATTCTAAAAACTCGATTTAATACAACACCTATTTTCATTCTATTGTTACCACCTATTATTTTTTATAGTTTGTTTAATACCCTACTATGAGTTTAATTAATACATATAAAAATAATAAATATATGCTGCAATCAATAATAATGAAGTAAATAAAAATCCAAATATTAAAATAAGCTTGAGAACAATAGTTGCTCTCAAGCTCTTATAAATCATAGCTCTGATATTTCCCAAGAAATAAAACAAAACCTATAGCTATATTTTTATACTAAACCTAACCATTTCCAGTAAGTTAAACTGAAAATAATAACAAGAATGTATCCAACAATAGTTAATGGAATACCTGATTTCAAGAAATCTTTAACAGTAAATGTATCAGTTCCGTATGCAAGCATGTTTTGAGGCGCACTTACTGGTAATAAGAATCCAAAACTAATAACAAATTGTTGTATTAATACAAATCCAATAGATTGATCTCCTAAATGTAACGTAGATGTTAGTGAAATAAAGACAGGAATCAATGCAGAAGATAAACTAGTAGCACTCGCAAATCCTAAGTGTATTAAAATATTAAATAATGTAATGAGTGCTATTGTCGCAATAATAGGTAATCCTTTAAGTCCCATCAACCCGAATGTTTGGTCACTTAACCATTGTGCGGCACCTGTTTTTAACAATACATTACCTAATGAAATACCAACACCAAATACAATAATTGTGCCCCAAGGTATTTTCTTTTCTACGCCTTTCCAAGTAATTACACCAACTTTAGGCATCAACATAATACCTAATGCTATTAATGTAATTGAAGCAGAATCAATAGGATGTAATACCTTTTCAGTTGACCAAAATAGTAATAGTAAAACTGAAATAATAATTAAACGCCATTCACGAGGTTTAACAGGACCTAATTGATTTAATTCTTCTTTAATTAGCGCTTTCCCACCCTCAATAGATTCTCGTTCTGACGGCATGACTTTTATCATAATAAAATAAAGGGCAATAGACATTAGTATTGACCATGGTGCAGCATATAAGAACCATTCGCCCCATGAAACGTCATGGCCTAAATTTTGGTTAATAAAATTAATTGCAACAATATTTTGTGCTGCAGCTGTTTTAATACCTATATTCCAAATCGAAACAGCTTGAACAGATGTAATAATTAAAAGTGAAGCAAGTTTACTTTCTTTTGATACTTTAAATGCTGCGATCATACCTAATAATATAGGTACTACAGCTCCTGCTCTTGCAGTTGCAGAAGGAACAAAAAATGCTAGTACTATGGAAACAAGAATAGCACCAATAACAATGTTCTTTGTTTTATTTCCAACAATAGATAATACTAATAATGCTAAACGTTTGTGTAAGTTCGTTTCTTGCATAGCAGCTGCTAAAAATAATGCTGCTGCAACTAAGGCTACTGCAGATGTAGAGAAACCACTAAACGCTTGTGTTAAAGCATTATTAGTCCCTAACATCTCACTACCTTTTATAATAGCATCACCATTTTTGGGATTACCTAATTGTTCTGATAAGTTTTGAACTGGACTAAACCCAAGTAACAGTATGATTAAACCTAAAATTAACGTCGCTGAAACAGGGTAAGACACCGCTTCTGTCACCCACATAATTACTGCAAATGCTAAAATAGCTAAAGCCATTTTAGCCATAATAGGCAACCCAGCTGGTGTAGGTAAAAGTATAATGGCAATTAATATAACAAAGCTTACAATTATCCATATAGGCTTATAGCCTTTTTTCTCTTTCTTACCTGGTTGGTTATGAACATTCTGGGAGGATTGTTTTGCTTTAGACATGTGCACCTACTCCTTATTATCATTATCTTGTTACTATAAATTATATCAAGAAAACGCTTTATCCAATATAACCAATTACAAAAGACACACAATACTCAATTTTCAAAATAAATATTATACAACTAACTAAACTACACTCAATTAAATATTTTAATCTATGTTAAATTTAATTGGAAATGAATTATTTTAGTTTGTATTTAAGCGTTTCTTTAACCTTTTCCACTGATAATGCTGATTTATCCAATTGTTCACGTTCAGAATCACTTAAATTCAACTCAACGATATTTTCCACACCATTTCTTCCTAATTTCACAGGTAATCCTAAACAAATATCGTCATATCCATATTTACCTTGAGCATACGTAATTGCTGCTAATATACGATGCTTATCTTTCAATATTGTTTCAACCATTTCATAAACCGCTGCAGCAGGAGCATAATAAGCTGAACCATTTCCTAACAATTGAACTATTTCAGCACCGCCTTTGCGTGTTCTATCAACAATCTGTTCTATTATATTTTGTTCTAATAATTCAGCTATTGGAATGCCATTGACTTGAGTAGAATTGATTAATGGCACCATTGTATCGCCATGTCCACCTAATACTAAGCCTTGTACGTCTTCAACAGACACATCAAGTTCTTTGGCAATGAATGTTTGATAACGCGCACTATCTAATACACCGGATTGTCCTAATACTTTATTTTTAGAAAATCCAGAAGCAACTAATGCAGAGTATGTCATAGCATCTACAGGATTAGTTAATACTATGATAATGGCATTCGGTGAATATTTAGCTATTTGTTGTGCACTAAGGTGAACAATATCTTCATTAGTTTGTATTAAATCATCTCTACTCATTCCTGGTTTTCTAGCAATTCCTGCAGTTATGACTACAACATCTGAATCTTGTATTTCAGAATAATCAGCAGTTCCTTTAATATCTACATTAAAATTAAATATTGGAGCACTTTCTAGTATATCTAACGCTTTACCTTTAACCACATTTTCAGACTGTGGTCTATCAACAACAACTATGTCAGCGCTTTCATTTTGAGCCAAAATAAAAGCCAATGTAGAGCCAGTTTGCCCTGCACCAATAATCGAAACCTTATTTCGTTTATTCATCCTGCACACTCCCCAATCATTAAATATTAAAAAATAAAACTCTGATATTTCAATATTATTATAACATTGAAATATCAGAGTTTTTTAGTTGTATGTGTAATTTATTTTTTAATTTGACCAAAAATTTCATGATTTATACCAAAAACATATAACAGCGTAAAGAATGCTGCTCCGCTTAATATAGTTAACACAAGCGTTAATATGAGTGTACGTTTAAAGTGACGTATAAATGCAATAAAAAGTAGTCCTAAATTATACGCAAATAACAATCCGAATAAGGTCATTGTCACTAATATCTCGGGATAAAAAATATTGCATAATAGTACAATGACTGCAAATATTAAATAAGGAATCATAATTAAATTACGTTCAAATTTAAGTTGTTTCTGTCGTTTATCTTCATTATTCATTCTTTATAAATCCTTCCTAACATTTAATTATAAAATATCTCGACCTAATGCCGCAGTGTATATATCAAACCACTCTTGATCAGTTAATTCAACATTTAATCCAGCAGTAGCTGCATCAATTTTTTCAATAGATCGTGTTCCTAATATTGGCATCACCTCATTAGGATGTCTAATTAACCAAGCTATCATAATAGCAGAAACGTTCACTTGATATTTATTTGCTAAAGGTTCAATGACTGACATGAGGCGTCTACTTTTATCGTCAGAAGTATCAAACAGCTTACCTCCCGCAAAAGGACTCCAAGCCATCACTTTAACTTGATTTTGATACATTTTATCCATTACACCATTATGTAGTATATCTGTTTGCTATGGTGACAATTCAAGTTGATTGATACTAATGTGCAACTTATCATGATTAAGACTTTGTTTTAATAAATCATATTGCGTTTCATTAAAGTTAGATACTCCAAATGATTTAATTTTACCTTCATTAACCAATTCTTTTAGAGCATCTGTAATTTCATCGGGATTCATTAATGGTGACGGTCTATGAATCAATAAACTATCTAAATAATCTACATTTAATCGTTCTAATGAATGATTTACTGACTTAATAATGTGTTGGTGGCTATGATCATATCGGTGTCCATCTGTAAATGTTTGAGTTTCAGATGGTAAAACAATACCGCATTTTGAAACAATTTGTATTTGTTCACGCAATTGTGGTGATAATTTTAATGCTTTACCAAAAAGCGTTTCATTTTGATAATCGCCATAAATATCTGCATGATCCATAATTGTAATACCACGTTCTACAAGTTGATTAATAAAACGATTTAATGCTTGATCTGATAGTTGCCATTCATTAGCCCGCCAAAATCCTTGCACAATTTTTGAAAAATGAACATATTGGTTAATTTGTGTTCTTTCCATTATAATCACGACCCTTATTTTTTATAATGTATTCACTTCAGTTAGGAACAGTTGAAATTTAAATTAAGTAAATTGTAACATATCCAATTTATTTCTGAGTCGATTTACATCTATATGTTCCCCTATAATCACTATCGTTAATGGCATTTCTTTAGCTATAGCCCCAAAGTCTGGTAAACCATATGAATATTGAAACTCAATTGTTTCATTAGGATTGTCTCTAAATTTTAAATAACCTTTTAATCTCAATACATTTTTCGGTAATTGCATAATAAATTGGTAAAATAATTGACGGTCAATAGGACTAGTAAACGTATATTTCATACTAATAATACCGTGATGATGGTGATGTTGATGAAGTTTTGTTGTTTTATCTGTTTGGTTTCGAAGTTGACTGATGTCAAACTTTCCATAAGTAGTCAAAATATGCGGTGCACTCGGATTAATTTTATTTATTTCGTTCTCTATTTTATTTATTTCTTCAAAATCAACGCAATCCATTTTGTTAATGACTAATAAATCACTCATTTCAAGTTGCTCTTCCATTAACGTTTGTGTGGAACTAGTGTAATCATTCCTATTTAAAAATCTTTCAACATCCACTACACTTATAATTTGTGGCATGTCTATATTATCAACTATGGTTGGATCTTGACATGCAGCAAAGATTTCGATAGGATTAGCGACTCCTGTTGCTTCTATAATAATATGATTACAATCATCTTTTTGAATTAAAGATTGAATTTGATTAATTAAATCAGTTTTTAAGTCACAACACACACAACCATTAATAATTGATCGTACTTCTATATTTGAATCTAAATTTTGACTATCTACATCAAATGAGCCAAATTCATTCATAATCACTTTTATTTTCTCATCAATTTTTAATAATTCACTAATATAATGTGTCAGTAACGTAGTTTTACCACTACCTAAAAAACCGCTTATGATAGAAATTGATATTTTTCTAGATTTATTATTTTTCATTGTAAAATTCCTTTTCTATTACAAGTATTTTTAAAAATGATAACATAAATATTTAATTATCTTTTTGCTTGATTTAACGATAGATATCTTCTAAACTTTAAACATACTTTAATTTTAGCATGACATTGAATCACAGTGTGTTGTGAATTATATTCCGCACAACATAGACGGATTCCAATCCGAATAGAGAGAAAAACGGATAGAATGTCTGGAGGAGAACTTTAATGTCTGATCAACATAATTTAAAAGAGCAACTATGCTTTAGTTTGTACAATGCACAAAGACAAGTAAATCGCTACTATTCAAACAAAGTCTTTAAAAAGTACAATTTAACTTACCCACAATTCCTTGTATTAACAATTTTATGGGATGAATCTCCCGTAAATGTTAAAAAGGTTGTGACTGAACTAGCACTTGATACTGGTACAGTATCCCCACTATTAAAACGAATGGAACAAGTTGATTTAATCAAACGTGAACGTTCCGAAGTCGATCAACGTGAAGTATTTATTCACTTGACTGATAAAAGCGAAAAAATTAGACCCGAACTTAGCAATGCTTCTGAAAAAGTTGCAACTGCTTCATCATTATCACTTGATGAAGTGGATGAACTTAACCGTCTTTTAGGTAAAGTCATTGATGCATTTAATGAAGCTAAAGATAATTAATTAAGCTTTTGTCATGGTAATTTAAAGTTAAAGGTTAGAATCAAACACTTTCAAAGTATAAAAATGCTCTAAAGTACATCTCAGTGCTTTAGAGCATTTTTATTTTTCTAGAAACTATCAATCACATTTTTACTCATTGGTTCAATTGAGTTATTTTATATAAATATCCTTTATTTTGGATAAGTGAATGATAACTACCTGCTTCTTTGATTTCACCGTCTATCATAATTAAAATTTTATCAAAATATGGTAATAAACGTAAATCATGCGTAGCAACAATTAATGTTTTAGCTTGTTTATCAATTAATGTCATCAATTGATCCGTACGATGAGTATCTAGACCAGTAGTTGGCTCATCTAAAATCCATATATTAGCTTGATTTTTTAATAATAAACGTGCCATGTTTAATCGTTGAATTTCTCCGCCTGATAAAGTATTTCCATCCATTGTTATTTCTTGATTTAAAGCTAAATGACTCAAATTTAACGCTTTTAACGTATGCCGCATATCATCTTCATCACAATCTGTCAGTAAATTATCTTTGATGGTTCCGTCGAATAATTGTTGTGATTGTAGTAATGCATTGATTTGATGATATTTTTCTTCTTCTTTAATTTGAAATACATCTGTTTGATTTAACGTTACCTGTCCGCTGCTTACTTGATATAATCCTAACAAAACATGTAATAGCGTACTCTTACCGCTACCAGATGGACCGATAATAGCGACACGTTCACCTTCTTTAATATGAAATGAAACATGATTCAATACTGATAGTTCTTGATTGTCATATTTAAATGTTACATCTTTTACTTCATATAAATCATGTTCATTAGTTTTGTCTGAATCTGTATATAGATGTTCTTTGGATATATCATCGTTTTGAATAACTTCATTAATTTCTGATAACGATTGATCTGTATCTGCTTTATAAAAAGCTACATTACTCATTGGTACAGCTTGTTCAAACAAAGTTAATATCATTAATACAATACTGGTTAAATATACAACATCTAAAGAGTGTGTATGGACTTGAATAGCGCCCAAAACTAATGTAGCAAAAATTGATACCATAGCAATGATATTTAGTAAATAATCATAAACAGTTAAAAATCCCTGTTCTTTACTTTGCAATGCATCATATTGTTGTAAATGTTGTAATACATCATTCTTATAATCTTCGTCCTTATTAAAGCGTTGTAATTCTTGAAATCCTTCACGATAATCAAAAAATCTTGTTAAAAATTGTCTTTGTTGGTGTGATACTACTGTCTTCAATTTACGTGCTCTTTTAGCACTTAAAAATGGAACAAGCCATAATGTCAATATCATACTCGCTGCAATTAATATTGCATGTGCTGGTGAGATGAATAAATATACTGCTATCGTTATCAATGCAGTTATTCCTATGACAATAGGCGGATAATAAACTCTTAAGTATATGTTTTGTAATGCCTCTACTCCACTTACCATACGTGAAATTAAATCGCTAGAATTATATTTTCGATAAACATCTGGTACTACTCTAACCAGTCCTTTAAAGAATTGTGTTCTTACATTTCTTAACATAGTAAAGGTCGTACGATGAGAATATAATCTTTCATAATATCGAGATATCGCTCTTAAAAAACCAAATAGTTTAACCGAAACAACTAACACCATTAAAGCATATAATGGAGCTCCTAACGCACTTTCAGTAACCATATATCCACTTAGAAAGAACATCGCTAAAGCAACTAAACTCCCCACGACACCTATAGCTATTGCTATTACTAAATCTTTATCAATTTTAAATTGAATTCGTGACTTCATGATTCATCACCATTTTCTTTAACATTAACTGAAATATTTTTATCATCTTTAATAATCTCACCATCATGTATATATAAACGTCGTGTTGCTTGTCTAATTGTGGAGTCTCTATGAGCAATTATAAGTTGCGTCGTTGCTTTAAATTGATGATGCATCACGCTTTGAATCACTTGTTCCGTTTCTATATCTAAACCAGTTGCTGGTTCATCAAGTATGACTAAGTCTGGTTTCATTACAAGTAAACGACACAATTCAATTCTTCTCATCTGCCCACCAGATAACATTTCTCCACCATCACCAATTAGTGTATGGATTCCATTTTTTAATGATTGTACCTTTTCTTTTAATTGCACTTGCTCTAATGCTTCTAAAATAATGTCATCACTAACGTCATTAAACATTGAAATATTATCTTTAATTGTGGCAGTAAAAATGTATGGACGTTGACTTAAAATACCTATTTGCATTTGATCATATTTATATGAGACATGACCTTCTGTAGGTTTAAGAGATTGACTTATTAATTTAGCAAAGGTAGTTTTACCTGCCCCACTTGGTCCAACTAATGCGATGTGTTCATGTTCATTAATATCGAGAGTGACATGTTTAATTGAGAAGTCATTCCCCTTTTCATTACTATATTTAAACATGACATTGCTTAAGCTTATAAGTGGGGATTGGTTTGTATGATAATAATTTATAAGTACACCATTTTCTGATGTACTTTCTAAATATTCAAATACAACATCACTTGCACCTTCACTTTGTTTGCCCGTATGAAACGCTTGTCCTAAATCCTTAATGGCATTATAAAATTCTGGAGCTAAAATAATAGCGATTGCTGCTGTTTTAAAATCAATCGTATGAAAAACAACGAGACTCAGTGCTGCTTCTAATGCTACAAGTCCAATTCCTAATAAGCTGATAAACTCTAACATTAAACTTGATAAAAATGCACTTCTCAAAATTTTCATTGTTAAATCTCTAAAATGTGTACTATCTTCATAGATTTTATTTTCCGTTTGTTTTGTTCGGTTAAATAATTTCAAAGTGATTAACCCATGTGTCATATTGAGAAATCGTTGTCCAAATTGATTTAAATAAGTCATTTGATCCTTAGATTCATCCCGAGTTTTCAACCCAAATATAATATAAAATAATGGAATGAACGGTGCAGTTATGATCATTATCAATGCTGTGTTTAAATGAACAAAGCACATCGCAATCATAATAGCTAAAGGAATCATCATTGACTTAAATACTTGCGGCAAGTAACTTTGATAAAATGGCGCAATACCATTTATTGTTTCTGTTAAAAGTGTCATTTCCTCACCAACTGATTGTGTTGATTGGTGGCGAATCACTCGTTGACGCAAGTCATGTTTAACTTTAATAGATAAACGGTTACCTAATAATTGATTACAAAAATTCAAAGTTGCACGTATCATCAATACTACAAAAATAAAACTGAGTATAATCATTGGCGATTGTTTTGCTTTAAATAACATTATATTTAAAAAGTCTGCTATTGCTATATTCTGTAAAACTACAAATAATGCTAACAATATACATACTATTAGCATTAATGCAGGATAAATTTTATACTTAAATACTAATTGCATTAATTTTTCCACTAGATATTCACCTGATTTTTATTATAATCTCTATATTAAAGATTGAAAGATTAATGTACAACGATAGTGCTTTTGACAATTATATGACGACAAATCTTTCTCATACTTTGGTCTAGTGTTATTACTATTTGTAGCGTGCTTTGAAATGAGTATGCTATTATTATATGGTGAATTTGAAATAGTCAAAAAAACATTTAATATATGAAAGTAGGTACATTATGTTATTACTTGAATTAATCAAGGGGCTTATTTTAGGTATCGTAGAAGGTCTAACTGAATTTGCTCCTGTTTCCTCTACAGGACATATGATTCTTGTTGATGATATGTGGTTAAAGTCCACTAAATTTTTAGGTGAGCAATCAGCTTTCACCTTTAAAGTTGTTATTCAATTAGGTTCTGTATTTGCGGCAGCATGGGTGTTCAGAGAACGCTTCTTTGAAATATTACATATTGGGAAACATCAACCTGAGCAACAAGCGACTACTGGACGTCGTTCAAAACCAAAAAGATTGAATTTGATGCATGTTTTAGTAGGTATGATTCCAGCCGGTATTTTAGGTTTCTTATTTGATGATGTCATTGAAAAATATTTATTTAGTGTACCAACAGTTATGATTGGTCTTTTCCTAGGTGCAATCTATATGATTATCGCTGATAAGTATTCTGAAAAAGTAACTCATCCACAAACTGTAGATCAAATTAATTATTTCCAAGCATTCGTTATTGGTATTTCTCAAGCCATTGCTATGTGGCCAGGGTTCAGTCGTTCTGGTTCAACGATTTCAACTGGTGTCTTAATGAAAATGAACCATAAAGCGGCATCTGACTTCACATTTATCATGTCAGTACCAATCATGCTTGCAGCAAGCGGATTATCTTTATTAAAACATTATGAATATATTCATTTAGCGCATATTCCATTTTATTTATTAGGTTTCTTAGCTGCATTTATTGTAGGTTTAATAGCAATTAAAACATTCTTACATCTTATTAATAAAATCAAATTAGTACCGTTTGCAATTTATCGAATTATATTAGTAGTTGTCATAGCTATCCTTTATTTCGGTTTTGGTATAGGTAAAGGTATCTAATTAAACATTTTTAAGACTAATTACCGTTGAGAACAAGTTACTTTTCTCAACGGTTTTTTCTTACTTAACATTAATAAATAATACAATGTTAATTTTAAATCACGCCCTTTAACAAAATTATCTTTCAAACCAAATTTCGTACATTATTGTTACCAACAGTAGTTTATTTTCATGTATCATAGGGTATGGATAAAAATAGTAAAAATTAATGGAGGCAACGAGTATGGACAAAAAGAAACTCATAAAAACAGCAATTAATGTTTTACCTATCATCATCGTTCCGTTAGTCGTAGAACGTAAAAAAATAAAAGATCATCCTGATGTTAAAAAAGCGACTGATGCTACATCTAGAGCAGCATCTAAAACAACATCTGCTATTTCTAACAAGACTTCTGACGTTAAGACATACGTTGGTGACAAGAAACAAGAATTTGATAATAAACGTGAATTGAAAAAAATCGCTAAAGAAAATGACCCAGCTTATATTGAGAAAAAAGGCGAAAAATTAGCGAAGCAAAATCGCAAAGAAGCAGACAAAATGGATAAAAAGCTTCAAAAAAATATTGAAAAACGTCACAAAGAAGAAGATAAACAACGTGAAGAAAACGAAAAACAACGTATTAAAGATATGAAGAAAACTCAAAAATACGAAGAAAAAGTAGGATTAACACCAGGTAAGCTTGATGAAAAAACTGAGAAAAAAGGCGAAAAGTTAGAAAAAGAAAATCGTAAAGAAGCTAAAAAGATGGAGAAAAAGCTTCAAAAAGAAATCGAAAAACGCCATAAAGAAGAAGATAAACTACGTGAAGAAGCCGACAAATCTAGAAAAAAAGAATTTAAAAAATATAAAGATTACACAGCTAAAAGTGTAGTTAAACAAAATAAAGAAAATAATAATGAGGCTTAATCTTTCATGACACGCATTATTATTGACGGAGATGCTTGTCCAGTTGTTAATTCAGTGATTGATTTAACACAAGGGACAGGCATTTTTGTTACAATTATACGTAGTTTTAGTCACTTCTCAAATCAAATTGAACCTAAACATGTAAATACTGTCTATGTGGATGATGGTCCTGAATCGGTAGACTATAAAATTGTCCAATTATCATCTTCAGAAGATATCGTTATTACACAAGATTATGGTTTAGCTAGTCTATTACTCAACAAAGTAAAGTATGTCATGCACCATAAAGGATTTACATTTAATAATGATAATATTCAACAATTGCTAGACCAACGTTATATTAATGCTCAAATTCGTAAGCAAGGAGGCAGACATAAAGGACCTCCCCCATTTACGAAACAGGATAAACAACACTTTGAACAACAATTTAATAAGCTTTTACATCAACTTTAATGGAGGTACATAATGAAGAAAATTGCAGTTTATTGTGGCGCAAGCAAAGGAAAAGATGACACATACGTTAAAGAAGCATATGAACTAGGTAAATATATGGCTGAAAAAGGTTACGAATTAGTTTTCGGAGCTGGATCTGTGGGTATTATGGGCGCTATTCAAGATGGCGTTTTAGACCATGGTGGTAAAGCGATTGGTGTAATGCCAAAAATGCTTGATGAAAAAGAAATTACAAGCCAAAAAGTAAGTGAACTTATTTTAGTAGATTCAATGCATGAAAGAAAAAATAAAATGACTGAGCTTGCTGATGCTTTTGTTATGGCTCCGGGTGGTGCCGGCTCACTAGAAGAATTCTTTGAAATGTATAGTTGGGCTCAAATTGGTATTCATCAAAAACCAATTGGCGTATACAATATCAATGGTTTCTTTGAACCATTACAAGGGTTAATCGATCATATGATTAAAGAAGGATTTATTGATGAAAAATATCGTCAACTCGCTCCACTCTTCGATACTAAAGAAGCGTTACTTGAAGGTTTACTCAATTATAAACCTTTAGGCGTTCGTACTTATGATTAAATAATTTCTGTTAAAACCAAAATACCCCACTAGAATTTATTCAAAAAATAATTTCTAGTGGGGTCACTTCAATTATTTATCTAAATCAATCACATATCTCACATGTCTTTTCAAAGGATGATACTTACTCAAGTTAGGGAATTCAAAATGATCATAAAATGACATTCCTATTTTTTCCATGACTTTTCTTGAAGATAGGTTTGTTTCAGCAGTAAAACTATAGACTTTAGAAATGTCTTTTTCTTTAGCAAATTTAAGTACCGCTTCTGCACCTTCAGTGGCAATACCATTTCCCCAAACTTCAGGAATCAGACGCCACCCTATTTCATAAAGTGGTAATTCTTTAAATGGATACTCACTATCTTTAGGAATATAGTTTAATCCTATAAAGCCAAGCCATTCATTCGTTTCTTTCAGCTCTACTGAGAATAGACCAATACCATAATCTTTAATAATTTGGTCCATTTTTTTCATATCTAATTCAGAACGACGATAACTCAATAAACTTGGGAAATATCTTCTGACTTGTGGGTTAGCATTCATTTTTTGAAAAGGTAATAAGTCTTTTTCTTCCCAATCTCGTAATTTCAAGCGCTCAGTTTCAATATAAACAACCATTTTTTACACTCCATTACTACGTAAATACATCATTATATACATTTTATAATAAAATTAACGCGCTATGAAACAGTAAGATTCACATCGCGCTATAATTCGTTTATTAAAATTTTGATTTAGCTTTTAGTTATATAACTGATAAGTTCAATATTAACTGGAATTTCTTTTAAATGATCACGTTGATTTTTTGGTGCTGTAAATGTAGCATCAATAAAATCATTCTGATGATCTAAGTGATATGTTGCAACAAATGTATCTGTATCTGATTCAAAATTAGGCAAGTGCGCAATTACACGTTTAATTTCACCTGTAGAATCAACAACATGTCTACCTGTAATATTTTCTAATTCTCTACCTAATTCTGGTAGCGTTAGCGCTTTTCCCTCTAAAATACTAAAATCTTGTTCATGCATGGCTCTTCTCTCCTCTTCACATTTTTGAAAATGATGACAATAATCATATTAATCTTTATAGTTTATTTTTATTATATATATTTATCCATTACGATACCCATTTTTTTCGTATATCAAACTTTACGTTCAAGACGATATTAAGTTGATATTTTAATCATATCATATTCTATTCTGTTGAAGATGATGCTTTTGATTAGATTTATTGCTGGTTCTGTTCTGATTTAAAATTTGTTACTTCTTTAATTTTGTTCTTAATTAGAAGATGTTTTATTCTTCTCGCTTTTATTAGTATCCTTATCATCACTATTATCAGAACTAGTTGATTGACTTGAAGCAGAGTTATCAACTTCTTTTTGTAATTTATCTTGTTTATCTTTTAAATCGTCTTTTTGTTTATTTAACTTTTTCTTTTGTGATTTTAATGATTTGTTTTCTTTTTCTAATTTATCTACACTCTTTTCTAATGTCGCTTTCTCCTGACTTTTGCCACATGCGGATAACATTAGCGTTGCAGATAAAAATAATACAATCCACTTTTTCATGTTAAACTCCTTTAAAAACAGTTATAAATATAATTCATTTTATCATGAAATAATAATTTAATCATTTTTCTACTATAAATCTTTCTTCATTTTAATATGTGTATCTTCATAGCCTATTTGGTGATTCAAGTTTAACATAGCTTGATTTTTCGTATTTATTGTACTTTGAATTGTTTGGGCCCCTTCTTTCATGGCCCAATCTTCTAGTGCTAACTTTAATTGTCGTGCAAAACCTTGACGCCGATATTTAGGATATACAAACAATAATTCAATTGTCACAACCTTAGTTTGTTTTTCAAAATGCCCCCAAATTAATGCTTGTAGTTCTTGATTATCTTCAATTATTAATATCATATCTTGGCAATGCCGTAATCTAGCATTAATCATTTCAATTCTTAATGCAATCGATGTACTTGTTGCTTTATAATTTGCTTCTTGAGATTCTAATAATTTTTCGTGTATCGTTGCTACCTCGTTAATTAACTTTTGATTACTCAAATTCAACTGTCTCATCATTTACTCCTGTATTTCATATTATAATCATTGTATTTCTATGGTATGATTAAGCATAATAAAATTATCAATTTAATGTATTGGTAAGTCTTACTTAAAATTATTTTTAAAGGAGCGCTTATGCACTCATGAAGTCTACAGCTCAATTAGCTAAAGAGAATAATGTGAAGTCTTTACGTTTAAATAATACGGATAGAGAAATTTTTGAAAACTACATGATATATATTCGTTCTGATTTAAGTGTAAACCCACATGATTCAGAAGTGATGTTGAATCGCATATTAAAACACTTAATCAGTGCAGAAGGTAAAGGTATGTTAGCTATGGAATTCTTTAACCATAATCCTAAAATGCATGCCAAAAAGCAATTAAAAGAACTTCCAAATGAAACAGTAAAGAATATCTTTAAATATATTTATCAACATTTCGTATTACTAATTGGTATTTTCTGTTTCTTAAAAGGGTTTATAGGTTTCTTTATTGGTGGAGATAGTAACTATCTTTATCTATATACATTTCCTATTACAGTGATAGTTGGCTTATTTATCATTTTCTTATTTATATGGATGATATTTAAAACGATTCAGTTACAATGCTTTAATAATTCAAATTGGGTATGGTTATTAACTTATGCCGTAATTGCGCTATTAATTGTCGCATTGTTTTATGTATTTTTTATACCTCAATCCTTTTTAGCATTTGGTCCTTATATCAATGTTAGTAATTGGTCATTTATTATTATTTCCGCCATTATCACACCTATTTCATTTTATATTGATCATCACTATTTTAATAAAAATTCAAATACGATTATGTAATGTTCACGAATTGATGGCCACATTTTCTAATTGAATTTAACATCTTTGAAATAAATAAGAAGGCAATTTCTACTAATAATTATAGAAATTGCCTTCTTATTTATTTATTCTCACTAATTTAATATAAAAACATCTACAATAAACCATATCACCATAATAAACATCACAATAGCTTGAGCAATTGTACTGGCTAAAAACGCAATAATCGATCCACAGCTTACTTTAATCGCTTTTTTCAAATCATACCCTTGTATTAACTCGATAATAAGTACAAGTACAAACGGTACAATGATAATACCAAATGGCGGAACTACAAAGCATCCAATGATCACGCCAATAATAGCCCCATATTCACCAAATTTAGATCCACCATATTTTCCAACAAAGTATTTATTCATTAGAAAATCAGCTAAGAATATCAAAATGGTAAAAATAACCATTGCGATATAGAACACCCAAGATAACCTTCCGTTGTGAAATCCAAATTGATAAATAAGAAAACCTACCCATAAGACTAAAACTGAAGGAATGACCGGTTTAACTAAACCGACAAAAGCTAAAATAAATGCAATTGTAATTAAACTCCATAATAATACCGTCATTATTAACTACTCCATATCTGATATAGTAATTTTTTGATCTTTCGTTAAAAAGATTAATATAATCCCTAAGAACAATGATCCTGCTGACACATAGAAAACATTTTCCAAGCCAACCCATCCACTCATCATACCACCTAATAAGTTACCACATAACTGCCCAATAACCATTGCGTTGGCAAATAATGTTGAAGCATAACCTGGGAAATCCGGTAAAATATCTTGGAAGTAGCTTATGCCAATTCCTAATAATATAGCTAAGAAAAAGGCTAAAAATAATTGACCAATCAACATCATATAGAAATTTTTAAATAAACTAATACTAAAATAGAAAGCCCCGCCGAATATACCACCATAAATAAGTAACGTACGTGTCGGGAGTTTTGTAGATAATACGCCTAAAACGACCATAAAAGGTACTTCTAAACCTGCACATAAACTTGCTAAATAACCGACGTAGCCTTCCTTTTCGTGAAGATAATCAGTTACGAATAAAGGCATGTTCATTGTATACATCCATTGTCCAATATGTAATAAAATAAAAGCTAAAAACGGGATCAATAGTGTCTTATCTTTGAACATATTAGGCGCTACCTTCTCAACGTGTTGTTGTTGAGTAATAGGTTGTTTGATGTTTAAATTTTTATAGAAGAACACTTGTAAAATTAATGTAAATAAAATAATAGAAACTGTTCCGCCAAATAAACCTGAGTAACCATTCAATTCAATTAGTTGCGCGCCAATAAATGGACCAAATAAGAAGCCTAGTGAGAACATTGAACGTAATACTGTATTAGCAAATTTAGCATTTTTACGCGAACTTGAAACGTTAATAGATTCTCTCGCAGATGCATAAAGTTGTGGCATTGCCGGAGCGAATAAACCTTGGAATAAAGCATAAAGGATTATAAATAATAAGATATCTTTTACAAAGAAATAAATGGAAAAGCTAATTGCTCCCATCATTAATGCTGTAATTATAAGATATTTTCTATTTATGTTATGAGTATCTGAAAATCTTGCAATAATCGAATTAACTGTAAATTGGCTTATAGCTGCTAATGCTAGTAACACACCATACTGTTTGGTGGTCATACCTAAATCCTTTGTCGCAAACAAAACAAGGTAGGGTACTGTTACAGCGATACCCATACCTAATAACAACATGTTCAAAACAAACAACTTATAATTCTTTATATATAGTAATTCTTTAAACATATGACTAACCTCTATTCATTATATGAATCAACTCATCTTATTTAACGTATAAAGTTCAACATTAAATTGACAAATGAATCTACTTGTGGTAACTGTAACATGCTTTGATCATAACTCATATAAGTCGAACGAATAAGTGGATCATTATCAATCGTCACTTTTTCAAATCCAAACATATTTTTATCAATATTTTTCATCATTATTTCAGGTAATATAGTTACACCCACACCACTAATTAGCATTTCTTTACAAGTGGCAACTTGGTCAACGGTAATGGTCGCATGATAGTCTTGTTCTAAATTATCGTTATACCATTGTTTAATTTGATTTATATAAATTGGGTCAGCTTGAAATTCTATAAAAGGCAACTTTCCAACCTCTTCACGTCTATCTTTAGGATAGATAAAATAATGATCGTCATTAAATAAGTGTGTGTTGGATAAATTCATGACTTTGTTTCCTCTAGTAATCATGACGTGATAGTCTCTATGATTTGCCTTAATTTGTTCAGTAGACCCAACTTGTACCTGAATTTCAACATTAGGAAATTGAGTATTATATAAGCTTAATACTTCTGGTAATAGTGTTTGACCTATTAAAGAAGAACAACCAATAGAGATCGTTCCGTTAACTTCCCCAATATGCGCCTGCATTTTATCAAAGAATAAACGCTCTCTCTTTAACATATCGCGTGCATGTTCAATAATCATTGCACCTTCAGTTGTTGTTATGAGTTGCTTTTTCGTTCTAATAAAAACGTCTACACCAAATGAACTTTCAATTGCTTTTAACCGTTGTGTGACAGCTGGCTGTGAAATATATAATATTTCTGCTGCTTTACGTAATGTTTTTGTTTCGTCTAATGTTATTAATAAACGATAATCATCAATTTTCATAGTGTCCCCCTAAAATATACCGTTTCCGTAAAATCCTATAATCAATGATGTTTGTTATATTTATTTTGTTTGAGAAAATCATTCTTATTTTTTATCGTGTTGTTTAACTCGCTGTGGCTTTTTATTTTTAAATGGATGATTGTGTTTATTTTTCTTATATTTTTGATTTATTTTGTGATAACATTTCATAACTTTACTTTGAACATCATCAAAGTTTTCAACTATTTCAATCATTAATTGATGTGCAATAATATATGCTTCATGATATTGTTTTTGGCTAATTTGCCCATTTTGTAATGCAAATAATAAATCATCTTCATCAACTAACTCGTATGAACCATCAGGTAATACCAATACATCTAAGCATAAATCTAGAGTACGTGCATTTCCTTTTTGAGTAATATTTTTAATATTGATATCAAAATAGTATTCTAATGGATTCCCCTTATCATCAAACATAACGGTTAAACTATATCTCTTTTTTTCCGGTAATATTTGTAACCATTTATAATTATCATCTGCGACTATTATATTTTGACCAACTACCGTCACCTCTAAAGGTTCACGTACTTTCTTCATCGTGACCAAGCCTATAATACCTTTAAATCTATTATTATTAACTTTAACCTCTGTATATTCTCTCTCGATCAGGCGACGCCAGTGACGTTTGTCTATATATTTTACTTTCACAGTCACCAACTCCTTGTTTTCATTATATAAAAATGGTTCTATTATGTCATCATATGCTAAATTAGGTCATATTTTCGTGAATTCATTTAACTATATTCTACTACATATCGAGAAAATTTACTTTAAAACGACTAAATTACTATGATTTAATTTAATATGAATCCTAATATATATAATGATTACACATAAATATCAATTTTACATTATTCATATTTACAATATTTTGTTAATTAAAAGTATAAAAAAAGATACCTATGTGAACTAATCTATTTCACATAGGTATGCTGAATGCAATTATTTAATTATTTATGTTTTAATGCATATTTATCTATTACAGTTTGATGTTCAGGATACATTTGATTTAATTCATTTCTTTCAAACAACTCAAATTGTTCATATTCAAATGCCGGCTGACACATACAACCTACTAAACAAAATCCTTCATCATGTTCAAGTGAAGATGCGAATATTGTTCTTTTTGGAACTGTATATTGCATTACCTCACCATCTTCTATATTAGGTCCTAACTGCACAGATTCATATTTACCATCAGGTGTAATCATATGAATCGTTAATGATTGACCATCATGATAATACCAAACCTCATCTGCATCTATACGATGGAAATGTGAAATATCATTGGGTGTTAACAAAAAGTATATACTGCTAAATGCAGCTCTATTTGTCTCTGTTGATGGTTGACGTATACTTTCTTTGAAATAACCACCTTCTGGATGAGGGGTTAAATTCAACGAATCAATCCAATACTGTGCGTTTTTCATTATTTTAAATCCACATTATGGAATACATTTTGAACATCTTCCAAGTCTTCCAATGCATCTACAAGTTTTTCAAAAGTTTCTTGGTCTTCTGGTGATAATTCAATATCTGTTTGAGGTAACATTTCAAACTCAGCAACTTTGAAATCTTCAACACCAGATTGACGTAATGCATCTTGAACTTGAGCAAATTGATCTGGTTCCGCATAAACAATTGTTAAACCATCATCATCAATGACATCTCTAACATCAACATCTTGTTCCATTAATTCTTCTAATACTTCGTCTGCTGATTTACCTTCAATACCGAAAGTAGCAGTATGGTCAAACATATATGCTACTGATCCAGATACACCCATATTACCGCCATTTTTACCAAAAGCAGCTCGTACGTCTGAAGCAGTTCTATTCACATTATTTGTAAGCGCATCAACAATAATCATTGAACCACTAGGACCAAAACCTTCATATCTTAACTGATCATAGTTTTCTTCTCCAGCACCTTTAGCTTTATCTATTGCTTTATCAATGATGTGATTAGGTACTGAATATGTTTTAGCACGTTCTAATACTAAACGTAAGGCTTGGTTAGATTCAGGATTGGGTTCACCTGATTTAGCTGCCACATATATTTCTTTACCGAATTTGGCATATATTCTACTTGTATTTTTATCTTTTTGAGCCTTTTTTTCTTTAATATTATTCCACTTACGTCCCATTATGGTCATCTCGCTTTCATTCTCTATAATTAACATTCTATATTATACATGATTTTTAGTCGTTAATATACCTCTTACATTGTATCAATATATCATTAAGAATAAACCTCACCGTTCATAAAGTACAAAGTAAAATAAAGCATAAAAAAAATTAGCTCCTATCAATTAGGAACTAACTTATATGTAGAATTCTAAATATTTAAATATTCTTCAACATCATCGAATAAAGCATTAAATTCTTTCATGTTGTCTTGGTTCATATATAAATATATTTTTCTTTCATCTTCTGTCGATCTGACTTTATTTAACTTACCTTTTTCAATCAGTTTACGAATTGATACTAATAATTTAGTTCTACTCAATTCTAATTCTGAAATAGCAATTTTTAAAAATGTTTGCATTAACATTTGATCTGTTTGACAATTTTTTTCTGCCAAGTCTAGTACTGCTAAATCATTAAGAGTCAATTTATATTTTTGATCTATATATTCAGA
The DNA here is from genome assembly GCF_000620265.1 of Staphylococcus sp. URHA0057. NCBI lineage: Bacteria > Bacillati > Bacillota > Bacilli > Caryophanales > Staphylococcaceae > Staphylococcus > Staphylococcus sp. URHA0057. The sequence goes on along the minus strand of NZ_KK211096.1, from coordinate 170,322 downwards.
CAATGCTTTATATTGTTTATAAAATTCAAATAACTTTTCTAACTTTTCTTTATTCAAAAGACTTGCACCCCCAAATATAAACAGACAACATATAACAACATTATCCTAAATATCTAAAAATCTGTCTTTCCTATTTGTTTTTAATCTGTTGTCAAAATTACCGATAAATTTAAATTGAGTTGTGCAATGTCTTTTTCACTTTATATTCTTCCTTGAAAATTGTAATCATATAAAATGAATTATAGCCTAAGTTAATTTCTAGTGAACATTGGGTAAAATCATGTTCAATAATTTCAATTTTAGCTTTAAAGTAGTAATCAACTGTATCTAAAAATTGACTCGTCCATTCATACTTATTTCTTAAATCTTTTGAAATTAAATGATTAAGATTGCAGCTATAACTATTTATCTTTCCTATGAAAATTAAATGGTTTTTATATGTTGGCATTTCATTGAAACTGATATATACATTGCTATCTCCGTACTCTTCGTCAGCAGATTCATTTTCGATGACTCTCCAATCGTATAAATACAATACATATCGATCTTCTAACTCTACTTTCTTATAGTAGCTCGCATCTACAAAATCTCGATTAAACAAAATAGATATTTCATTAAATATTAATCCAAATGTCGTCTTAAAACCTTTTGCATCAAATAAATGCAATGCATTAAAATGATTGGGATTATGAAATAGATTGAAACCTAAACCTGTAAAAGATTCTGTTAAGGACGATATTGTTTCAATGATTAAAGGAGCACTATTACTTAAATCATTATGCTTATCATTAATTAACTGATGATTTTCTACATTTAATAAAAACATCTTCTCTTTCACAAAATCAACTTCATTTATTATTGCCTTTAGATTTTTTATTTGAATTTCATTTTTTAATAATAATCTTTCATTTCCCTCTGTTAAGTAAGAGGTAGTTAGTTTCGCATTATCAATAAATAGATATTCAAATTTTAGTCTTTTAATTTGAGATTCTATTGCTTTAAGCATCACTGGATCATCTATTAAACATGATATATCTAAACCGATGACATGATTAATATTTAAATTCTGTAACTTAATAATATCTTTATAGATTTCACGAATTTCTTTATCATTCAAATTAAAGACTGAAATAACTTCGTATGGGTAAGGTACGTCTTGCTTACTATTCTTAAGTTTGAGTTGCGCATCACTAAAACAAACACCTATACTATCGATAACTTTATAACTATCAATATTAAAAGCAACTCTCAGTCCTTTTTTGATAATAATTTCTACAATATTTCGTTTGTCTTCATATGTCATTTCATTATAAATCTCTGTAAGAGTAGGCACGATATAAAAAATAACTTCTGTTCTTGAAAATTCAAATTTATCTAACTTGTTATAAAGGAATGTATATTTTAATTCTTCTATCGTTTGAATTTGAATCACGCTTTGAAACGATTTAGCTTTCTTTATCTTTCCTTCATCTAATTGTATATCTTCATATTTTTCGATCTTATGTTGTTCTACTAATTTTTCAATATAAGGTTTTAAAGATTCTGAATCTTCATCAGTATCTATATTTATCTTAAACATAATATTCTTATCATATTTTGAAAGTTTTCGATAATCGTTAGGTGTCACACCTAAGTACCCTTTGAACATTTTTGAAAATGTTGACATACTACTAAATCCTAAAATGTCACTAATATGACTAATCGTTTTATTAGTTGTTAGTAATAACTCAATTGATTTGTTAATTTTCAGAGTATCAACATATCTTTTGAAGCCCATACCTATTAATTGATGAAACTGGGAAGAAATATTTGATTTTGATGTGAAAAGTTCAGTAGAAATATCTTTTAATGTCAGTCTTTGTTCAATATGGTTATCTATATATTCTAATTCTTCTTTCAAATCATTATAATACGTATAATTATATTGATCGATTGCTATACTCTTATCAACTTTTGCTTCTGTACCTATAATCTGAACTATTTTAGTCGTTAATTCGTCAAGTACCTCTCGATAGTCTTCATTAATATTTCTAAGTACTAACTGTAAAACTAAGTCTTTAAGTTTATTAGAAGATTTAATCAAATTGGCTGTATATTGAAAATCAAAAAATGAAAAATTTTGTTCAGCGAACCAATCACTGGTTAAATAAAGCATAATCACTTTGCCATTAGTATTTAAACTAAATACATCAGCATTGTTAATAATATAGATCTCGTTATTAATCGTCTTTTGTTTACGAAATTTTTGAATATGCATATCACCTTCTATTGGCCAAAATAAAATAATACCATCCTGGCACCTTGTCGTTGGATATTCGACATTAGAAAGTATACGCAAGTAAGAATTTGGCATAACTCTCCCTCTCTTTTCTAGTAAAACCAATACATCTTCTAAACTTAATTATTATTCTAAATTCTTAATCTAAACAATTTAACGCAATTATAACATGCAGACAAAAAATATACTTGTTTATATATCTATAAATGATTAAGTAATAAAGCAATATAAATATATTTAATAAAAAAAGATGTGACGTTTATTTCCTTATAACTCTTATTAAAGAATAAAAAGGAATAATTTTGAATCAAAACAATGAATATCACGTCAACATCTTTGTCTTAAATGGTATTTTTTTATCGAAATCGATTTGCCAATCTTAATATATCTTTAATGATATTTAATAAGTTAATAAACAAATTGAAACCCATTTCCCTTGGAGAGAATTGTCCTCGTTTCATTCTATTAAAATCATAAAGTGTATATAGTAGAAATAATAATAAGCTTACTACTGTAATAACTGTGTGAAAAATTGGATTATGAATGAATATTCCGATAATACTTGCAATAATAAGCGCTAATAATGTGACAAATAAATAACGTCCCATACTAGAAGCATCATTAATTAGAAAGAAACCAACAATACCAAAGGCAATAAATGCACCAATTGCTAATATAATATTCTTATAAAATACGTCTGGACCAAGGTTTTGTAAATAACTTGTGAACATGGCATATGATAAAAGACCTAATATAACAGCATATATATGAGAAATGACAATGCCATACTTACGTGCACGTTGGAATACTAAAGTGATTAACACTAAGACCATTAAGGCTAAAGATAAAGGTCTTCTCCATTCCATTGGTAAGTATTGTCCGAAATAACATCCTATTCCGAAGATAATCCAATAATACATAAAGAATAGCCATACTTTTGCATATGCATGTGACCGTTGTTTATCTTTTGTTTTACTTGTGTGCTGTGTAGTTTGTGACATATGGTTTTGCTCCTTCATGTAATGTTTACATTAATGCGTTGATTTTACATTTATAAATTATCTTTAAAACGCGACAATAACTAAATCGATAGAATTAGTCAACATTCTATACTAATTATACACTTTGTTACAATTTATCAAACTTCTATATTAAAATTTTCATTTAAAAATCGTCTTCAAAACTGTCGTATCAGCATTTATTGTTTAAAAATAATTCAATTTCTAATTGTTAATAATATTACAAGATAATAACAAACCACACAAAGCCCTATATTTTTGTTAGTATGGGTAGCGTAGTGAAAAACGAAAAAGCAATTATACATAGTAATCATTCATTTCTATGCTAATAATTAAAGCAAATTTAAGGAGGAGTCACTTTGAAAAAGTTAGCCTTTGCAGTAACAGCCGCTTCAGGCGCAGCAGCAGCACTTTCTCATCACGATGCCGAAGCTTCTACTCAACATAAAGTTCAGTCAGGAGAATCATTATGGACTATTGCTCAGAAATATAATACTTCTGTTGATAGCATAAAACAAAATAACAATTTAGATAATAATATGGTATTCCCTGGACAAGTCATATCAGTAGGTGGAAGTGCTTCTCAAAGCTCTAATTCAAACACTTCTTCACAATCTGGTTCACCTTCAACATATACAGTAAAATCTGGCGAATCATTAAACATTATTGCTAATAAATATGGCGTATCAGTAAATGAATTAATGTCAGCGAATAACTTAAATGGTTATTTAATTACACCAAACCAAACGTTAAAAATTCCTAATGGTGGTTCAGGTGCAGGTGGCGCTGGTGCTGGATCTGGTGGTGCTACTGCTACTACAGGCAATACAAGCACACAATCACCTTCTTTCAATCACCAAAACTTATATACTGAAGGACAATGTACTTGGTACGTCTTCGATCGTCGTTCTCAAGCCGGTAAACCTATCAGCACATACTGGTCAGATGCTAAAAACTGGGCTACTAATGCAGCTAATGATGGTTATCAGGTAGACCATTCACCTGAAGTAGGCGCTATTATGCAAAGTGTTCCTGGCGTTTATGGTCATGTTGCGTATGTTGAACGTGTTAATGGTGACGGTAGTATCTTAATTTCAGAAATGAATTATACTAATGGACCATACAATACAGATTACCGTACAATTCCAGCTTCAGAAGTATCAAGCTATTCATTTATTCATTAATTAAATACTTAAATATTGATATATATTTATAAAACTACCAACAAAGTTTAATTTTTGCTGGTAGTTTTTTTGTCTTATCTTAATAGATATACAATTATTATGAAGTTGATACATAAAGTTCTAATGCTTTGGAAATCAAATTAACGTTTTCCAAAAGCAGTAGTTTCCTTAGAAGAGACCTAACATAGAGTATTCTAAAGAGAAATGCTGCAAGCAACGCAAGTTGAGCATACTTCTCAATTCGACAATATTTAAGAAACATCACAAATATCCACGTTGAATAAATCATTTTGTAAGAACTACTACCCCATAGTATAAATATTAGTTCTTAATCATCATTCATTTCTTCTCTAAATCTAATACCATTTGTCCTAACCTCTTAAAAATTATAAGTATCTATTCAACTATTTTAATTCAATAGGTAGTTTTCAAGTATACAAAAAAGAAGGTTGGAAATATTTTAATGATTATCCCAACCTTCTGATTAATATCGCTATGTTATATATTATTTTAAGAAGAAATGCATAATAAAGTATACAATCGCAGCTAATATAGCTGAAATTGGTAATGTTATTACCCAAGTAATTATCATACGTTGCGCTGTGCTCCATCTAACACCTTTTGCACGGTTTGAAGCACCAACACCTAAGATTGATGAAGAAACAACGTGTGTTGTTGAAAGTGGGAAATGTAATGATGATGCTACGAAAATAGTTAAGGCAGATGATAAGTCAGCTGCTGCACCATTAGCTGGTCTAATTTTCATAATGTTACCACCAACAGTTTTGATGATTTTCCAACCACCTATTGCAGTACCAAGACCCATTGCTGTAGCACATGCCATTTTAACCCATAATGCTGGTTCAACATTAGAACCATTTTGGATATTAGCAACGATTAAAGCTAACGTAATAATACCCATTGATTTCTGAGCGTCATTTGTACCATGTGAAAATGATTGTAACGCTGCTGTAAATATTTGAAGAAATCTAAAGTTACGATTAGTACGTGTTAAGTTAGCGTTTTTAAATACTACTTTAACAATTGAGTACATAATAAAACCAACACAAAATGCAATAACTGGAGACACAATTAATACAATAATAATTTTAGTAAATCCTTGATAATGTAATACTCCAAATGATCCTTCAGATGCAATCGCTGCACCTGCAATTGAACCGATTAATGCGTGTGATGATGAACTTGGAATACCATATAACCAAGTAATTAAGTTCCATGCAATTGCTGCGATAATAGCTGCTAAAACAACGACTAACCCATGTTGTAATTTAAATGGGTCAACGATATCTTTAGTGATTGTACCAGCAACCCCAGTAAATGTTAACGCACCAATAAAGTTCATGACTGCCGCTAATAAAATGGCTGTTCTTGGAGTTAATGCTCTGGTAGATACGGCAGTAGCTACAGCATTGGCTGTATCATGGAAACCATTGATAAAGTCAAATATTAATGAAAATATAACTATAGCTATCGTGACGATTAAAATATATTCCATAAGTGAGGACTCCCTTAGCTATTTTTCATGATTATAGTTTCAAAATTATTCGCGACTGTTTGGCATTTATCTGCAATTTCTTCCATGCTTTGATAAATATCTTTTATTTTAATTAATGTGATTGGATCTGTCTCACTATTGAAGATATGTTTTATAGACTGTCTTAAGATACCGTCACAGTTCGTTTCAAACTCTTTAATATTAATTGAGTGAATACGCATGTGAGATAATTTTTTATCTACTAATAAACCTACAGCAAGTTTCATTTCTGCTACTGCTTTTTGAATATTATCAACAAATTCAGCCATGAATTCATCTGTATATTCAATTGAATACATTTCAAACATTCCTGAAGTTTCTTCCATAGCATCTAATACATCATCAATTGCGTTACATAAAGATAAAATATCTTCACGTTCAATTGGCGTGATAAAAGTCTGGTTTAAATCAGTAATCACTTGATGCATTAATTCGTCACCATGAGATTCGTAAGTTTTGATATTGTCAGAATATGCTTTTAAATCTAAGTGTGTGTTGAAATCCATTTTTCCAAACTCGATTGCAGCACGGTCAAGATTGAAAACCATTTCTTCTAACTGAACCATGAACTTATCTTTTTTCTTACTAAACATTCAAAATCCTCCATTTGAGCGATTGTTACCAATCACATTCATAAATTTTTACTCCATAAGATATGTGGAACACATTTACAATTTTCAGAAAAAAGGAGATTCACTTTTTCATTATGTAAATATTTTGTAAATCATAGTTATAAGCAATGATGTTTGCGTTCAAATAAATTGCGTTTTGTTCCTACTTGAAAAATATCACAAAATTTACATAACTACAATTCAATTTACAAATTCTTAACAAATACGCAATTAAAATTTTACATACCTTCTTCATTATGCCCAAAACGGGTATAATGACAATTCCACTTTATAATTTAACGTTTTATATAATGACTTTCAATTATTTTCCATGAACTAATTATGGATCATAAATTTTGCTATTATATCCCTACCATTTTATAATAACAATACTTAACCAAAGGAGACTACAATGGAATTTATATTAAAAGCGATTCAAGATGCACATAGTAAATATACTGGACCAGATTTTCCAAAGCTATTTAAAGCTTTTAAAGATATGGGGATGACAACAAACATCGTTAACATTCAACAAGGTACATCAACATATGTTAATACCGAGAAACAAACGATTACTACAAATGGTGTTAAAGCGACACATGATGTGGCAACGTCTTCTCATTCTAGTAGCGTCAAAGATATACTTAAACGTCATCAAAATGGGGATACAGATTTCCCTACTTTTTGTGAAGAAATGGCACAAGCTGGTATATATAAATGGGATATTGATATTAATGCAGGTACTTGTTCATACATTGATTTAAATGAACAAACGATTGTAAGTGAACAAATACCTCAATAGCAATATTAATTATTATATAAAAAGGATTTCATACAGCGTCTTATAAACGGTGTTAATGAAATCCTTTTTTATATTCTATATTGAATGCCTGATTGTTCTTTTTGAATGGTTATATGCTGCCAATGCAAATATAGCATAAATAGCTGTATATACTGCCATGACAATAAAAATTGGTGTTTGGTTTGTAGAACCTAATAATGTCATAAATGCTAGAGAAGCAAAGTAAGCATGTAATAATGCAATCACTAAAGGTAAAGCAAAGTTGAAGAATACTTTAAGTTTTAAACCTTTTGCCATATCTTGATAAGTAAAACCTAATTTCCGTAATATCGAATAATTTTCTATTTCATCTTCAGTTTCATCTATTTGTTTAATATAGATAATACATCCGGCAGCAATTAAAAAAGTAACCCCTAAAAATGATGTAACAAATAATAATACTCCTGTTAAGCTTGAAATTTCACTTGCAGCTTCACTTCTAGTTTCAATATTCTTATCCACATTTTTAACAGCATTTTGTAATTCCGGCATATCTTTTTTATGCTTAATATCAAAACCGTATTGGGATACAATATCTTTTGCTTCAGTATGATTTCTTAAATACTGGTAGTCTTTATCATTCAAAACTAAAGTTGGTCCACCTAAGTCTACATCACTCATGAAATATATTTGATTAATTTCTTTGTATAATTTAACTTTTATCGAGTGTTGTTTTGTACCTAACTTGGTTACACCATGTTTTTTGTATTTCATCATATCGCTGACTTTACCTTCAGGTGCAATAATATCAGTATATCCTTTAGATACTTCAACATTAGGTATATATTTATCACTCGTTACTGCTACTTCATAAGGTTTAGCAATCCCTTTTTCGAACAATTTGTCTTTAAATAATTTGCTGTATACAACTTCCTTATAGTTGTAAAAATGTTTAATATTTTTATTATTTAACTCATAAGCTAACTCATTAGCCTTATCTTTATCTTTTAACGTAACATCATGTGGAGAATTTAGTAATACTTCATTCGTTAACGTACCTCTACTGATAGCTGCAAAACACAATACAGATACTGTTATTGCAGAAATAATAGTCATAACTGTAAGAGAAAATGCATTTTTCTTAATACGATACATAATTGGAGCAGTAAACATAACATCATGAATACTTACAGTATCTTGTCTTATCTTTTTAATTGCTTTAAAAATTAACGAAACTGTACTTCTATAGAAGAAATATGCACCAATGACGGTACAAATTAGAATAACAAATGGTTGAATTAAGCCATTAAAATGTTCTACAACTCTGGTAGATAGATAATAACCAAACAGAATCATAATGATACCTAGTATCCCTAAAATCAAATCACCAATAGTAAACTGATTGTGATTAATTTCTCGCTTTGTCATATTTGAAGCTAATTCAGTAATGGAACGTCTTCTTATATAAAGATAACTTTGACTAACAGTCAATATGTACGCAACTAAAATTAATAGAAGTGCTTGTATTATAGCCGATACACTAAAGATAATTGAAACGGTGATATTAATTCCAAGTAATCTTAATACAATCATTAACAATATTTTTGATCCAAAGATTCCTATAATAATACCTAAAATAGAAGTAGTTATAAATATAAGCAACTGTTCTATCATAATCATTTGCATAATATTAAATCTAGAAAGACCAATCGTTTGAAACAACGCAAATTCACGTCCACGTCGCTTTAAAAACAATAGATTCGCATATAAAATAAATACGATAATCAGTACAAAAAGAAAATAACTACCTATTTGCGATCCTTCTTTAATAATTGGATAATTTTGTTTTCCATATAAATGATGTGCATATTTTAAAGTGATAAAACTAAAATAAAGGACTACGCTAATTACTAATGAAAATAAATAAATCGCATAATGTGAAAATTTTTGTTGGAAATTTTTAAAAACAATTTCTTTAAAGGTCATAATTCACTCCACCAAGCACACTTTGTGTTCTAATAATCTCATTATAAAATGTCTGTTTATTATCTTCACCTTGGAATATTTCTGTGAATATCCTTCCATCTTTTAACATCACTACACGATTCGAATAACTTGCGGCTACAGGATCATGTGTAACCATAATAATTGTTGTATTAAATAATTCATTCATCTTAGTTAATCTTTTTAATAAGTCTTGCGTACTTTTTGAATCTAACGCTCCTGTTGGCTCATCAGCAAATATAATGGAAGGATTTGTAATAAACGCTCTTGCTGCAGAAGTTCTTTGGATTTGACCGCCTGAAAGTTCAGAAGGATATTTATCACTAACATCCTTTATATTTAAAGCTTCTACAACTTTTTCATAACGTTCCTTCATTTCTTGTTTGGGTATTTTCTTAACAGATAGCGGTAACATAATATTCTCTTTTACTGTTAATGTATGTAAGATATTATAATCTTGGAAAATAAAACCTATTTCCTTTTTACGTATATTAGATAAATCTTTATTAGATAATTTATCCAACGCTTGACCATTTAATTTTATTGATCCTTGCGTAGCATAATCTATAGAGCTAAGTACATTCAATAGCGTTGTCTTACCAGAGCCTGAAGGACCCATAATCGATATAAATTCGCCCTTATCAACTGACAAATTAATATCATGTAGTATTTCTTGAGAAGAATGTTGATTTCCATATATTTTAGTTAATTGATTTACTTCTAATATTGTCACGTTAACACTCCTAATAATCACTGATCAATCACATTGCAATGAGGTAGAAACATAAAGTTCTAATGCTCTGGGAAACTGATTAACGACGACCCAAAAGCAGGATTTTGCCCTGACCTCTTTTATATTTTCACTTTTATATTATAACGATTCCTTATTACAAATGTACTAATAATGAATAACAAAACGCATGCTTAAAATGACAATGTTGTCACTTCAGACATGCGTTCAATGACTTCATTTTGTTGTGGGAATATGAGACTAAATGTAGTTCCTTTACCTACAACAGAATCTACTTTAATTTCTATACCTAATTGTGATTTAACACTATCCACTAAATATAGCCCCATGCCTGATGACGTCGTCTCATTTCTATTAGCCGTGGACGTATAACCTCTATCAAAGATACGAGGCAAATCTTTTTGGCTAATGCCACGTCCATGATCTTTAATTTCTAGTGTAATATGGTTATCAGTTAATTTTCCGCTTATTTCAATCATATTATTTTCACTATATTTCAGTGAATTAGATAAGATTTGTCTTATCATGATTCGGCACCATTTCAAATCTGTATAAACGTTAAAATCATCAGTAAAATTCAATTCAAAACCTATACCTTTTATCTGGCTAATATGTCGTGTTAGTTGAATTTCGTCAATAACCATTCTTTTTAAAGAAACGTAGTCAAAATACATATCTTTATTTTGTGTTTCTAAACGTGTTAAATATAATTGTTTATCTAACATTTCATTGATACGCGACCATTCATATAATAATGCTTGTTTACGTTGAGCATCTTGTTCTTGGTCGATGATTAATTTCAATGCTGTAACAGGTGTTTTAATATCATGAACAAATTCAGTTATACTTTGTTCGTGATTATTGATTTGTACTTGTTGTTCTAAAACCTTATCCTTTTGAGTAGTAATATTACGATATAAATAATCTACTATTTGTTGTTGGAATGGTGTTTCAGCCAAGTCTTTATGTTTAATTTCTTCAATTTCTTTGTTCTTTTCAAAATGCTTCGTCAATCTCGATTCTTTAAAGAAAGTAATGATAATAAATATGATACTCATACCTAAATTAAGCACCACAATATACCATACACTATCAGCAGAAATATCATAATCGATATATGAAATGCCTAGCATAACAAGATTGATAAATACAATCCATATAATCCAATTTATACGTGATTTAAAAAACAACCAAAACCATTTAAAGTTATTCATGAGCCATATACCCTTTACCTACTTTGGTTTCAATAGCACTATCCATCCCTATTTCTGATAGCTTCTTTCTTAATCTATTTACATTAACAGTTAATGTGTTATCACTAACAAAGGCTTCATCGTCCCATAAAGCAGTAATCAATGTATCTCGTGAGACAATTTGATTTCTTTTGTTAACTAACATTTCTAAGATAATCATTTCAGTTTTAGATAAGAAAATGACTTTATCCCCTTTTTGAATACTATCCTTCGATAAATCAACGGTAGCATCTTGCCAGTTTAAAGTACGTTTTTCTTCAACCCCAAATTCATACACTCTGCGATAAACAGCTTGTAATTTAGCAATCAGCACATTAGTATAAAATGGTTTTTGGATATAATCATCTGCACCTAATTCCATACTCATGACTTGATCCATTGGATTATCACGAGATGATAAAAATAAAATGGGTACATTAGATACTTGTCTCATTTTTCTACACCAATAAAAACCATCATATTTCGGTAATTGTACGTCTAATATTACTATCTCAGGATTAAATGCTTCAAAAGTATCCATAACATTGCTGAAATCATCTATCCCTACAACATTAAAATCCCATTGTTCTAATTCTTTTTTCAATTCTTGAAACAGTGTGTTATCATCTTCAACTAATAAAATTTGCATACGAATCACCTAATTATTTTGTATATTTGATTTTTTCTCCTGATTGAATACGTCCTTGGAAATGTTTGATACGACAATCTACTTCAAATCCACGCATCATCATTCCTTGTAATGGTGCTTGTACAAAATAATACACAGGCCAAAACATTTTCGGAATGTAATCAAATAGATGTACTAAAACAATTGCATTGCCTTTTAATAGACGGAACTCTAATTTCCCTTGTTTCTTCGCATTCGATTTAACTAATCTTCCACCAACTAATTGCAATGTAATTAAATCTTTTTCAGTAATCATTCTTTTTAATATAGCTAAAGGCTTATTTTTATTTTTAACATAAATATAATAATAATCATTACTTTTATAAGTCTTTACAATTGTACCTCTCGTTTTATCAAGCCAATTAAAAAAGTATTCTACAACTTGATTGAGCGTCCATTTTTTAGGAAGCACTATTTTCGTCGCAGTTCTGACATCATCATACTTTGAAACTTGTAACTCAACATTAATATGTGGACGTTTTATTTCTAATTGTGTACGTTCAACAGGCACACCATATGCACCCAAACGTTCAATCGTTTGATTATCATTACGACTTCCTGGTATATATACTAGCTTTTTAACTTGATTTACTGCAGCTGCCCTTCCAAAATTGTCAGCAGCAATTAAATTCAAATCTCGCGCCGTCGCTTGTGTCAATTTTGCAGAGTTTTTAGTTGGATCTAAATAAAAAATAGCTATATCAATATTTTTCATAGATTCAACCACATCTTGATAATTAAAAATATCACTTTGTAGCCAAGTCATATTTGTCGTAGCTTCATGTTCTGGTTTAGGATACTTGGACAATACATATAATTCAGCATCTTCTTCAATAACTGAACTTAAATGTTTCCCAATATATCCTGTTCCGCCTGCTAAAAGTACTTTTGGTTTCATATTTTAACTCCCTTGTGTATAATCTACACTCCAACTGTATTATTGCACGATTTAAAGCAATCTTAACTTATTTATATTATAATATAGAAGTAATCGAAACTTAAATGAATATAGGAGTGTTTTCATGCCTCACGCTATTCGTGAAATTAGTATAAAAGACGTAGACAATTTTATTGAATTACTTACCAAAATTTATGATGAATCTGAATTTACTTTCTACAACCCTGGTGAATACGCACCTACTACTTCTGAAGTTATTAAAAGATTAGAAGATTATATTACTTCTTCATCTAAAGCCATTTATGTTGCTGAGAGTGATGAACAACTTGTTGGCTATGCATTTGTAGGAACAGAAACATATGAAAGAACACGCCATGAAGCTATCATCTATTTAGGTGTTAAAAACCTTTATCAACAACATGGTGTTGGACAAGCTTTAATTAATGCAATTGAAGCTTGGTCACTCAACCACAATATCCGCCGTATCGAAGCTACTGTTGTGACAGAAAACGATAGTGCAGTCAATTTGTTTAAAAGTACTGGGTTCCAAATTGAAGGCGAATTAAAGGATAAGTTATTTATTAATAATAAATATTACAATGAATATGTGATGGCCAAAATTTTAAATTAATGCTAATCTCTGTATATTAAATATTATCATAAAATGTATTTAAACAACGTAAAGTAAAATTCCATCATGTATAGAAAATACCGTTAAAACACATATTTCAAGTGTTTTAACGGTATTTTCATTATAATAACTATTCACTAAATGGATCTAATTGAACATCTTGGTTTATATTATTGTTTCCATTTGTGTTTGATTCATTGTTAAGTTCAACACCTGAAGAAGAAGTATTTCTACTTAAAAATAATAAGACGCGCTTAATATTTTCTTTTGACTCAGGTTTTTCTAAATGAAATTGGTATTGATGATGTAAATGGTGAGACCCATTATAAAATAATGTATCTACTGGTACATCTTTTTCTTTAAGTTTTTTATAAAAATCAATATTTTGACTATAAAAAGGATCTGCATCTCCTACAGATAAGAAAGTTGGTGGATATTTATTAGTCACTTGATTTATTGTGGACATTTGAGATAAATTTTTAAAATTACTTTCCCAATTTGTCATACCAGTATAACTTCTCATAAATAATTGTATTCTCGGAAATTCTGTCGCTTTTACAGTTTTCATATCATAGAAACCACCAAAGAATATCGCTGCTTTAATTTGTGAAGGTTTGAATTCTGGTTCAAATTTCATTTCATCTCTTAATGATTTGTTTGTTTGCATTGCAACATATTGACTAGTTAATTGTGCACCAGCTGAATCACCGCCAATAATCACTTGATCAAAATCAATTGGTAAATCATGTTCATTAGTTTTGATAAATTTAACAGCCTTATTCATTTGTTCAATTGGTGTTGGATATTTATATTGTGGTGCTAAAGCGTAATTGACGTTGACAACAATATAACCTTGTTCAGCAATTTTAGATAATAAAGGATTTTTATATTGTTTATCTCCTGCAATAAAGCCACCACCGTGCATCCAAAAAATAACAGGTAATTTACTATCTTTACTCATGTCTGATGGCATAATAATATCCAATTTACTATTTGGAACACCTTGGCCGTATGAAATATTTTGCAATAATTTAACATTTTTATTATTTATTTGGACTTTTTCTTTATTTTGGTGATTATGTTCTTGATCATAATGTTTTTTTAATAGTAGTCCTATACAAACACTAACGATTAAAATAACACATATCGTAATAAACAACCATTTATGTTTTGCCTTCATGATTGATTGTCCCCTCATAAAACTTTACTTATATTATAAATTAAAATCTTAACTTTATTTAAAAAAAGCAATTCATCTTTAATTGAATAAGATGAATTGCTTTTAAGGTTAAATCAATCATATTCAATTGTAAAGTGCATTTACTTTTTTATAATTAAGCAATATGATCTTTATCATCACTTTTACGTTTATAATATTTTACAAGCACTGCAACAACTATAAATAAACCAACAATTCCCATGATGTTGTATAAATAATTAATTAAGTCTGCAAATCCTACGAAACTTAAAATATAAGCAGCAATCATCATGATAATAATAAATAGATGATATTTCTTACTATATGGTTCTGTGAATCGTGCAGCAAATGAATAACATAAACCTAAGATTGTATTGTACATTACAGCTAGCATAATAATAGTTAATACTAAACCAATCCAAGGATTAATTGCATTCGCTAAGTTTAATGTAGGTATCGCAGCATCTTTAATTTTTGGATATTCTGCTTGTAATGCAAAATTAATCAATGCAAGTAAGATTGTGTATACAATACCACCGAATAATGCTCCAGCACCTGATACTTTTCGTTTAGATGCATCACCGCCAATAGCAACAACTGTACTAAATCCTACCGCGAAGGCGAGTCCTCCATATTGGATACCTTTTAAAATACCAAATATAACACTTGGTTTATCTACTGTTTGATTAACATCACTTAATGGCACTGAACCATTAAATAAATAATACACTGCTACTAATACTACTATTATAATTAAAAATGGAGTAACAATTCCTAGAGCTCTTACAATTTTATCGAAATCAAGTAATAGTGTGCCGTAAATGACAACTGTCATTATCAAAGCACCTAGCCAAACAGGAATATGAAAGCTTTCCTGAAATGTTGAACCTGAACCAGCAATCATTGTAACGGCAATTCCAAATAAAAAGAACACAAGAATGTAATCAAATATTTTACTGAATTTTTCACCGAATACATATTGTAGCGTTGATTCATGGTTTGTAGCTTCAAAAGCCGTACCTATTTTAGCTACTTGTCTACCTATAAAACCTAAAATTAAACCTGATAATAATACACCAATATATGACCATAAGCCATACGGTGTGAAGAATTGCATTACTTCTTGACCGGTTGAAAATCCTGCGCCGACTACTATGCCGACATAGGCGAAACCAATTTTGACAGCTTCTTTATTCAGCCCCATGAAAAAATAACCTCCTTCATTTTACACACGTTGAATTATAACGTACTGCTTTTTAATTGCAACCCAATCCATGTAGCTAAAAATAGCTTAAATTCCCAATTTAGACTTTGATATCAAGCATTTTCGGATATTCCCTAAATTCAAATTTTAAATTTTCTAAACATTCAAACAATTTATTTACTATTAAAAAACCACTGAATTGATTTTACACAATTCAATGGTATTTACAAAAATAAGTCTAAATATTAGATTTTTAACGAGCATCGCGGTGTTGATTTAACTCATTAATATCAACTACTACGTTGTCCATGCGTTTCGCTGTATCTTTTAATACATTACGAGCCACATTATTGTTTGGATCTAATTTAAGAATTCGTTTAGCTATATCAAAAGCCTTTTTATCAGAAATAACAGGCTCTGGAATTGCATGTAGTAACAGCATTTGTAATAAGCTTTTAACTTCATTTCCGTCAGTAAGTTTTATGGATGAATCTGCATGATAATAAGCAGAGTGTAAAGCACCTTCATAGTCACTAAGTGGATAAACAAGAAGTAAAAATGCTAAATCGTGCATTTCAGGTGTTTCTTCCACTTTCATCATATCTAAAATACAAGTATAGAACATCATACTTTCTACTTCATGTGCACTTGAAATATATGCTTCTTCAAATTCCATAAAATCTGTTTCGGACATTAATTGTCTTACTAAATCAAACTCGCCATTCAATACATGTTTTTTTATAAGATGTTGCATGGCAATGTCCTCCTATTAGCCAGATTTTATCGTACATTTAATATTAATCATATCACATATAATCTTAACTTTCATTTCAAAAAATAAAATTCAACTTAATAAATGATAATTTCATTTAAAATGATGCTTGTTTTACTTCATCAAGAGCATCAGACATACTTCCACCTATTGATAATTTAACTGTCGCTGTAAAACTTCCTTCTACTATTGGCGCGTCTACTTTAACAATTTTATATGGCCCATCATACATATCTATAGCCATATCAATATTCATTTCTGATGATCCAATATCATAAAAGCATAATGCATCTTCTTCTAGTCCATTAATTAATTGCTGTACTGTATCAAAAGATGTACCAATATCTCCATTTACACCACCATTAGCTACTACATTAACATCTGATGCCATTTGTTGTAATAATGCTTTAGTGCCATTAGCTATAGCTTCACTATGACTAATGATTACAATTGTCGTCATTATCTTTCATCTCCTATTAATGCATTTAAAACATAAACTATACTTTGTGCGCCCGGATCCATATATCCTTTAGAAGACTCTTTATAATATGAAGCACGTCCCTTTGTTGCAACCATATCAATAGTCTCGTCTGCAAAACTTTGTAGTCGCTCTAAATTAACTTTTTCGTCTGCTTTAACCGCTTCGAATGTTCGTGCTACAACATCATACATTGTCTTTTCGTTTAGTTCAACCTTGCCACGTTTAGCGATAGCTTTGGTAAATGTTTCAAGTAAAGTTACTAAGTTATCGTGGTCAATATCATCACTAACGACTTCTGCCATTTTAACAAAACTAAACCCGTATAAGGGCCCTGAGGCACCGCCAATATTGGACATTAGTGTCATGCCAGTAGATTTAAATAAATTTTTCATTGAACTGTCGTCTACTTTATCTTTTAAATTTTCGAATCCTCTTAACATATTTACACCATGGTCTCCATCACCAATAGCTCTATCAAGTTCTGTTAATGTATCTTCTTGTTCTTTAAACGTATTTTCTAATTCTAATAAGTGTTGTTTCGTTGTATTAATATCCATTATTAGCCCTCCTTGTCATTTTTTATTGATTAAGCGTTAAAATATCGACTAGTCGTTGGTGCAAGTAATGCTTCTAGGAGTTTTTCAGAATAAGGTACGATTGTGATTGAAAATCCTTGCATATCTAATGATGTCATATAATCTCCCACATACCAATGTTTCACATTTACATTTTGAGCATCAAAGTATTTTTTGATATATGACGTTGTAATATTCAGTTCAGACAATGGTGTGCCACCCATACCATTGACCATTACGATAACATTCTCAGTCTCAACTTCTTTTAACAATGCATCACCTAAATGCTTCACAATGTCATCAATAGACTCCATTTTTTGACGATGTAGTCCTTTTTCACCATGAATACCAATACCAATTTCAATATCATTTTCATTTATATCGAATCCATATTTACCAGTTGTTGGTACCATTGGTGGTGTTAATGCCATTCCAATACTTTTAATAGTAGGTAAAATATTTTCAACTTTAGATTTAATATCCGCTAACGACTCGCCATTCTCTGATAAATAACCCGCATACTTATGAATGAAGACTGTACCAGCAACTCCACGACGCTGTTCTACATCAGATACAGCAATATCATCCTTAACAACAACCATATCTACATTAATATCTTCCATTTCGGCCATTTCTTGAGCCATTTCAAAATTCATTACATCTCCAGCATAATTTTTAACAATTAATAATACGCCATCACCAGTATCAACATATTTAATAGCTTCTAAAATTTTATCTGGCGTTGGAGAAGTAAATACCTCACCACATACCGCAGCATCAAGCATACCTTGTGCAACATATCCAGCATGAGCAGGTTCGTGACCACTTCCTCCACCTGAAACGAGTGCTACACCTGATGTCTTTTTATCCTTTTTAACAATGATTGTATCTTCAATAATATCTAGCTCAGGATGTGAAATTAAAAATCCATCAAGCATATCACTTAAAAAGTCTTGTTTATCTTTAATTAGTTTCTTCATTGTTAGCCCTCCTTTGTCATTCATATCTATTATAAATCAACTCTTTTAGAAAACGTTAACAATATACATAACAAAAGAGCGAAGCCTCCTAAAGACTTCACTCTTTTTCACACAATTTATACACTTTTAGTTTTATACATAAGATATAAGAAATAAGGTGCTCCAATAATAGCGACTATAATACCCGCTGGTACGCCAGTTGGTTCTAAAATAACTTTACCAAAAGTATCTGAGAATACTAATAGGAATGCGCCAACTAGTACTGCTATTGGTAAAAATAATTGATGACGTGGACCAACGATTCGTTTAGCTATGTGTGGTCCCATTAATCCAATAAATGATATAGAACCAGCCACTGCAACAGCTACTGAGGAAAGTACGACTGCAACAAAGAATAACACCATACGTTCTTTGCCCACTTTAACGCCTAATCCTTTAGCTACATGTTCGTGTGTATTAATAATATTAAGTTCATTAGATTTATAAAATAAATAAGGTAATATCACAATAATCCATGGTAAAAAGGCAGCGACGAATATCCATTCATCTCCCCATATATTACCTGCAAACCATGTAGCAATAAATTCAGATTGATCTTCATAAAATTTTGACATTAAAGTGATTGAACCACCATATAATGCGGTTTGCATACCTACACCAATTAATACCATACTTGAAGGTGTGACACCATTTCGCTGATTAATACTAAACATAAATATAACTAACGCAGTTGCTACACCACCTATGACACTAATAAGGGGTAATACATAGACAAAATTGTCAGGTTTTATTTGTCCTATCGTAATAAATAAGGCAATAGCAAAACCACCACCAGCATTAATACCTAAGATACCTGGTTCAGCTATTGGATTTTTCGTGACACTTTGAACAATTGCGCCACTCATACTTAAAGCAGCTCCTGCTAAAATAGTAATCAACATTCGGGGCAGTCTAAAATCTACCAAAATGAGTGTATCTGTATAGTCGCCCTGACCAGCCAATATTTTAAAGAATTTACTTACTGGTATATTATATTCACCGGAGGCTACGCTCCACGTACAAGCTAAAAAAACTAATATTACAAACGTAATAAACGTGATGATTTGTTTGCGTCTTAACTTACTGTCTATCATATAGAACGTCCCCCTCTTTTAACTAAATATAAGAAGTAAGGAACGCCAATAAATGAAATAATTGCACCTACAGGCGCGCCACCTAAATATCTTGCTAACATATCAGCTACTAACATTAAAATACCACCTAATAAAGCAGTCAGAGGTAACACTTTAGCATAATCAGTTCCAATTAAAAATCTAACAATATGTGGCACCATTAAACCTACAAATGCAATTTGTCCTACCATTGAAACAGCGACACCAGAAAGTATCATTGATAAAACTAATATCACAACACGAATCACTGTTACATTTTGTCCTAAGCCTTTAGCTAAAGATTCTCCCAAGTTTAATATCGTTAATTGTTTACTCATCGTAAGAATAATAAGTAATGCAATTATAATGATAGGCGCAGTCCATATAATTTGAGACCATGTTGTACCTGATACACCACCGGCACTCCAAAATGTAAGAGATTGGTTTAATCTAAATATGAGTGCTACACCTTGACTTAATGCTGTTAACATAGCACTTACAGCTGCACCAGCTAAAATAATACGCATAGGATTAAATCCGTCTTTTCTTGAGCGGCCAATCATTAATACAATTGTTCCACCTAATAATGCACCAAGAAATCCTGCAATCATTAGTAATGTAAAAGGCGCTTCTGGATAAAAGGCATATGTCAGTGCTAATCCGAATGAAGCGCCAGAGTTTAATCCAATTAAACTTGGATCTGCCAAACTATTTTTCGTTACGCCTTGAATAACTGCACCTGCAACGGATAAAGCCATACCTACTAATATAGCACCTAAATCTCTAGGTATTCTAATTTCACTTATTACATTGTGTTGTTGGTTTTTTGGATTATAGTTGAAAATTGCATCTATTATAGTTGGAATATTAATTTTGGCATCACCATATAAAATAGATAAAAATAGCGCTATTGCTAGCACTATTATTCCACCTATTAAATAAGAGATAAATTTAACATTGCCCTTTTTGCTTGGATTTGACATTATATTCATACCTTTTCTATATGATTTATATTTATCTATTACTTTTTATGATGAGTATGATTTATTACATAAGTCATAAGTAACTAATAGTGGTTTACCTGTTCTAGGATCTTCACTTAATACAACATCAATGTTAAACACTTGCTCTAAAATGTCTTTAGTTAGTATTTCATTAGTTTCCCCATTAGCTATAATTTCTCCTTTTTTCATAGCAATAAGATGGTCTGAGAAACGGATAGCTTGGTTAATATCATGTAACACCATAATAATGGTACAACCTTGTTCTTCATTTAATTTTTGAACCAATTCTAATATTTCTAATTGATGAGAGATATCTAAATAAGTTGTTGGCTCATCTAAGAAGATAATATCAGTACGTTGTGCTAAAGCCATTGCAATCCACACACGCTGTCTTTGACCACCACTTAAGTCATTGATTGAACGATGTCTAAATTCTGATGTTCCAGTAACATCCAATGCCCAATTAATTTCTTTTTTATCTTCTTCAGATAAACGACCAAAGCCTTTTTGATGTGGAAATCGGCCATATGAAACCAATTCGCCTACTGTTAAACCATCAGCAACTTCTGGTGATTGTGGTAAAATCGCTATTTTTTTAGCGATTTCTTTCGTAGATTGGGAATGAATACTTTCTCCATCTAAATTAATTGATCCATCTTTTACGGATAGTAAACGAGAGAGTGCTTTTAATAAAGTAGACTTTCCACAACCATTTGGTCCTATAATTGATGTCACTTTACCATCAGGAATCTCAACATCTAGATTATTTATAATAGACGTGTCGCCATAACCAATTGTTACTTGTTCACCATTTAAACGACTCATAATTCCCCTACTTTCTAAAAAATTACTTTATATTCAGAAAAGATAACTGTACTTTTATATTTTTAATACCAATGTAATTGATAATCATTATCATAATGGTTATTATAACATTTCCACTATTTTTTGACTAATAAATTCATGATTTATTATAAATTGTCAATTAAAAAAACCACTTTAAGTTAACTAGAATGACTTAAAGCGGTCTTATAAATACTTTTTTATTCGTCTATCAAGAATCCATTTCCATACACATCTCTCACATCATGAATAACAAGGAATGCTTGATGATCAATATTTCTAATGATTTTTTTAGCACGTGATACTTGTGTCTTAGTAATAACTACATAAAGTACATCTTTCTCTTCTCGAGTATAATATCCATGTCCATTTAAAATAGTTAATCCACGACCAACTTGTTCGTCAATCGCTTTAGCCACTTCTTCTGGTTTACTTGAAATAATCGTCATCGCTTTCTTAGTATTTAAACCTTCTATTACATATTCCATGACCTTAGTACCTATATAAAGTGAAATAACTGTAACTAGTGCACGATCTATTGAAATAACAGTTAAAGAAATCACTACTACAATTAAATCGAAAAATAATAAAGCATAAGGTGTACTCACATCTAAATATTTATGTGCAATTCTAGCTAAAATTGTTGTTCCAGCCGTAGTTCCTCCAGCTAAAACAATTACTCCAATACCTAAACCAACACATGAGCCACCAAAAACTGCATTGACAATGACATTGCCTGTTTCAATATGCCAAGAATCAGTTAAACTTAGGAATACAGAAATTAGGACAGTTGCTACAATGGTCAAATACATACTACGTTTACTTAAAAACTTATATCCTACAACAATTAAAACTGCATTAACTACAAAGTTAACTATGGCTGGAGATAAATGGAAAGCATAATATAAAACAATAGCTAAACCAGTAACGCCACCTTCACCTAAATTACCAGAAATGATAAATGCATTGACGCCTGCTGAAAAAATAAATGATCCAATTATAACTAAGATTAAATCTCTTACTAATCTCTTCAAGCAACCACATCCCTATTATTATTTTTTTATATGATTAACAAAATGTTAGCACACACACATATCCTCCTACAACACCGCTTCTTTAAATAATTCGTATTTTGAGTATTTTATGTTTAAAACCATAATTTTTAAAAGTAAGAAACTTCATTTTAATTACTGAGATGAGTGTGTTAACTAAATTTTAAATTTTCAGAATTTTTAATTTACTTTTCACTATTTCTTTGTTATACTTACATTAACTTCTTTAGTAAAGAAGTTATCTCCTTTGTGTTGTTTATAGTAACAAAACAAATTTTGCTCGAAGTACTGTAACAGTACCTAGTCCTTACCGTTACAAGTACATTAATATTCATTTCCCATAAAAGCCAAGTATAAGAAGTGTGTCCTCACTTACTATACTTGGCTTTTATCATGATTCCTTATTTTATTTGATATAAAATACACCTCCCATTTTGGAAAGTCATCCCAAAATAGGAGGTGTTATCAATTTATCTTACCAAGCAAATAAACCTACGAATGCAGCTGTTAATAATGAAACTAAAATACCTGCTAATAGCATCATAGGAACATATTTTGATACAAAATCTGATGTTTTCTTGTCTACGATACCTTTTAACGTACCGATAATCATACCAATTGTGGAGAAGTTAGCAAATGAAACTAAAAATGTTGAAATGACTGCTTTATGATGTGGTGAAAGTGTGTTAATCGTTTTAGACACTTCACCCATAACTACAAATTCGTTTGTAACGATTTTTTTCGCCATTTGTTGTGCAACTAACCAAGCTTCATCAAAAGGAAGTCCAAGTAATAATGCAAATGGATACATAAATACGCCTAGAATTTGGTTTAAACCAAAGCTACCTTTTAATCCCATTAAATGACCGATGCCACCAGTAATTAAATTAATAAGACGATCGGCTAAATCAGCTAATGCTACGAAACTAATGACAAAAGCAATGATAATTAATACTAACTTTCCTGCTGCTAATACAGAATCACCTAGGAAAGAAAAGAATGGTTGTTTTTCAATTTCATCATTTTTAATACTGTAAATAATATCTTCTTTTTCATCCACAGTAACTGGATTAAGAATTGATGCAACGATAATTGCATTCACAATGTTTAAAGGAATAGCAGTCAATACTAATTCACCAGGAATCATTTGAACATATGCACCAACAATCGCACCTGAGACTGAACTCATTGACATCATAGCTACAGTTAAGACACGCACTTCATTCATACGTTTCAATTGTTCATTAGACACAGCTAATGCTTCAGTATTACCTAAAAACATCATCTCAATTCCAAAGAATGATTCGAATTTAGGTTGACGTGTAATTTTAGCGAGTAACCAACCAATTGCACCGATTAATTTTGGAAGGATATTAAAATACATTAATATGTCGAACAGCGGTACAATTAAAAGAATCGGGAATAAAGCACTTACTGCCATATCCATTTGTTTATTAGAAACAAAACTATTAAATGCAAATCCTGTGCCTTCATTTGCTGATTGTATAACCCAGGAAATTCCATTTGCTGCTGCTTTAATTCCAGTTTTCCCCCATGGGAAGTATATAAAGAACCAAGCTAGGAATAAGTTCAATACGACTAAAATAATAATTGATTTCCATTGTATATTTTTTCGTGATCTTGAAAATAATACTGCTATACCAAGGAAAACAATTAACCCAATGATATTAATCAATAAAAACATCTGACACCCACCTATTTATTTAATTTTCCAAAAAACGTTTTTTGCTAAAGTAACAACTTATTAAATATGTATAACTCTATGACAAAGTGAATTGTCACTCCCAAAACAGAGTATAGATTATTGAATTTATTATACCATTTGTAAAATTGACTTAAAATAAGTATTTTCATTATCAACTTGAATTTTATTAACACATCGTGACATATTATTTGTAGGAATAAGAACTGAAGTTTCCAATAGTAGTGTAAGTTGAGTCATATAAAAATTTTTATACATACGGAATTTCTTTAATTTAGTTTAATGATGTTTATTAAATTACACGAAAGGTCCTTATTTTTTCAAGGTGTTTTCCAATGTATAAATACGTAGTATATATGGCGAGACTCTTGAGGGAACAGGACAAGCTGAAGACTACAGGCTGAAGCTGTCCCCTATGAAAGCGAGCCGATAATACGAAGTATTATAAATAAAGAAGCCAGTAAATGAGTTTTTTGGATAAACTCATTTACTGGCTATTTTTCTAGGATTTATGTCCCAGCCTCATTAATCTTAATCAGCAAGCTTCTGAGATGTGACAAAGTGTTTATATTTTTCATGTGATGTCATTAATTCACTATGTGTACCTTTACCTGTCACTTGACCTTTATCAATAAAGATAATTTGGCCCGCTTTTTTAATTGTAGAAAGTCTATGTGCAATAACAATTGTTGTACGACCTTCCATCAATGTTTCTAAAGCTTCTTGAATTTTCAACTCGCTCTCACTATCTAAATTAGCTGTAGCCTCATCAAGCAAGAGAATATCTGGATTTTTAACAAAACTACGTGCAATATCAATACGTTGTCTTTGACCACCAGATAGCTTAAGTCCTCGTTCACCAACCAACGTATCATATCCTTCATCAAACTGCATAATAAATTCATGACAGTTCGCTAATTTGGCGTATTTTGTAAGTTCCTCATCAGTTACAGTGCGATTCACACCATATAAAATATTGTCTCTTATAGTACCACTCATCATAGAATTAGATTGCATAACATAACCAATTTTTGTACGCCATTTAGATAATGGAATATCAAAAATACTAGTTCCATTATAAGTAATGTCACCACTTTCTATGTCATACATGCGTTCAATTAAATTAAAAATGGTACTCTTACCAGAACCTGAAGGCCCTACAAATGCACTTACCTGCCCTTGAGGAATATTAAATGAAACGTTGTCTAAGATAGGTTTTACATCATATTTGAAATTGACATTATCAAACGAAATTTCGCCATCATGGATTTCAATATCTTTTGATTCTTCTAGAGCTTCAGTTGGTTCGATAGGTTCTTGCATAATTTCATAAATACGATGACTTGCTCCGACAGCTTTTTTATAATCTGTAATTAATGTTGATAGATTGATTAGAGGCATAGATAATTGTATTACGTAAAAAATCATCGCAATTAAAGTTCCGGCAGTAATAGCGCCTGTCGCGATTTCTAATGCACCAAAGCCAAGAATAATAGCGATTGTTAACAACATCACTACACCAGAAATAGGTTGTACAACAGCAGAAATTTTAGCTTGTTTTAAACCTAATCGATAAATTTCATTTAAATTAGTATGAGCGTTGTCTAATTCGAGCCTTTCCGTATTAGACACTTTAACTAATCTCATTTCAGTTAATACACGACCAAGTAAACCACTAAAGTTAGCAATTTCAGTTTGTGTATTAGTTGAAATTCTCTGCATTACTTTACCTAAAGGAATCATAATAAGTACAAAAATCGGAATTGTAATAAATGTTAATAACGTCATTTTCCAATCCATGATAAATAACATAACTAATGATCCTAATAAAGTTAATACAGAAGGTAATAAATTAGGTAGCTTTTGAGATATAAATTCATTTATCACCTTTGTGTCGTCTGTTAAACGACTCATCAGTTGACCACTTTCGTTCTTATCAAAAAATGGCATTTTTAATTGAATGATATGTTCCCATAATAATGAACGGATATCATAAATCATCTTTTCACCAATTTTACTTAGTAAATATAATCCTACACCACTTAAAATAGCGTTAAGTAAGAAAATACCACCAAAAATGGCTACGAGATTCCAGTTCATAGTGCTTACTGAGAATTTATCTACTAATCTCCCAGTAAATAGAGGAACTAATAATCCGCTCAAACTTCCTAATGAAGTAATAATAACTGCCGCTATGATTAACCCAATTGGCCAAGTGAGCCGTTTAAATAAAAAGAATAAAGGGTTAGTTTGTTTCATAATAATACCTCTTCTATTAAAATTCATATTTCAAATTTTGCTCAATCTTACTAAAACATTCTGACATCCCAAATAATCAGTCTTTATCAATTATAATCAAATATCAAAAATTTTAAATCATACATATACCTCTTAAATAATGTGTATGATAAAATATGTTAGTCGAAAATAACAGATAAAGGAAAGAAATCATGAAAAAAATCTTTATACTCATTATAACTATGTTCTTCGCAATACACATTATAACACCTTTTGCTAATGCAGAGAATAATGATATTACTCCAGTTCAAGCTGCAAACGAAGGTGGATACAATGTAACCGAAGTATATCAACCTGAAAGTGCTATTAATGTTAGTCAAAATGGACAAATTTTATATGAATATAATAAAGACAAAAAATGGTATCCCGCTTCTATGACTAAATTGATGACGATGTATCTCACTTTAGAAGCGGTAAAAGATAAAAAACTATCACTAAATGATGAAGTAAAAATGACTAATCGCGAATATCAAATGTCTACACTTCCAGAATTAAGTAATACCAAACTTTATCCAGGTCAGAAATGGACTATTGCAGATTTACTTCAAATTACTGTATCCAATTCAAGTAATGCGGCTGCTTTAATTTTAGGTGAACAAGTATCAGGAAATGTAAATGATTTTACTGATTTAATGAATAAAAAAGCCAAAGAACTTGGAATGAATGACACCCATTATGTTAATCCAACAGGAGCTGAGAATTCACGTTTAAAAAGTTTTGCACCTTCCAAATATAAAGATACTGAGAATAATACAACAACTGCTCGTGATTATGCTATTTTAGATCAACATGTTATTAAAGATACACCTAAAATATTACATTTCACAAAACAACTATCACCAACGACACACGGTGTGACGTACTATACATTTAATCATTCATTAGATGGTGCTGATATGAGCTTACCAGGAACAGATGGTTTAAAAACGGGTTCAAGTGATACAGCAGATTACAACCATACAATTACTACCAATCGCCATGGTTTTAGAATTAATCAAGTCATTTTAGGTGCTGGGGACTATAAACATGTAGGCGGAGAAAAACAACGAAATATGATGGGTAACGCACTTATGGAGCGTTCATATAATCAATACAAATATGAAAAAATATTATCAAAAGGAAAACAAAAAATTAACGGTAAAACATATTATGTAGAAAAAGATCTTTATGATGTATTACCAAAAGACTTTTCTAAAAAAGATTATAAATTAGTAATCAAAAATGGAAAAGTACATGCTGACTATGACCGTCAATTCATAACAAAACAAGATGGTCCACCTTCAGTATCAGTGCATAAACCGATTGTACACGAAGCGACAACAGTTGCTAAAAGTACATGGAAGACACACCCTATCATTGCAATACTTTTTGGTTTAGGTATAGTTATTGTCCTAGCCATCGTAATTCACCTTATTCTTCAAGCTATTCGTAAAAAATAAAAAGAAGGACGACGTCTTGGCTAAATGCCATGACAATCGTCCTTTTTATTATATAGGAAATTATTTAGCGTCTTTTCCATATAATTCTTGTTTGATTTTTGTTGTAGAAATACCTTCTGTACGGTTAAGATAAATCACTTCACATTTATCTTTTAAGAAATCAAATTCACCTTCCCAGTCGTGTCCCATAACGAAAACATCGACATCGAAACGTTCAACATCAATTTCTTTTTGACCCCAACCATCTTCTGGTATAACTAGGTCTACATAACGGATTGATTCTAACATCATTTTACGTTGGTTATAGTCATAATATGATTTTTTATTTTTCACTTGGTTGAATTCATCAGTAGATAAAGCCACGATAAGATAATCTCCCATTTCACGTGCTCTTCTTAATAATTCAATGTGTCCATAATGTAATAAATCATATGTACCATAAGTAATTACTCGTTTCATGATACGTGATTCTCCTTAACTAAATATTTAATGAAAATTTATATTCTTAATGTAGCATAAATTATTAACGCTTACCATTAATTAAACAAAAAGTAATTCTTTATTTAAAAATTAAATAATCTTTTCTTATGATTTATTTAGTATTTGTTTTAATTTTTGTTTACTTGAAAATGCTGATTTTTTTGGAAATATTTGAGCCAAAAATCGAATATATCCGGGTCTACCAATTCCCACCTCTAATAGAGCACGTCTCCATTGATGATATAGAGGCTTAGTCCAATGTGTCGCACCTTGTTCTACCGCTTCTACTATTCTAAACATGGCATCTCCAGAATAATGTGTCTCTTGCATCAATTTAATATACTGCGTCACACTTTCGATAAATGATGATGTAATAGCGCTATTTTTTAATAAATGCGCTTGAATTAAATAACTTACGATTAAATTATCCATTCGATAACTATAGTATGTTTTCTCATTCATTAGTAATAACAATTCCATTACACGTTGACGTACTTTCATTGCATCTTCCATATAAGGTAAAAATGTATCTGCACGACGATCTGTAACTGAACCTTCTCGCTCATTATAACCATATGCAATAATAGACATGAGATTAATATCACGTGCTTTTGAATATGCTCTCACCATAAAAGTATGTTCTTCGCAAAATACAACATCTTCATCAAATCTTAGTGAAGCAAAGCGAGCACTGAATAGTTTCCCGCCTGGTCCAATCGATTGTAGAATTTCAGGATTACGTTCTAATGTAACCACTTCATCTCTTTTAATTTCCTCATGTGTTGGAAATACTTTCCACTCACCATGAACATCTCGTCCAATTTGACCAATTACAATATCCGTTTCACTGTGATTCTCAAATGTTTTTATCATGGCATCAATACGACTCGGTAAATACTCATCATCCGCATCTAAAAACATAAATGCCTCTGTATCATCGTCCATCGCTGCTAAGCCTACGTTACGACTTCTAGCAGCGCCTTGATTATCTTGATGTATTACCTTAATATTTGGATATTCCTTTTGCAATTCAGTTAATACTTGTTTTGTGTTATCTGTAGAGCCATCATTGACACAAATAATTTCAAATTCAGCTTCTGTATCAATAGAGGTAATAGCCCTTCTAATTGTATCCTGTCCATTATATACAGGTATAATAATAGCTAATTTCATTCTTTCACCAACTTATCTATATAATTTATAACTTGATTCAATGTTTCTTTAGTATTATATTTATGCCAATTTTTAAATAACGGCTTTAATTGATTATCTTGTTGTTGAATTTTAGTAATTAATTCTTCCTCTGTTGCCACTTTATATTCATTAGGAATATCATAATAAAATTGATTAAGCCCTCTAACACATTCATATTCTGTTTCGTCATAGACGTAAAATAGTGTTGGTTTATTAAGTAAACTTGCTTCTATCGGAATAGAGCTATAATCACTAATAATGATATCAGCCATAATAAGCAATGATGTAGTATCAATGTCTTGTGTTGTTCCATGGTTAGAAATTGATGGATGTAAATGACTTATTAATGTATATTCAGGCAATTGACTATTGAAATGTTCCTTATTAATTTGGCGATTTTCTTGATGATTTTCTCTATAAGTCGGCAAGTATACTGCTAATTTACCTTGAATACCATACTGATCTTTCAATCTTTTTTGAGCTTTGTTTATATCTGTTTTTAAATATTTATATAATCTTGGAAGACCAAAACGTAACATCTGAGAAGGTTGCGCATCAAATGATTCATTAAAACAATGCCCCATTTCATCGGCACCAATCAAATAATAATCTGTTGCATTATACACACGTTTATATTGGTTTACTACACTAGGATTATTTAAATCAACTTGATGATCGGTTAATCCAAAATCTTTTAATGCTCCAGAAGCATGCCAAGTCTGAATCACTGTTTGATTTTGCTTTTTATGGTAGGCGCCCATCATTAAATAATACGTATCAATTAGAATCACTGTTGCTGTACTTAAAGCCTTAATGTGTGCAATAACATTCTTATTACCTGCCTTGATATATGTGACATTAGGTAAATCTTGAATATGGTGACGGTGCTTATCAGTAGTAATCACTGTTAAACGATAACCTTTAGCACATAATCTCTCTATAATCGGCAACATATCATTAGGAAAAGTCATCATTACAACTATGCTTTTCTGTTTAACCTTGAATCCTCTAAACAGCAAATTAAATATAGCAATAACGCACATATATATTTTTTTAATTAAAACTCTCATCTTTTCACCGTCTTTATACTGATTTATTGTTATTTATAAATTATAAACGATTCCTACTTTGATAGAAAATAATTATCCTTTCTTTACATTTAACATAAAAAAACAGACCAACCTTTAAAGTCAGTCTGCTTTACTCTTCAAATTACGATATTCCCTTATAAGAAATCTGCAAAGTGATCTCTATATTTCTTATGAAGGATAGAACCTAAAACAAAGAATACCAAAATAACCACGACGTTATATAGTGCCATTTTCCAATGATCAATGAAGTACCATTGATGGAATAAAATAGCTGCACGATATGATTCAGCGATAAAATACACTGGATTGAACATCATAATTTTATGAACAATACCACTCACACCGTGATCTTTAGGTATCCATAAAATTGGAGACATATAAAATAGTATTCTCATTAATGCTTGCATAGCCATTTGAGTATCTCTAACTAAAATACCTAACGTTGATGTAAATAATGCAACAGAAGCAGTTAATAAAAACGCAAATGGTACATAAAGGAATAACTGAATAATATGAATAGATGGGTAAATACCTCTAAACATACACGCTATAATAATGATTAAAAGCAAGCCAATATGTCCATAGAATCTACTCGTTACTATATAAGTAGGAATGATAGACATAGGAAAATTCATCTTAGCGACTTGATTAAATTTTTGTGATATAGATTTGGTACCCTCGAGTACACCTTGGTTAATAAAGAACCACATACTAATACCTACAAGTAACCAAAATACAAATGGTATACCATGTACAGGTGAATTACTTCTAATTCCCAATCCGAAAACTAACCAATACACCATTATTTGTAAGGCTGGGTTTAAAAGTTCCCAAGCAATCCCTAAATAGTTACTATGGTTAGATATTTTAATTTGGAATTGAGCAAGTCTTTGGATTAAATAAAAGTTTTTGATGTGTTCTTTAAATACAGTTACAACTGCTGACATTGAATTAAACCACACTTTCAAACATTTAATATATTTATATACAATTGATAAATGAGATAAAATGAATCAGACAATTCTTAAAGTGATCTCAAATTAAAAGAATGCTTATACTAATTAACATAAAATATGTAAAGTACGCGCTTAAGAATTAATGATGTTATATCTCAAACTCATTGTTTTTAATATGGAATTTTGTTTTATTCGAATGAAGCATTATAAACAAATTTATTTCAGTGTAAGAAATTAGTTTATTATATCTTCATCTTATTATACAATCATTTAAGTTATAAAACACAATTAAGCATTTTACAAGATTATTGTTTGATGTTTATTAAGCCATTTTATTATAAGACATAACTCCTATAGACATTTACAAAATATTAAACAAAATCTTCTGTTCACTTTACACTAGGTTAATAAATTTAACAACTGATGTGTTGTATATTATAATCTATATAAATGCAATTAAGGAAGGACTAATTATGAGCGTATCGGTAAATATAGAACATGTAACTAAAGAATATCGTATATATAGAAATAATAAAGACCGTATCAAAGATTCCCTAATTCCGAAAAATAAAAATAAAACATTTTTCGCACTAGATGATGTTTCTCTTCAAGCACATGAAGGTGATGTTATCGGCCTTGTTGGTATAAACGGTTCAGGAAAATCCACATTAAGTAACATGATTGGTGGTTCGTTATCTCCTACTTCTGGTAATATTGATCGTAAAGGTGATGTAAGCGTTATAGCTATCAACGCTGGTTTAAATGGTCAATTAACTGGTGTAGAAAATATTGAATTCAAAATGTTATGTATGGGGTTCAGACGTAAAGAAATTAAAGAATTAATGCCACAAGTTATTGATTTTAGTGAATTAGGTGAGTTTATTTATCAACCTGTTAAAAAATATTCTAGTGGTATGCGCGCTAAACTCGGGTTTTCAATCAACATCACTGTAAATCCTGATATTTTAGTAATCGACGAAGCATTATCTGTAGGTGATCAGACTTTCACACAGAAATGTTTAGATAAAATTTATGAATTTAAAGAAGCTAATAAAACTATATTCTTTGTTAGTCACAACATACGCCAAGTTAAAGAATTTTGTACAAAAATCGCGTGGATTGAAGGCGGCAAACTTAAGGAATTTGGTGAATTAGATGATGTTTTACCACAATATGAAAAATTCCTAAAAGAATTCAAGAAAAAATCAAAAGATGATCAAAAAGCATTTAGAAGAGACCTAGACGCTTCTCGCTTTGTCGTAAAATAATTTACCCATTAGATTTATATCGCTATTTTTAAAGGCAACCAATGAGTGTTCGAACTAACACATTGGTTGCCTTTATTGTATTTCATATATCAAGTAATTTTTAA
The DNA here is from genome assembly GCF_000620265.1 of Staphylococcus sp. URHA0057. Taxonomy (NCBI): domain Bacteria; kingdom Bacillati; phylum Bacillota; class Bacilli; order Caryophanales; family Staphylococcaceae; genus Staphylococcus; species Staphylococcus sp. URHA0057. Next base: position 136,877 of record NZ_KK211096.1, on the reverse strand, counting down.
TGTTTTCTCTTTTGTTTAGCAATTTTTATCATGAATTTGGGAATACTTTTTAATCTGCCAAGACGTTTCCAATCAATTAATAAACGATATATCCATTCAATATTGAATTTTCTAAAGAATTTAGGCGCACGCTTTTTAGCTCCACTAAATACTTCAAAAGAACCGCCTACTCCCATCATAACAGTGTGTTGGAATTGTTTGCTATGTCGGGCAATCCATTTTTCTTGTTTTGGATACCCCATACCCACAAAAATATAATCAGGATCAAAAGTATCTATCCTTTTAATAACTGTTTCATCTTTTAAATTAATATAACCATGATGATGCGCAAAAGTTACTCTTGGATATTTAGCCTTTAATTGTTGTTCTGCTTTTTCAATAATTTCATTTTTCGAACCTAAGATAAATACTTTTTGTTGATTTGCATTGGCTATTTTTAAACATTCTTCTAATAACTCTATTCCTGGAATTCTGTGCGGTAATGGTTGCTTTAATCGATGAGATGCTTTTACTATACCTGTACCATCAGCTATAACATAGTCCGCACTATTAATAAGCTGTTGATAATCTTGGTGTTCTGATGCATAGTCTACAATTTCAGGATTTGCAGTAACTATAAACAAATTATGAGATGTTGGTGTTGTGAAAAATGTTTTAATATTTTCAACCATTTCTGACATTGTTACATGGTCAAAATATACACCTAAGATATTAACCTTTTTACTATTCTGCTGACCCTTAAATGTCATAAAAGAAATCTCCTATCCTACTTGGTCAATAACCCTATATAATGTTGCCAAGTATTATCCTATATATCAAAATTGTTTTAATTCTAACTAAAATGTACGATTATTTTAACACATCACTCAACATTCTAGAAAATTTTATTTAAACACCTATATATTCTTCTAATTTAAGTCTTAAGTCAAAAAGCCAATTTCTAAACAATAGATTATAATGAATATTAAAGTATCAAATACTTATAGATTTACTCAAACAAGTTTTTTCTATAAATGGAGCGTTAATATGTCAAAAATCGAATCATTTTTAACTACACACATTCAATTAAATATATTTATCATTTTTATTATTAGTATTATCTATATCGTCGTCCACCAAAATCGTTACAAACACTACTATCGTTATTTTGCTATTGTACTTAATTATATTCCTGTACTCACACACGAATTTGGTCATGTACTCTTCAATAAACTCTCTGGTGGTCGTGCTAAAGATTTAGTTATCGTTACGCTTCCTTCTGAAAGAGAAACGACATTACAACAGGGATACGCTATTACGCAATCGAAAGGTTATTTAGGACAATGGATTACCACTTTAGGCGGTTATATTATGCCCCCGTTAATGTTATGGTTAGGCGTTTTAACTGCATATTATAATCATCCTAGCTTTTTTATTATGTTTTATTTAGCTATATTTATTTATTTCCTAATTCTAACTTCTCGTAAGCTGTCACCTATTCTTATTATTATAGTCATGTCACTATTATTATATATACTTTTCCAATACGATGATTTAATGATTACTCACCAAATAGTGGTTTATAGTTATCACTTTATTTTAGGAGTACTGTTAGGTGAAGTACTACAATCATCGTGGACTATTTTTAAATTAACATTCCAAAAACCTAAACCTAGTTGGGATGGTAGTACACTAACACAAATCAGTAAAATCCCAACAGTATTTTATAGTCTAATTTGGATTTTCATTAATTTATATGCTGTTTATTTATTAATCAAATTATCATTTTTCTAAAAACATAATACAAATTTTAGTTACATCAATATATAAAAAAACTTGAGTCTTACTTTTACATCTAATTTTCAGTGTATAACACCAAAATAATGTACTAGACTCAAGTTTTTTATATTATTTTTCAGCAAAAATATTCATTGCATTTTCGTAACTTAAAATAGTTATAACTTCATTTCGTTTAATAATAATCACTTTATTCGTATCATCTTTCGAAACGACTTCAACTTCATTTCCAATAGAAATATCTTTACTTGAAAGGTATACCAACAATTCAGTTTTATCTCTGACACGCTTAATAGTTAACATATCACCTGGCTGAAATTCGAGTATTGTCTTCGTGTATTTCTCTTTATAATGGTGATCTCTAGGTATAACACCACCATGCGGGCAAGTCTCAGGGTAGTCTAAAATTTTGTCTAAACGTTCTACGAATAAATCTGAGATTCTATGTTCAAGAATTTCTGCTTCTTGATGCACTTCTTCCCAATTGTATTTTAAAATCTCTATCAAAAATAACTCGAGTAATCGATGTCTTTTAATAATATCTAAAGTGAGATTTAACCCTTCTTCTGTTAATTTAACACCCTTATATGGTTTCGTTTCTACATAACCAGATTTTTCTAGTCTACTTACCATTTCACTTACTGAAGGTGGCTTTATATTTAAAAATTGAGATAATTTTTTATTTGATACGAAAGATACATCGCCGTCATTCGTCAATATAGCTTTGAGATAATCCTCTTTTTCTTCAGTTAACATCATTTCACCTCACATATATTCACTTTATTGTATCACGAATCTACTTGACATGTTAAAACTTCTCAGTTTATTATAAAATAAATTAGGTTAACCTAAACTTTTAATTAGGAGGTATTAATATTTGCTAGAAGTTAAGAATTTAAATCTATTTCTAGGTAATAAACATGTTTTAAAAGACATCAATTTTAAAATTCCTATCATCGGAGAAATTATAGGAATTATGGGACCTAATGGCGCAGGTAAATCTTCTATGCTCAAATCATTAACAGGAGATTTTCATGCATCTGGTACTCAGTTATTATATGAACGTCCAATACATAACCAATTGAAACGTATGACTTACATACCTCAAAAATCAAATATCGACTTAGATTTCCCCATTAATGTTGAAAAAGTTATCTTATCCGGATGCTATGGAGAGATAGGTTGGTTTAATCGACTGAGACATGATACTAAAGTTCAACTCAAACATTTATTAGAGGATTTAGATTTAACGTCATTAAGACATAAACAAATTTCAGCATTAAGTGGTGGACAACTTCAGCGAGTACTAGTCGCAAGAGCACTTATGTCTAAAAGTATGCTTTATTTATTCGATGAGCCTTTTATTGGAATAGATTTTAAAAGTGAACGCTTAATTATAAATAAAATTAGACAACTTAAAGCTCAAGGTAAATTAATTCTTATCGTACACCATGACTTATCTAAAGCATCACATTATTTTGATCGAATCATGTTACTTAACCAAACTTTAAAATACTTTGGTAGTACTGAGGATGCACTCAATAACGACACCCTTTTAAATGATACATTTTTGTCACAATCACCTCGTCAAAGTTTAGAACGAAAGGAAGTGACCCAGTCGTGAATGACTTTTTAGCTCATATATTAAATTATCAATTTTTAAATAGGGCTTTAATTACATCGATGATTGTTGGCGTAGTATGTGACACTGTTGGGAGCCTTATTGTTTTAAGAGGTTTGTCATTAATGGGTGATGCAATGAGCCATGCAGTATTACCTGGGGTGGCATTATCTTTCCTTTTTGGGATACCTATGTTTATTGGCGCATTAGTGACAGGAATGGTTGCCAGTATTTTAATTGGTTTTATTACTTCTAAAAGTAAGACCAAACCTGATGCAGCAATTGGTATAAGTTTCACCGCATTTCTCGCATTAGGTGTTATATTAATAAGTTTAATTAACAGTACAACAGATTTGTATCATATTTTATTTGGTAATTTACTAGCAATAACACATACAACATTCTGGACAACGATTATCATTGGTCTATTTGTTTTATGTCTTATTGTAATATTTTATCGACCTTTAATGATTTCTACTTTCGATAATACCTTTAGTAGAATGAATGGCTTAAATACGACAGCTATACATTATTTTGTCATGTTGTTACTTGCTCTAGTAACTGTTGCGAGTATACAAACAGTAGGCATTATTTTAGTAGTTGCGTTATTAGTAACACCCGCTTCAACTGCATTCTTAATATGTAAACATTTATATAGCATGATGGCAGTAGCAAGTTTTATAGGTGTTATTAGTTCAATTATTGGACTTTATTTCAGTTACATATACAACGTACCTAGTGGTGCAGCTATCGTTCTTTGTACTTTTGCTATTTATATCATCACCTTAGGTATTACAACACTTAAAAATAAACAGAAAAGAGGCGTTGTTTAAATGAAAAAATTAATACCTTTATTACTAGCATTCTTTATTATCTTAGCTGGATGTGGCCAGTCGCAAGATGACAAACAGGATGCCGATAATCATAAATTAAAAGTAGTTACAACAAATTCAATTTTATATGACATGGTTAAAAATGTTGGCGGAAAACATGTTGACGTCCATAGTATCGTACCTGTAGGACAAGATCCTCATGAATATGAAGTTAAACCTAAAGATATTAAAAAGCTAACTGATGCAGACGTTATATTTTACAATGGATTAAATTTAGAATCTGGAAATGGTTGGTTTAAAAAAGCATTAGATCAAGCTGGAAAATCTATCGATGACAAAAAAGTTATTGCTGTATCTAAAGATGTTAAACCGATTTACCTCAACGGTGAAGAAGGCAATAAAGATAAATTAGATCCACATGCTTGGTTAAGTATTGAAAATGGTATTAAATATGTTAAAACAATTCAAAATAGTTTAATCAAGCATGATAACACTAATCAACAATATTACAAAGATCAAGGTCATCAATATCTTTCTAAACTAGAAAAATTAAACAAAGACAGTAAAGATAAGTTTAATGACATCCCTAAAGAGCGACGTGCCATGATTACTAGTGAAGGTGCTTTCAAATATTTCGCAAAACAATATGATATTAAACCAGGATATATTTGGGAAATTAATACTGAAAAACAAGGTACACCATCACAAATGAAACAAGCTATTCAATTTGTTAAAGATAACCATATTAAACACCTTTTAATAGAAACTAGTGTAGATAAAAAAGCAATGCAAAGCTTGTCTGAAGAAACACATAAAGATATTTATGGCGACGTATTTACTGATTCTATCGGTAAAAAAGGTTCAAAGGGTGATTCATATTACAAAATGATGAAATCAAATATAGATACGATTCATGGTAGTATGAAATAATATTTTAAATTCACTTGTTCAATATATACAACGACTTAATATAGTAGATGGCTGGGATAGAATGATTATGTGATTTAAATACCCAGCCACCCTATTAAGTCATATCTTGATAACTAATAGTCTCATATCGTGCGTGAATTTTATATTATCCTCCTAAAATATAAAATAGTTCTCTCACGCACGATATGGTAGTGTTAGTCTATCTCATCTCATTTATGTAGTGGGCTTAAACATTATTTAATCTCCCATGCGGTAAAGGTAATATTTCATCCCCCTTTACCAGTAGTTTTAATAAGACAGTTTATGTAAAATAGGTTCGTTTTTTCCCGAAAATTTTCAATCCTAGTATACTGACTGTCAATGTTATAAAGTCATCCCTAGTACACATAGGAAAAAAGCTCGTGAGGTTCATCCTCACGAGCTTCCCTATTTTTATAATGATTCTATGACATACTATCAACGATGACCATTTCATCGTAATTAATAGATTCTCTAAGTTTTAATGCAGTGCCTTCAGTAACTTCTTCGTCTTCTATTAATTCTCTAAGTATACGTCTTTGTTCACGCAATGCATTGAGTTTTATACGTGTTAACGTATTTTCGCTTGCAGAATTAAAGAAATTGTTTGGTGTTAAGTTATCTATACGCATTAAATAACCATCACAAATCATACCTACTTCTAATTTGTTATCATTAGTAGCTTCTTGTCCTAATCGTTTAACCACATTATAGTGAACCATCTTGTTAATTTTAACAAGTTCTAATAGGTTATCTGTAACACTTAATGAAGATGCTGAATTGATTGTTGTTTTCACACGACGTTTCAAAAGCATACCTCTAAATAATACAATGAGTCGACGTATTAATGAAGCTTGTCGATATACTTGTGTACGTTCAGCATAACGCATATAGTTTTCTAAAATACTATTAGTGATATCTCCGTCATCAACTAATTGTTCCAATGTTTTCGTTTCTACGTTAAATGCAATTTTTTGAAGTCTTTCAAGTTCTTTAGAGTTTTCATCATCTTTCTCTACTGATTTTAAGAATGTTAATTTATCATGATATTCCTTAATCACGTTACCATATCGATAACTTGTTTCAAAAGTTGATCTTTGATTTAGGTAATCTATAACATGTTCTAAAATGTAAATTCTTGCCTCTTTGAAATTCATACTACCTACTTTTACTTCAGGCGCATTAGCAGTTACAAATGGTAATAATAGTTGAGCAGCAACTAAACTTATAATAATCATTCCTGAAGCAATAAATAACAAATCGTTACGATAAGAAAAATCTTGATGATTAGCTAAATAATACGGTAGTGTCAACGCAATGGCCAGTGAAATTGTTCCGTGAACACCACATAAAGTCATAATCAAAGCATATAAACTTCGCTTAGGTGGCTTTTCTGTTGTGTTATTGCCATCATCGTCTTGACTAATCATTTTTTGGAATGGACTGACTGATAAATAAAAATAAGGATACAATACATAAACCCATAAAAATCTAAACAGATAAACAGCCAATGCTACGAGAACAGTTATGACAATTAAAAAGATCAAATTGTGTGGTTCTGTTTTAATAATATTAATCACAACTTCAGGAACTAAAAATCCTAATATTGAAAATACAAAACCGTTTAAGACATATCCCAAAATATTCCATGTATGGTTATAACTCATTTGTAATCTTGTACGTGTTTGTGCAATTCTATCACGTTCAAAGCCGTGAACTAAGCCTGCTAACACTGCGGCGATAATACCAGAAGCATGGAATAATTCTGCCACTAAATATGTAACGAATGGTGTTAATAATTGAATAAACGTAAACATATTAATGTTTTCTATTCCACGGCGCATTAACGTCAATCTAAAACGAACTAATGCCATTCCAATAAGCAATCCTACAATTGCACCGCCTATAGAAGCAACTAGAAATTGCTCAATAGATTCCATTATTGAGAACGTTCCAGTTACAAGTACTCCAACTGCAATTTTAAATGAAATGATACCGGCAGCATCATTTAATAATGATTCACCTTCTAATATCGTCATTGCACCTTTAGGTAACACTTTCCCATTTGTAATTGCTTGCACGGCAACTGCATCAGTAGGACATAAAATTGCTGCTATAGCAAAAGCTGCACCCGTTGGTAATTCTGGCCATATCCAATGAATGAAAAATCCTACGCCCACTACAGTAGTAATAACAAGACCTAACGCCATCATCATAACTGGTTTTATATATTTTCTTAAATGGACCCTTGAGACATTAACGCCTTCTACAAATAGTAGCGGTGCGATAAGTGCGACCATAAATAATTCCGAATCAAAATTAAACTCAACAGGAATTGGAGTGATAAATAATAGCATACCTAAAGCAATTTGAATGAATGCTAATGGTACTTTCGGCATAAATGTATGAACAAATGAACTAATAATAACAACGCCGACAAATATAAGTAATGTTTCAAATATTTCCAAACTTTCACCTCTTTAATAAATTATTTTTGGGATGAAAATTAAGTAAAAAATAATGGAATTGATGTACTTCAGGGGTTAAATAAAGTAGAAGCGATTATTAAATAAAAAGCAAAACGTATATAACGGCATAATTGAATCCATTTGATAATTAAGCAGTAAGAATTCAATTAAGTTATCACAAATTGGTTTTATCAATACATCAATAATATAAATATTAATTGAAAAGTAAACACATAGAGTCTAAACGAATTTTATGATTTTGGAATGTTAAAGTACTGCACTGGTTAACAATAACGTCCAATATCAAAAGCCCAAACGTCACACTTTAAAGTTCCAAACTCATAAAACATTTTTATCACTTTCCAATAAATAACTACTTAAATTCACAATTTTCCTTGTTCAATATTTTATCATTATTTTACATAATACTTAAATAAATCGCACCTTTATTTCTCATATTTTTCTGACAAATATAAAAGCAATTAAACACTTATTTTTTAAAGTGTCCAATTGCTTTATTTCTTTTCCACAAATTATTTATAGAGCTTCTTCTTATCTTTATAATATAATTTTTCTCTTCTTTCTTCTCTCAATTTTGCTCGTGTTTTTAATTCTTCAGGCGAATTGAATTCATCTTGGCTGAGTAAAATCGAAGACTGTCTTGGCACATCATCTTTTCTATACATATAGGCGCCATTTCGATAAGCAGCACGCGCTACCAAATGCATTCCAACTGGAGATGTTAAATTAATAAAAACAAGTGATAATAATAATCTAACACTGAAGAATCCAGCATTCATAGTAAAGTAGATTAATACACCAATGATAGTCAATAATACAGACAAAGTAGAACTTTTCGTTGATGCATGACTACGTAAGAAGACATCTTGGAATTTCACAATACCTATTGCACTAATCAATGCGATAATACTACCTAGAAAAATTAAAATAGCAGAGATGAGGCTAACGATTTCTTTTATTGTTTCCATTGAAAACGCGACCTCCTCCAATAAATCTAGAAATGGATACTGAACTAACAAATGAAATAATGGCTATTAACATAATTGAATCTAGAAATGATACAGTATCCATAATGACACTAATGACACCAACGATCGACATCACAACTGCACTTGTCGCATCGAATGAAACAACTCTATCAGCAGTGGTTGGTCCTTTAATTAATCTAAGCAGACATATTAATAATGCAATACCAAATATAACCAGAGCTGAAATAATAAAAAATTGAGTCAAAGCCTGTATCATCGTGTCACCTCCAAGATTAAATCTTCATATTGTTTAATATTACGTAATAAATTCTTCTTATCTTTATCTGTCACATCAATACTATGAATTAAAAACTTATTTGTGCCTTTCGATATACGTATCACTGTCGAACCTGGCGTGATAATAATCAATATAGTTAAAAATGTAATTGCCCAGTCGTTTTTCAAATTCGTTTCGTACGTTAATAAACCTGGGTTCATATCTTTAGTTTTAAATAAAATATAATTAATTGTACTAATACTAGCTGTAATCAATTGATATAAATAAACCATTAAAAATTTAAAAGCAACCCATATTTTTCTTAAATAAAATTCTTGTCCGAAAAAACGATGTAAAATATAAATCACGATAATACCAATTAGATAGCCTGAGAAGAAGGTTGTAAACTTGAATTCATCCTCGTCTTGGAATAATACCCACAAAAATGCAATAACAATATTTAGTACGACTTGATTCATCTAGTTACTTCCCTCCTTCAAATGTGTATTAACGTTTTGATGGAATTTATGTTCATCCATATTTAGTGATGTAGCATTTTCAGTCACTTGTAATACAAGCGGTGCCGCAATACCCATTAATAAAACGACTGCAACGAGTATACCTAGAATACCTGTACGATATTTAGGTATCTTCTTGAAGTCTACTTCTTCACCATCTTGATCGCCAAAATACATCACAAATAATATTCTAAACAAGCTATACATAGCGATTAAACTTGTCACGATCATTAAACCTAGTCCAATGTAGTTACCATTTTCAATTGCACCTTTAAAAATAAGTACTTTTCCTGGAAATCCACTAAATGGAGGTACACCGCCAATAGCTAAAATCATAACGACAAATGCTATTCCAAAAAATGGCTCACGTTTGGCAAGTCCGCTCAAGTAATGATATTGACGATAGCCTGAAATGTAAACTAGACTACCTACAATGAAAAATAATAACGTTTTAACGATAATATCATTTGCTAAATAGAAAATAGCACCATTCACACCTGAAAAAGTGTGTGAACCTAAACCAAGAATGACAAATCCAATTGATAAAATAACTTGGTAGGCAGCGATTTTTTTAATATCTTTATAAGCTAATACACCAAAAGCGCCTATTATCATCGTTAAACATGACATAAAAATAAGTAGTGGATGCGTCACATTTTCATGATGATGGAAGATTAATGTAAAGAAACGTATTAATGCATAAGCACCTACTTTAGTCATTAATGCTGCAAATAGCGCTGCTAGTTCTGTATTTAATACTGCATATGCTTTAGGTAACCACATGAATATGACAAGTGCTGCTTTAGAACTGAATGCAACAAGAAATATAAGTGAAATCATTGTCACAGTTTGATTATCTTGCATATGACTCAATCTCAATGCAACATGTGAGAAATTAAGTGTTCCTACCGTCTTATATAACAAACCAATTGCGAAAAGTAAGAACCATGATCCAATAATATTTAATACGACATAAATAATGGCAGCACGTAATTGTTCTACAGATTGACCTAGCGTAACAAGTACAAAAGATGCAAGTAACATAATTTCAAACATCACATATAAATTAAATAAATCAGAAGTTAAGAATGCACCTATGACACCTACAGTTAAAAACAGAATAAATGATGGTAAATGAAATCGATTGACACGTTGTTCACCTCGACCAAATCCATATGCCATGATTAAAGTAACGACAAAAGATGTTATGGTTACCATTAATAAACTTAATGAATCACCTAAAAACTGTATTCCAAATGGCGCTTTCCAACCCCCAAAGTCTAATGTGATGGGATGATGATTCATTACATAAATTAGTAATAATAATGAGATAATCGTATTCACTATCATTGTATTGATACAAAGAAATTTCGATACTTTATTTTTATCTTTGATAAATACTAGTATTAAAGCGCAAAGAAATGGGAGTAACATTGGCAATATTAATAAATTACTCATTATCTTCTTCACCCCTTAATACATTGATTTCATCTTCTTTTGTTACACGATATGTTCTATAAATTAATACAAGTAAAAATGCCGTCATACCAAATCCAATAACAATCGCTGTTAATACAATTGCTTGTAGTAGTGGATCCACAAAATGTTGATGACCGCCCTTAATAAGTGCTTCAGACATTCCAGGACCATATTGACCCATACTCATAATAATCAGATTACCGGCATGCGTATATATGGAAATACCAATAACAATTCTAATTAAATTAACCGATAGAATCATATACGTACCAATAAATACTAAAAATCCTATTACTAATAATAAAATGAGATTCATGATTTACCCCCACTTATTGATAGCATCACCGTTACAATAACACCAACAACGGTTAGTAATATGCCTAGTTCAAATAAAGTCACAGTAGTCGCATGAACGTGACCTATTAGAGGTAAAGCAATATCCGCTTCAGTTTGGTATAAAAATGGCTTCCCGAAAAATGTTGGGACAATAGCAGTCATTACTGAAACTAAAGAACCTATAATCATTAACTTTTTAAAATCAATTGGCAAACTAATCAGTACCTGTTTAACATCAAACGCAAGGAACATAAGAATAAATGCCGAACTGAAAATCAAGCCACCAATAAATCCACCACCTGGATTATTGTGTCCCGCAAAGAACACATAGAATCCAAATGTTAATAAGATAAACACAACAATCTTAGTTACCGTTCGTAGCACTACATCATTCTCTTTCATCTTGTCCCCTCCGATCTTTATAAGTTAATAATGTATAAATCCCAAGTCCTGCGATAATCAATACTAGACCTTCAAATAAAGTATCTAGTGCTCTGAAATCTCCTAGGATAGCGTTAACTATATTTTTACCAACAGTTAATTTATCTGCATTTTCATAGAATTTAGATATTGTTGGCATACCGTCAGTTTGCTGAGTAATGAATATGAGTGAAACAACAGTAACCGCAGTAATCAATGACACAATGATTTTGATTGTTTCTTTTTTAATATTCGCTTTTGCTCTCGGAACGTTAGGTAATCTAGAAAAACTAACGATAAATAGTATAGTCGTTATTGTTTCAACTACTAGTTGTGTCAATGCTAAATCAGGTGCTTTCATCGCAATGAAGAATAATGTCACAGCGAATCCTATAACACCATTTAACACAACCATTGTCAGACGTTGTCTAATAAATATAAGTACAATTCCGATAATCAATGTAACAATTGATAAAATAACTTCTAATGGTCCAAAAGTAGATACATGTAACTCATGTACATGTGGAAAGCCTACACGAATATAGCCATACATAATTATGGCAACAAAGATGAGCAAAGTAATGATAATGTAGTGGTTAAGTTTGTTTTTCATCAACATTCTTATACTATATCCAGAATAAGCTTCAAACTTTCTATAAATAGCCATATAAGTATCTGTTATAGAAGCATGTTTGATTAATTTGTGTGTTAAAGATTTCCACTCTACCATTAAAGCTAAAGCTATACCTACAACGATGACAATAATACTTAAAATAAGTGGTAAATTAACGCCGTGCCATTGTGAAATATGCGGTGCGATGTTATCCACTTGTGTACCTTTAGCTGTAACTGATCTTAAGGCTGGTAAAATGATGTGCTGACCAAAAAGATTAGGAATAACGAATATAATTGGTATTAATATCATTAATACTAATGCGGGCAAACTAAACGCTACAGGTTCATGAATATTCTTCTTAGTAAAATAATCTTTATTAAATTTGCCCCAAAATGTTTCTTTAATCATGTAAAGTGCATAGGTAAAGGTAAAGATACTAGCTATTACACCTATAGCAACAACAATAATCGTTAATGTAATATCAAATTGGTCTAAATGTATAGCCTTTACTAATGAATCAAAAAACATTTCTTTACTTAAAAATCCGTTTAAAAATGGCACTCCTGCCATAGATAATGCTGCTAGTAACATTGTGATATGCATTTTAGGGAACAGTTTACGCATTCCATTTAAATAACGTATGTCTCTCGTTCCAGCTTCATGATCGATTATACCTACACCCATGAATAACGCACATTTAAAAATAGCGTGATTCATTAAATGAAATAATCCGGCAAATAATACTAAAACATAATACTCTGATAATGAATCTGAAGGATGTTGTGCATAACCGCCGCCAATTCCTACCATTGACATCATCATGCCTAATTGACTAATAGTTGAATACGCTAAAATCCCTTTTAAATCGTATTGTCTTAAAGCTGTAATAGAACCAAATAACATAGTTATTAAACCTACAAATGTCACAATATAAATATAGACATCACTTAATCCTAATACTGGAGTAAAACGGAATAATAAGAAAATACCCGCTTTTACCATAGTAGCTGAATGAAGATAGGCACTAACTGGGGTTGGTGCAGCCATTGCTTTAGGTAGCCATACATGAAATGGAAATTGTGCAGATTTGGTAAAGGCACCTAATAATATCATTAACATCATTGGCATAAATAAAGGATGATTAATAATATGATGACGTTGTTCAATAATCTCTGTAATCGTATTTGTTCCGGTCATCAAATACAACATAATAAATCCTGTCAATAATGCTAATCCGCCAAATACAGTTATCATGAAGGATTGTATAGCTCCCAACTGACTATTACCATTATCATACCAATAGGATATAAGTAAAAATGATGAAACACTTGTTAACTCCCAAAAGATATACATCAAAATGGTATTATTTGAAAGCACAATTCCTAACATACTAAACATAAATAATAATAAATAAAAGAAGAATCTAGGTAGGTTATCCGTATGAGGCGATAAATATTGAGTAGCATAGAAAAATACCGCTACACCTATAAGTGAAATAATTAAAGCAAACATTAAACTGAGTCCATCTAGCCTCAAGTCAAAGTTAATATCTAGCGAAGTCATCCATGGAATATGCAACGTAATCATATGTTGCTGAACAATCTGTGGTATCTTCGCAATAAAATAGATTGATGAAATAATAGGGGCACATAGTGCTATATAACCTGCCAACGCATTCATTTTACGATGTAACATGGACAATAGCACTAGACCCATAATGGCTACTAATATCACCATTAGGTTTAACAAGCCCATCAAAAGCCTCCTTTTTAATTTATAAATTCAACGCAATAACAGTATTATTATGAGTTTTATCTTTAATACCAATAAACTTCATCGTTTCATGCGTTGTTTGGTGTCCTAAATATTTTTGAATAATAGAAATAGAAATACCTGATTGATAAGCGTGATAGGCAAATGTCTTTCTAAGTGTAGTTAACCCAACATGCGGTATATTAGATTCTTCAGCTGCCTTATGAATAATGCGATATGCTTGTTGCCTAGATAATCCCTTACCGGTTCTTAATGATTGGAATATAAGTTTATCTTCCTGAATTTGATAATGATTAATATAATCTTGTAACTCATTTCTTAAATCTGGGGGCAATAAAATTTGTATAGAGGGGTCAACATTGTCAATCCAAGTTGATTTGATATTTCCACTTTCAACTGACTTTAGTCTATGGACTTTCATATTTAATAATTCACATAACTTAACACCTGTATGTATCGCAAATTTAAATAATAAATAATCTCTTTGTGAACGAGATCGCAATATAGTGTACATTTTTTGTATGTCTTCTGTATTTCTAATAGGTTCTACTTGATTCATACGTCCTCCTGAAAAAAGTTTCTTATTCAATGATAAATCATATTTATGTAACATTAAAGCAGTTTGCTTAAAAATAAATTAATAAATAGTGTCCCTTTTAAAATTTACTTTCGATATATAAAGTGAAAGGAGGTCATTACAATGAATGAAGTTAACCAACTTGTAGTTGTTTTAACACGTGTCACTTATGATTCAGAAGGTAAAGCAACTCAACACAAACGTCGTTTTTCAAATTTAAAGCCCACTGCTACAGATGAACAAATCAAAACGTTTTCTTCTATTATTGAACGATTAACTGGAGAATCATTCGATAAAGTTGAAGCAATTAGAACTCAAGCATTAGTATAGGAGGACTAACATGAAGACTACATTAGATCTTGTATTCAAAAATCAATTAGACAAACCTGTTAAGTTACAAATACCCGAAAATGACAGCTCTATAACTGAACAAATTGCAAAAGAATGTATGAAACAGTTATTAAAGTTAGATATTTTAAAATCAACTGAAGGCCCAATTAATAAAATCTATGCAGCGTATATCGTAACTAAAAATACTCAAATTCTTTTTGAAAACAAATAGATAGTGCCAATTTGATATTTAAACCGCTTCTCACTGAACAATGATTCAGTAAGAAGCGTTTTTTTATTATCATAGAATATGAATATTATGACCTCATATTTCTCTATATGATTTAACGCCATCTATTTTATATAACCCTTATTTCCGTTATAATTAATTCACTATATAAGAAATGAGTGACACACAATATGGCTTTTCTATACTTTTTAGGTATTTTTGTAGGTATGTTAATCCCAATACAGACTTCAGTGAATTCAAGACTTAGTCAATATACGAAGTCTTCTTTTTATGCTTCAACAATTTCTTTCGGTGTTGGCACAGTATGTTTAATTATTCTTAATTTAATCATTAATCCTCAAATGTTGGCGCCAAGCTTCCTTACTCATCAAGACATCAATTATCATTGGTTTATCGGTGGTTTATTAGGTGTATGTTTCTTAACAGGAAATTTATTATTATTACCTAGACTTGGTGCTGCGCTTACAGTAGTCATTACTGTGGCTGGTCAGATTATCATGGGTGTCACAATTGATACGTTAGGTTTGTTTGGTGCAAATGAACAATCATTCACCCTTTTTAAAGCCGTTGGAATTGTATTATTACTCATCGGTATATTATTAATGAATCAAATACCTAAAGACAAATTAATGGGGAAATCTAATTCTCGTTTATATATATGGTTAATTGTAGGATTTATTTTTGGTTGCGCACCTCCTATACAAACTACAATTAATAGTGCGTTAGCTAAAGAAGTTGATTCTTCTTTCTTTGCTTCCCTCGTCTCGTTCACTATAGGTACTATCGCTTTATTGATTTTAACTCTTATATTCCATAAAAGTTTAAAAGTACATCGTTCACATGAAAAATTAGGTCAAATTAAACCTGTTTATTTTGTCGGTGGTGTATTAGGTATGGCATTTGTCACTTCAAACATCGTATTAATGCCTTTTCTA
Organism: Staphylococcus sp. URHA0057; assembly: GCF_000620265.1. Classification (NCBI taxonomy): domain Bacteria; kingdom Bacillati; phylum Bacillota; class Bacilli; order Caryophanales; family Staphylococcaceae; genus Staphylococcus; species Staphylococcus sp. URHA0057. The sequence goes on along the minus strand of NZ_KK211096.1, from coordinate 120,731 downwards.
GGTGCCGCTCTGACAACTATTGTAGGTATGCTAGGTCAAATGTTAATGGGTGTCATTATCGACCACTTTGGTTTACTAGGTACGCCTAAAAATAAGATCACTCTTCGTAAATGCATAGGATTAGTCTGTATCGCAATTGGCATTATACTATTACGTTTATTCTAATCGAGTTCTATTTATGAACTCGATTTTTATTTATTTCATTCATATTAACAATAAATTTATACAAAATTAAAATCTAATTTAATTTCAATATACCTCAATATAATATTGTATTGTATAATATATCCATCTATTTCCACGAGGTGAACTTATTGAATTTAAAAAAACTAACTATTTTTATTTTATCCATTCTATTGTTAATTATTTCTCTCTACTTTGGATTTTACTTCTATCATTCTTCTCAACAACAATCTCAATCCAACCAATTCAAAACTATAAAGGTTAAACATAAGCTTTTATTATCTACAATAGGCACTCAAGAAGCAGTCAAAAGTTTTAACATTTACTATAATGATCAACTTGGTTACATCAACCAATTCTTAGTTAAACATCAATCAAGTATCAAAAAAGATACACCCCTATTCGAATATTTTAACCCCTCTAAACAAAAACAACTTGAGCAACAACAACATTTAACCCTTTCTCAAATCCAAAAAGCATATCCCAAGTTATCGATTCAACAACAACAACAATTACTTGAAAGAACTTTAATGACATCACAATTTGTTAAAGATAAATCTGAAACCCGTACAACTATTTATTCTCCAATTTCTGGAAAAGTACACTTTTTTACTCAATCACCTTCAAAAAGTAACAACAAAATAATGCAAATTAATAGCCAGGAGCGCATCATCCGTGCTAATATATCAGAATCCGAAAAAGATAAATTAAGAATTAATCAAGATATTTCAATCTATTCTAATGATAAAAAAAGTTTTATAGGAAAAATAAAATATATCTCAGATATTCCACAACAAATTAAAAGTAACCAATCCACGTACCAAATTGAAATATCAACTCAACAACATTTCGCTATTGGTACACACTTTAAAATCAAACTTTTCTCAAATGATATTCTCGTCCCTAAAACAGCATTAATTGATAATAAATATGTACTTGTACAATTAGGTCATCGTTTAGTTAAACGACAAGTTACATATCAATTAACAGACCAAAAAAATATGATTAATGTTACTCAAGGGTTAATGTTAAATGAAAAGGTCGTTGAAGCACCTTCAAAGTCACTACAAAGTTCTTATAAATAATTTATTTGTAATAATTATTGCAAAAACTTTACTTTTCAGTTGTTTTTTTATTAAATTACAGAAAATTTGAATTTGTTATGATAAATTTGTAATTGAAAAATGCTATATATATGAAAAAATGTTATACCATAATCAATAATTAGTTTTATAAACACTTATTTGTTTACTTCTTAAATTTATTTAGTTATAATTAACTAAATAATATAGCATTAAATATATTTTTTTAAATAAATTTAATACTAAATTATGGCAGACACTTCATATTTTTCAAAAAAGAGATATAAATATATAAAATCGGGTAAAGACACTTATAAAGGTATATGTAAGTGTATATAAATAGGGAGGTTTCAGTAATGGCTATTTCAAAAATAAATGATTGCTTCGAGTTACTAGCAATGGTCACTTATGCTGACAAATTAAAAAGTATTATCAAAAAAGAATTTTCAATTAGCTTTGAAGAATTCGCAGTTTTAACTTATATTAGTGAACACAAAGAAGAGGAATATTACCTTAAAGATATTATTAACCATTTAAACTATAAACAACCACAAGTTGTTAAAGCGGTTAAAAACTTATCACAAGAAGATTATTTCGATAAAAAACGTAACGAACATGATGAAAGAACTGTATTAATCTTAGTTAATACTAAACAACGTAAAAAAATTGATGAATTATTAAAACGTGTTAATAATCGTATTACAGAAGCAAACGACGAAAACGAAGTATAAGTCTCGTATTGAAGTATAGCTTTGTTAAAAGATACGCATATTTTAGCTACCAACTTAATATACTTTAATGTACGTATCTATTTTGCTTACCTATCTTGATAAAGATAGGTATTTTTTAATGATGAATTGTTTGGAAGATGATTAAAATGTGTCTGACATTAAAAAGGTTACTTATCATGATTTAGCATGATAAGTAACCTTTTTTGCTTATCTAAATAAACTATTTAGATATCCAATGTTCAATTGAACTTATAAAATCTAAGTATACATTTATAAATTTTTCTGGCTCTTCAATATGTGGTGCATGTCCTGACTCATTGAATATCATTTTAGTAATATTTTCAAAATGATCATCAACACAATAATTGATTTTATCTTTAATTAACGGATCATAGAAACCATTTATAATTAATGTTGGTACGTTAACCAACTGTGTAGCTTCTTGTTCTTCTGCATTAGAAGATATTAGAGCTCTAATCGCTATAGCACTTTCTTCTGCTGAAGGTCTGCTATACATTCTTTGATCTTGAAACCATTTCATTGTATTATCTTGTTCTTTAAATAGAAATGGAAATAATAATAACAACGCTTCGGATTTATTAAAACCAGCAACTAAATCTTGATGATCCACCATCAATTGTGTGAAACCATGAGCAATATCCTCCCTTTTAGAAGAAATCGCAGTTAACGAAATGGTTTTAAAAGGATATTTTTCGGTGAAACGTTTTCCAATTAATCCGCCCATATCATGTCCTAAAATATGTGCCGAGCTTATGTCTAATTGATCCATTAACATATATAAGTCTTCAATGTGATCTTCTAAATCATACACTTCACATCGTGACGATTTCCCATGACCACGTACATCATAAGTTATGACTCTATAGCGGTCACTTAATTGTTCAGATAATTGTTTAAATGCTGCTAAGTTGCCATCTAATCCATGAATTAATACGATGGGAATGCCTTGCCCTACATCACGATAAGCAATTTCAATTTCATTGCTTAATTGAACTTTATCCATAGTGGCACCTCCCTTTAGTAATTACTATACCCATTTGAAAATATCTTTACGCCAATATTTAGAAGTTCTTAACAATTTATTGTTTAGAACTTCTTATGCATGAGCTTTAGCTCAGGCGTTCCTCTGCAACTTAGTAATTTTATTACTTAGAACTTCTTAGGGCGCTACTCTGAAATCTCTGATTTCTTAGTGTTGCCCCCGCAATGATGATTAGATAGTATTCAACTTACTTTAACCTTATAAATTTCTTGTTACATTTTTTCATTTAAATGTACGAGCCTGGGACATAAAACAATGTCTCAGGCTACATTTAGTGTTCAAATAAAATAAAGAAAAGCCTTCATAAGACTTTTTCTTAATGAAGGCTTTAATATAGATTTATTAACTTTTTGTACGTTCTGATAATTTAATAGTGCAGTAAATAATTAATATCACTAATAAAATCCAAATGACTAATGAAAATATTTGTGCAACATCTGAATTTGAAACCATAGCATCAATCGTTTTTTGACAAACTAGCAATCCCAAACCAGTAAATTCTAATTTTCTAAAATAAATTCCGATTATAGCTAAAACAATTCCGACAAAGAAAACAAATTGATGACCATATATTGATATTGGAATAATCGACCAATTAAAATGGAAACCTTGCATCGTAATGAGTATAATCGCAATTGCTGCTATAATAAATCCAAATATCATTTCAAACCGGTTACTGTAGAGATAGTTCTTTTTATTAATTCTGACATAAATCCAAATTGATAATGGAAAAATAACTAAACAATAAAATAGACTGATACCAGTAATCGCCTGAAATTGAACATACTGTTTATCATATAAATAAGAAATCAGAATAAAATTAATGATAAAAAAGATAATAGGATTAAGTTCAAGAGCAAATAAATTACGTTGAATAATCAATATAATTTGTGCTGGAGATTTACCTCTATATTCTATATAATCTTGGTCTTTGGCTTCTGACTTTTGGATATCTACACGAAACTTTTCTTTTATATCATCAATTAGATTAGGCGACATACCTTTATGACTGAAATAGTCATTGATATTTTCAAGTAAAACTTTATCATTTACCCTCATATTAAGCTCCTTTAATAACACTTTCTTGATGTTCATTTTATTCGATAAACTACTTAAGAAGAAAACTTAAGCATACTATTTTCACTCTATACATAAATTTTAAAATATTAAACACGCTTTAATTACTATCAATATAGCATTGTAACATAATATTTTCGTGATTTCTTTACACTTAAATTTAATTTTATACTAATGGTTAAGTTTATCCTAGATAAAATAAACTAATTTTATTTATTCAAAACACAAAATAACCGACAAACATATATTCAAAATATTGATGTACACCTTTAAAGTTGAACTAAGTTCCTAACTTTATGACATGTATATCATTTATGAATATGTTTATCGGTTATTAGCTATTTTAAACGCTATTTTATTTACCTAAATCCACTCTATAAAGTTTTACATTTTTATCTTTAGGTGAATTTGAGCTAAATTGATAGCTTGCATTTTTATCTTGGATATAACCAAAGTTACCAGTTACTTTATTATAATGTACACGGCTTACAGCACTAGGGCTTACATTTTGTTTAACTGATTTATATGTTGGTCCGTCAGCTTTATTATAAGTCATAGATACACGTGTCACGTGACCTTTATCTTTTTTGCCATCTGCTGTAACTAATAGAACGCCTTTATGTGTTCTAAATTCATAATAGTGTTCTGACCCATTTTCATTATAAGAATAAATTGGATGACTATATTTATTTAAAACACTTTGAATAGACTCGCCTATTTTAACATTTTCTAATGATTGATCGCCTTGAGTGATTTGTTGAACGGTTTGAAGTGAATTTCCAGTTGCTGCTTCAACGTGATTAACGTTTACTCCTGTGACAACTAGACCTGAAACAAGTAATGATGCCATTAGCTTTTTCATAAGCACACGCTCCTTTTTATCAATATCTCTTTCTTGTGCTTACTGTTAGTATACTATAAATATTACTAAAATGACAATAATATTACAAAAACATTACAAATTTCATTCTAAAGTCTTACATAAACCCTTCATTAAACCAATGTTTACATTGTTTATCAACGTATGTGTTGCTTGATAAATGTGGATACATCATCAATAAACTTATGTTCTTCTTCTACAAATGGATATAAACTAGAAGCACTATACACTAAAAATTCTCCGTGTACTATTAAATCTAATACTTCTTTCGCTTCTAATGTTGTTGTTCTTTCTCCATATTCTCCAGCAATAATTAGCGTCGGTGCCTCTACTTCTGAAAATACTTCAGCAATACCCTTAGATTTAAATACCTCTTCGATAGCTTGTATTTCCTCTTTTGTTGAAATAGCATTCGTATCTTCTACATGTTTTAAAAATTTATTCATTTTACGTGGTTTGTAATATTTTTTATTATTTAAAAATTTAGACTGTTCCTCATCATTCCAATTACGTATTTTATGAGCATATTTTCTAAATAATCGTTCTTCAGGTAATTCTCCCTCAACAGATGTAGGATTAACTAAAGTTAATGAAGAAACATAGTCAGGATATCTTACAGCCATATCAGATATAATCATAGTAGCTAGTTCATGGCCAATAAATGCAGCTTGGTCTATGTATATGTAATCTAATAATGCGATAATGTCATCTGAAAACTCTTTAAATACTATGTTTCTAGGCTTATCAGAGTATCCATGCCCTCTTAAATCGATCAACACCACTTGAAATGATTTAGCAAGCTTTTTAGCCAAATTATTAAAAACAGAATAATTATCGTATGCTGTATGAACAAGCACTACAGGATAACCCTCGCCTAACGTATTGTAGTGTAATGTTGTTCCATCATTTCTAGTAAATAAATCCATTAGATTGTTCTCCTTCTAAGTTAAAGTTTTTCGGTAATATATCTAATAATTCTTCGATTGTTGTAATTGTAAAATCTACTTCTTCTTTAAGAGGCTCTATTTCAGCATATTCTTGTTTATACCATACACTTACCATTCCCATGGCACGTGCAGGTGCGACATCATTTAAAGCATCGTCTCCGACATACATAATCTCCTCTGCTTTAACATCTAGTTGATCAATCATATCTTCAAATATTTTTGGATGGGGTTTTCGATAACCTACTGTTTCAGAAGTAGATAAGTAATTAATCACATGCATAATACCTAAAGAATGTAATCTGAATTGCTTTATTTTTGATTTCCCATTAGCTATAACACCAATAAGATAGTCAGCATTAGACAATCTCTCCAAAGTGTATAACGTGTCATAATAAGGAAAGACATAACGATAGAAATGCATCTCAAAGTCATTAAATAAATCTTTCCAAGTTAATCTATCAATATGAAATTGCTTTATAATTTCTTTATACAAATCCGGTTTATCATTATCTTCATCATCATCTAACTCGATAAATTTATTTTTAAAATCAGCGAGCTGTACATGGACAAAATAATCATGAAATCTTTCATATTGTTCTTCTATAAATTTCTCACGTGATTTTACTCGATCTAGCAATGTCCCCTCTAAATCAAAGACAATTGCTTTTATATGACTCAAATCCATCTTAGTAACCTCTTCATAGTTTATTAATTCCTATTTTAGCAAATGAATAGGATTAGCGTAATACTTTATATTGAGATAATAATATATAACATAATACTGGTATACCTAGTAATGCCATGACTATACTGGCTGGTATTTGTATTGGATGAATAACCGTACTTCCTATGAAATCTGCCATTATCATAACAGTAGCCCCAATGATTGTATTCAAAATCATCTGTATTCCTAACTCAAAACGCCAATAATAACGACGGACTAATTGAGGCACAATCATACCTATGAAGCCGATAATGCCCACATAGGCTACGACAACTGCCGTTATAATTGAAGCTATAGTAAGTACTATAAATGTAATACGTTGAACATTTAAACCTAAAGACTGCCCCTTCAATTCACCCAGTTGCAATAATTTAATAGAACGGATTAATAAGGATAAACATACAATAGCTACAATTAATACGATAGCTATCACTATATTATTTTCAATTTCAGCAGAGGCAAATCCTCCAAATAAATAGTTGGCTACTGAATTTAATTTTTGTGGCTTAATTAAAATCAAAATATATAATAAAGCATTAAATAAGGCACCTATCATCAAACCAATGAGTACTAAAACTCGCACAGGATACCCGTGAGATAATGCCATAGTTAGTCCTAACACTATTACAAGTGTAATAAGACTAAAGCCAATAGAGAAAAAAGGAATCCACAAGAAACTTAAACCAAGAAAAAGTGCTAAACCTGAACCAAATGTTGCTCCACTTGCTAACCCCAACGTAAAACTATCAGCTAATGGATTATTAAGTACAGTCTGAAACATTTGACCTGCTAAAGTTAAAGTTGCTCCCGTAAGTACAGCTTCCATCACTCTTGGTAATCTAACTTTCAATAAAATAGTTTGATTAAATGGATCTGATAAATCACCAATTTGCCATACCAAACTTATTAAAGTAATCACTATTAATAATAATGTCCATATTAAAATTGTTTTCAACTTTTTCATTTTATTCTCTTTCCTATTTACAATATAGATATCGTGCTCATCATAACAAATTTTAAATAAAAAAAGTACTAGCCATTCAAGTTACCTACCTATCTAAAAACTTTACTTATAGGCCTGACATGTTTCTGCTAGTACTTTTAAATTTATATTATTTTTTATAAATAGCGTCTCTTAATTCTTTTAATCCATCATCAATTCTAGGTCCTGGTCGTGATATTTCGTCACCATTTACTGTTTCAATGCGATTGTGTTTTACCCCATTCGTTTTATCGAATCCACCACGTTTTTCTATGATTTTTTTATAATCAGATTGTGACATTCCTTCAGTTGAAATAAATATATCTGGATTGTGCTTTATAATGCTTTCTTTGCTTACAGATTTCCAACCTTCAATATCATTAAAGCTGTTTTTAGCTTGAAGTTTGTTTAACATATCATTAAAGAAAGTATGCTGACCTGCTGTGTAAATATCTGGTTTTGATGATACTTCAATAAATACATTTTGTTTTTTATGATGCTTTGGAATAGATTGCACTACTTTATTTACATTGTCTTTCGTTTCTTTGACTAATTGATTCGCTTGTTTTTCTTTATGCGTTAACTTTCCTATAGATTTAAATGTATCGTATGTTTCATCAATTGATTGAGCATCTTTCACATAGACGACCTTAATCCCGTCTTTTTTTAGTGAATCTAATACTTTTCCAGATGATGATTTTTGTGATTCGTGCGCAAGTATTAAATCAGGTTTTGCTTTTAATAACGCTTCTTTATTTAAGTTCATTGAATCAAATTGCTTTTTCCCTTTTTTAACATTTTTAGGGTAATCATCTACTGTAGATACACCTACTACATTGTCTCCTAAACCAAGTTCATATAGAATTTCTGTGTTGCTTGGCATTAGCGAAACGATTCGATGATATGGTGATTTTCCATCAGAAGCTTGTTTATCTTTATTATTAGATGATTTAGAATCATTACCTTGACTGCAACCTGCTAGAATTAAAATTGTAGCTATCATGACTATCCACAAATGACGTTTCATATATTCTCATTCCATTCAGTTTAATTTTTATATGTATAATCTTTCTTTTAATCATATCAAATTCTATACAAATTTCATTAGGTTTTTCATTTTTTCAAAATATAATTTATTTTTACATCGATTTTAAACAAAAATGAGGTTGAGACATAAAGTTTTTGTGCTCTGGGAAACCGATTAACGGCGTCCCAAAAGCAGGATTTTCGGCAGAAGCTCTCACGATTCGACAAAATTTGAGAAACAATTTTGCTCATCGTTCGGTTCTGCTCAAATCCTAAGCGCTTTTGTCCCGACCTCTTTGTTTTAATCTATTACTTATTTTCTTCAGTAATGACTTTTTGATCCCATTTTCCAAATTGATAATATGAGACTGCAAAGATACTACTTATAATAAAACCAATTCCCATACCTATAGCAATACCATTTTGACCAAACATTTTTGAAAAAAGCTCAGTTAATGGAAATCTTAGTATCCAGAATGAGATGATATTTAAAATCAACACTTGATACATGGCTCCTGATGCTCTCACAATACCATTAAACACAAAATTTAAGCCTAAGAATGGATAACAAAGCGCTACAATTCTCAAGTAATGACTCCCAAAATTAACGGCTTCAGGATCTTGAATAAAGAATCTAATTGCAACATCTGCAACTAAAATAACAATTAATGCAATCGTAGTCATAATCATGAAATTATATAATGCAGATACTTTGGCAATTTGTCTAACTCTTTTCCAATCACCAACACCAATATTTTGACCTGCCATACTATTTACCGCCGTTCCAAGTGCCATTGCCGGTAACATGATTAAACTATCTAATCTTTGAGATGCACTAAAACCAGCTACAGTATCTCCACCAAATTGAGTCACTACACTTAAAATAGCTGCATTACCGCCTTGAATAACAGCCATTTGTAGACCGGCTGGTATCCCTAATTTTAATATTAATAACACTTGTTCTATAGAAGGTACTTTAGGAATGGTGAAAGGAACTAATTCGTGTTTCATTGAATGATATAAACTATAAATAAACGCTAGACCTTGAGATACAACTGTTGAAAGTGCCGCACCCGCTATGCCTAACTGAAATCCACCTATAAATAATGGCGCTAAAAAAGCATTGAGTACAACAGCTAGAAAAACGATACGCATCGGTGTTTTACTATCTCCAAGCGCACGTGACACTGTATTTACAAAATTATATCCGAATAAGAATAAAATACCTAAAAAGCTTATTTGTAAATAGGTATTAGCTTGTCCTAATAAAGACTCCGGTGTTCCCATCAATAATAATAATTGCTTTGAAAAGATAAATCCAAGGGCACCAAAAATAATTGCCATCGTTGTCATAACAACAACAAAGGCATTCAAATATTGTTTTAAACCTTGATAATCTTTTTTACCGAAAAATTGAGACAATATCGTTAATACTGCGTTATTGAGACCAATAATAAAAGAAAGCATTGTAAGTAAAATCGTCGTTGAAATTGCAACTGCACCTAAAGCATGTGCACCTAATAAATTACCCACCCATAAACTCGCAATAATCTGAAACGAAGATTGAAGAAGGTTTGTAAGCATGATTGGTCCTGAGAAAAAGAATAAAGATTTAAATATATTACCATGTGTAAAATCTCGTTGATTACTTGGCATGAAACCACCCTCATTCATAGTAATTAAACAAGCGACTCGTATTATCATTTGATTATAACTTTTTTATCTTACTTATTCACTAGGATAATGTCAATTTGTAAATATAAGTCCCCTTTTTTAAGAATTAATTTATAGTTGCTGATGAGTTTATACAAAATAAAACTGTATTATAAGCTACAAAGCTCGTAACACAGTTTTAAAAAATTAGTATTTATTTAAGATTGAGTTGTCTCACCTTTAGGATTAGGTCCATATTGGTTTGTTCCTTTTTCACTGTCTTGTATGCAATAGATTAAAGACATAATTGAAATGACAATAGCTAGTATTACAAACGCAAAAGAAATCACACCTAAAATACCAATTAAAATATGGTTATCTTGGTTTATTTGGTAATTAAAATTAAATAAGTTGATAATATTATTACACAATGAAAGAATTGTTAAAATTAGAAAGATAACTGGAATAGTCTTTCCTTTACCTATATCATGAAATCTTCTTACTGATAGTGTAAAAATAACAAAATAAATTAATAAAGCAATCACATTAAATAAAATACCGATTACTATTGTCAAACTACCTGTAATATTAGTTAAGGAACTAAGAATTGCTTCTAGTATAATTAATAAAATAAAATTACCCAACAAGGCCCACCAGAAATCTTTTCTTCGAGTTCGCCCTTCTAATATCAAGGCATTTTGCCAAGATTTTTTGAATGCATTAATCATAATTAATCTCCTTTATTTTTAACTTTTTTAGGATTGGGACCATACTGATTCGTTCCTTCTTCACTATCCTTAACACAGTAAACTAGAGCCATAATTGAAATGACAATAGATGCTATTGTAAGAATTATTGAGACAATAGCTATAATTATTAATAATGCTACATTTGAATCAGAAATTTGAGAAATCCATTTATAATCCTCACTAATCTGATATATAGGGGATAGTAATGTTAAAACCAAATAGATGATTGGTATTGTTTTTCCTTTACCTATATCATGAAATCGTCTCACTGATATCGAAAACATAGGTATTGCCAGCACAACATAAAATATATAAAACACAATATCGTATAAAACTTTACCATTTTCCATATGTGCAAAAACTAATGCAGCAATAATCGCCATGATTATTAAACAAATAATATTTAATAAAGCACCTAACCAAAAATCTTTGCGTCGTGTCCGTCCTTCACACGTAAAAGCATATTGCCAAAACTTTTTATATGCATTAATCATAATCATTTCTCCTATTTTTTCTTATCTCCTATTATATAATTTATATATTGTTTTTCAAACGTTTTCAAAATAATAGTAATTTATAGTTATGATTAATTTTAAAATGATTATTATATGATTAAAGTTCACAAAATCAAAGAATACCAATACTTATCATAATTCTTTATATACAATATTTTATTCAAAATACGGATCTAAAAAGGTATAATGTGTGCCATTTTTAATATTGAAGTAGTTCTTTCCAAAGTTATCTAACAAAGCATGAAATTCATTAGCATCTTGATTCGTAAAAGTACTTGGTAATTGAATTTCTCTTTTAAATTTATCATAACTATCAGTATTAGAATATCCTAATTTGGCATACAAACGTCTCGTATAACTATCTGGAATAAATTCTATTCCACCAAAAATGTAAACTATTAATACGTCAGCCGTTTCACTGCCGACGCCTCTAATTTTTAATAATTCCTTTCTCAAATCGTCTCCAAATTTTGAAACAATAGCCTCATAATTAAATTGATAATCATTTAACCATGATAATAAAGCATGTATAGCCTTCCCTTTATTTTTATAGAATCCACTCGATTTAATGATTTGTTGTAAGTCTTCTAGTGGTATATCTAAAATGTGTTGTGGATTAAAATTTGTCTCATGTTTTAAAGATGTTAAGGCTAAGTCTACATTTTTCCAATTTGTATTTTGGACGAGTATTGCTCCTAACATCATTTCTATTTCACTGGCGGCAGGCCACCAATGTTGAGGCCCCATATTTTGATATAGAATGTCATATAACTCTTGTGTGTGTAACAATTTTTCACCACTTTCTAGTTCTTTATATTAAAAATACCCCTATAACCGCAGCTATAAGGGTATTTGAGACAATTTGTTTTATACTATTTACTACATTGTTTCTGGAGCTGACACACCAACTAATGCTAAAGCATTATTTAATGTTATTCTTACCGCTTCTATTAATGCAACATGTGCTTTTGTTTTTTCAATGTCATCTGTAAGTACTTTTTCAGCATTATAGAATTTATGGAAATGAGAAGCTAAATCTTGAATGTAATTAGTCATACGATGTGGTGCTCTTGATTCTGCAGCACTTTCAATCGTAGTTTCAAATTCAGCTACTTTTTTCAATAATTCAATTGCTTTGTCATTAGTAATTTTTGAAAAATCAACATCAGTACTAACCTCAATACTTTGATCTTTAGCTTGTTTCAAGATAGAACAAATACGAGCATGCGCATATTGTGCATAATACACTGGATTGTCTTGAGATTGTTCTTTTGCTAATTCCATATCAAAATCAAAGTGTGTATCTGGGCTACGCATAGTTAAGAAGTAACGCGCAGCATCCACACCAACTTCATCCATAATTTCGCGTAAAGTAATCGCGTTGCCTGTACGTTTACTCATTTTAACTTCTTCACCATTTTGCATTAAACGTACCATTTGCATGATTTGAATTTCTAATCGGTCACTGTCTACACCAAAAGTTTCAAGTGATGCTTTCAAACGATTAATATAACCGTGATGATCAGCACCCATTAAATCGATTAAAATATCATTTCCACGTTGAACTTTATCAAAATGATAGGCAATGTCAGGTAAGAAATAAGTGTAATTGCCATCTTTTTTAATTAAAACTCTATCTTTGTCATCTTTAAAGTCAGATGTACGTAACCAAGTCGCACCATCTGCTTCATAGGTATAGCCTAATTCATTCATTTTAGCTAATACTTCTTTAATTTCTCCTTTTTCATAAAGAGATGTTTCGCTAAACCAACTATCAAAATGAGTATGGAAATCTGATAAATCTTTTTTCAATTTAGACATTTCATAATCGACACCTAGCTGTCTAAATGTCTTCAAACGTTCTTCATCGCTATAATCTTTAATTTCTGGTTGTTTATCAGCTAAATCTTTACCAATTTCAATAATATCTTTGCCGTTATATCCATCTTCAGGCATTTCATGACTGTTATCACCTAACGCCTCAAAGAAACGTGTTTCGATAGAGCGCGCAAGATTAGAAATTTGATTACCAGCATCATTAATATAATATTCACGAGTTACATTATATCCAGCAGCAATTAAAATATTAGCTAGCGTGTCACCAACAGCCGCATTTCGTGCATGACCGATATGTAAATCACCAGTTGGGTTGGCTGATACATATTCAAGTAAAATATTTTTGTTTTTAGATGTTTCTGCATTCCCAAATTGATGTCCTTTTTGGATTGCTTCTGGAATGATGTCAGTTAAGTATTGATTGTCTAGATAGAAATTAATAAATCCAGGTCCTGCAATATCAATTTGTTTAACATGTGCTTTACTAGCATCTAAGTTGTCGACAATCGCTTGAGCAATGTCTCTTGGGTTACGTTTAGCAATTTTAGTTAATACCATTGCGATATTTGTTGAATAATCTCCATTCTTTACATCTTTAGGAATTTCAATTTTAATTTCTGGAATATCTTCTGCTAATTCAGCTTTTTTAATACTTGCTTCTATTTCTTGAATAAGCGTCTGCTTTACTTGATCGATAATATTCATTAGCCTAACTCCTTATAATTTATTTCATATTGGTATGAACCCATTTTTTCTTCATTTTGATATAGTTCGTAATGTACTTTCAGTTTACCACCATCTGGTGTTACAAAATGTAGAATACTTAACGTTTTAACATTTAATGGAATACGTCCAGCTGGTATATCGTAAAGGGTCGTTGTTTCCGCACCTTCTACAAAATGAAAGTTCATATTAATGTCGCCTTTACGGATCAATTTTACGCCGTCGTCCTCTATCTTAATCGTTACATTCACTTTGGCATCATCTATATTTTCGTTATATCTAATGATGTGAGACTGACGCTTGTGCCATGATCCCTCAGTAGTAAAATCAAACTTCTCTTTATCGCCGTTCTGTTTAATAATTTGTTTCGTTTGAATTTTTACATTATTTTCCAATTTACTACTCCCTTATTCTACACAATAACACATGATATTATAGCATAATTGCCCTATTGCTTGTAGTATTGGCCTATTTAAAATATTTAAAAAACAAAAAAATGAGCAAACTATAATTAGTTCACCCACTTAAAGTAAAACAAGTATACTTAAATCAAATCTTCTACTGATTCAATATCAACAATATCACTTTGATACTTATATTTTTCCATTTGATACTTATAGAAATATACGATGCCGAAACTCAATGTTGTAATAAATATTAATTTATTCATGTCTATACCTCATATTCTATAATATTAATTATTTAATTTTTATATTATCGTTTTTATATGTATGTGTAAATATACCCTATGCTGAAATGATAACTATTGGAACGCTCCTTCTTTATAAATCACTTTTTCTTTATTTCCATCTATAAACTTGTCATAGTTTTCTTTTTGAAAGTCACTTAGCAACACTTTAGATGTGCCATATTTTAATACACCCGCTTCAGTTACAATTCGCATTTTTCTAAATAACATACCATCTTTAAGTCTTATCTCTATAACAGGTGCATAATCTAAAATATCAGCATCTTTAATTTCAAAAGTTTTAAATGCAATAGTGACACACGCAAACGTATCTTCTCCTAAATAATACACATGTAAGTCTTCTTGCTTATGTTGTCCTACTAAAAATCTACCTTTAACAAAATTTAACTCAGGATATTTTAGTTCTAAATAATCGATTAGTTCATTTTCTTTTAATTTAAATTGCATGGTCTCATCCCCTATATCAATTTTAATTCATTAAAATTCATTAAACTTTCCTATAATAATAGCCATTCATTCTTTTTCAAAATGAATGGCTGAATTTATAGCTGTATTTTATTTTCTTACTAAATTTAACTATTCTACTTCATATGATTTATCTTAAAAGCTATTGGTAAAATTATGCACCTGCATTTGATGCAATAATATATCCTAAAGTGAACCCTAAAATAGTGAATACTATTGCAGCGACGATAATGATAATACCGTGTGTCTTTTTACCTTTACTAATTGTTAAAGCACCAAACACAATTCCTGCTGGACCAAAAATAATTGGTAATACAATTAGTGATAACGCAGAAAATACCCATCCAAGGATTATAAAAACTAATGCATTATTATCTTTTTGTTGTTCAGGCATATTTTACCCTCCTTATGTTTATCTATATTAAATATACATTTTTTTGATGAATTTGTTAATACTATTTAATCTTTTTTTACAATATAAATATAGAAAACAAAATATTAATTCATAAATTTACATTTACATATAAATGAACAATTCAATGGTGGTAATAGTTGTATACTTTCATAAATTAAAATATTGCAATACCTATGATATAATTTAACTATAATAATCAAACAATTCAGAACAAAAACAAGAAGAGATTTCAATGCTTCTACAACGGAGGGGAATATTTTGTTAACAAAAGTATTATATGGGAAATCTGAAATAGATGTTGAAGTTCCTGACGATAGCACAGTCATAGAACCCTTAAATATTGATCCAGTGGAAAACATAGAGGGAACGATTAAAGATGTATTACAACATCCTACCAACTCGAAGCCCTTAAAAGACATGGTTAAAAGTAGTGATACAGTTTCTATTGTCATTAGTGATATTACACGACCTACACCTAACCATATATTGGTACCGTTATTAATGGAAGAGTTAAGTCATGTACCTCGAGAAAACTTTGTGATTATTAATGGCACTGGCACACATAGAGATCAAACGCGAGAAGAATTAATAAGTATGTTAGGCGAAGACATTGTTGACACTGTTAAAATTGTTCACAATCATTGTAATGAAGAAGAAAGCTTAACAAAAGTTGGCCATAGTCAATATGGTTGTGATGTTTATTTAAATAAAGATTATGTAGAATCTGATTTTAAAATTGTGACTGGTTTTATTGAGCCTCACTTTTTTGCAGGTTTTTCTGGTGGTCCTAAAGGTATTATGCCAGGTATTGCTGGAATTGAAACCATTCAAACTTTCCATAATGCCCAAATGATTGGCGACCCTCGTTCAACTTGGGGAAATTTAGATGATAATCCTGTCCAAAATATGGCTCGTGAAGTAAATAAAATGTGTAAGCCACACTTTATGTTAAACGTTGCATTAAACAAAGATAAAGAGATTACTGCAGCATTCGGCGGAGAAGTTTTTGAAGCACACAAACAAGGTTGTGCCTATGTTAAAGAACATGCCATGTTTAAATGTGATCAAAGATTCGATGTCGTTATTGCCTCTAACTCAGGTTATCCACTTGACCAAAACCTTTATCAAACTGTTAAAGGTATGAGTGCTGCAAGTAAAGTGGTTAAAGAAGGCGGTAATATTATTATGGTTTCTGAATGTGCAGATGGTTTCCCAGATCATGGTAAATTCGCTGAAATTTTCAAAATGGCAGATACGCCTCAAGGTATTTTAGATTTAATACATGATCCTAACTTTTCTGAAGTTGACCAATGGCAAGTACAAAAACAAGCAAGTATTCAAACATTTGCCAATGTATATGTATATTCAGAGTTAACTGACCAACAACTTAAAGACTCAATGCTTAATCCTACATCAGATATCGAAAAAACATTACAAGAATTAGAAGAATCGTATGGTCGTCCATTAACGATTGGTGTCATGCCTCAAGGTCCATTAACAATTCCATACGTAGAAAATGAATAATTTAAATTACTTATAGGAGGAATTCAACATGACTAATATAAACAATAAAGAAGAAAAATTAGATCAATTATTAAACAATATGGGAAGTGTAGTTATCGCCTTTTCTGGTGGTGTAGATAGTAGTCTCGTTCTAAAAAAAGCAATCGACAATTTAGGAACTGAAAATGTAATGCCTGTTGTAGTCAAATCTGAACTTTTCCGTAATGAAGAATTTGACCAAGCTATCGAACTTGGTAATAGCTTAGGTATTCATGTAGTAGAAGCTGAAATGTCTGAATTGAATGATGAAAATATTATTAAAAACACACCAGAAAGCTGGTATTATAGCAAACGTTTGATGTATAGCAATTTAGAAGATATCAGAAAACAAGTCGGATTTAACTATGTTATCGACGGAATGATTATGGATGACTTAGAAGATTTCCGTCCTGGATTAAAAGCTAGAGAAGAATTTAATGTTCGAAGTGTACTTCAAGAAGCTGAGCTATACAAATCTGAAGTACGTGATTTAAGTCAACAACATCATTTACCAGTTTGGAATAAACCAGCATTATGTAGTTTAGCTTCAAGAATTCCATATGGTGAACCTTTAAGCTTTTCAAAAGTAAATAAAGTTAATGAAGCAGAAAAATATATTCTAAGTCTAGGCGTTAATAATGTTCGTGTACGTTATCATCAAAATATAGCACGTATTGAAGTAGAAGATGATGCGTTATCTACAGTTATTCAAAATAAAACAAATATTACATTAAGACTTAAAGAGCTAGGATTTGACTACGTAACTATCGATTTAGAAGGTTATCGTACAGGTAGTATGAACGAAGTTATAAACACTAAGTCATCTGAATTTTAAGTATTAATTCTAATAATTATAAGGATGTCAAAATATGAAAGATAACAACGAACAACTAGAACAAATTCTAAATAAGGTTCACGACAATCAAATATCTGTAGAAGAAGCGAAAGCCCAACTCCGTCATTACGACGAATTGGGCTTTGCTAAAATCGATTTACATCGTGCACAAAGACAAGGTTTCCCTGAAGTCATCTTTGGACAAGGTAAAACTAAAGAACAAATTGATCAAATTATCGAAAGTTTACTTAATACCAATCAAACTATTCTCGTAACTCGAGTGAATAATGACAAAGCACAATATATTATCAATAAGCATCCACAATTACAATATCACGATTTAGCGCAAATTATATCTAGTCCAATTGGCGCCATACCAAAATCTAATGCGTATATATCAGTATTATGTGCTGGTACTTCTGACTTACCTATCGCTGAAGAAGCAGCTTTAACAGCAGAAGTCATGGGCACAAATGTTCAAAGATTTTATGATGTAGGTGTTTCAGGTATTCACCGCCTTTTTGAACATATCCAAGATATACGTAAAGGTCATGTTTCAATTGTTATAGCAGGTATGGAGGGTGCATTAGCTAGCGTTGTTGGAGGATTAGTGGATCATCCTGTTTATGCAGTGCCTACTAGTGTAGGTTACGGCGCTAATTTAAATGGGATAACAACATTATTATCAATGATAAATTCATGTGCGCCTGGAACAAGTGTACTTAATATAGATAATGGTTTTGGTGCTGGTTATAATGCTTCGATGATTATAAATATGTTGGAAAATAAATAGAAATGGAGACACTAATATGAGTAATGCATTGTATTTAGATTGTCATGCCGGTATTGCTGGTGACATGCTATTATCCGCACTTGTAGATATAGGTGCTAACCCTCAGGAAATTGAAAATGAATTAAAAAAATTACCCATCGATACGTTTTCATTACATTTTAATAAAGTAATGAAACAAGGTATACAAGCCACGTCACTGAAAATTGATTTTGAAGAATCACATCATCATCGTAAAGCTTCTGATATTTATAACATTATAGATAATAGTACTTTAAATGATAGAGTTAAAACGCGTAGCAAAGCTATTTTCAATGTTATTGCACATGCTGAAGCTAAAATACATGGTATGTCAGTAGGCGAAGTTCATTTTCATGAAGTAGGCGCTATGGATTCAATCATTGATATCATTGGAGGCTGTATTGCTCTAGAACTTTTAGACATAGATACCCTTTATTGTTCACCTATTCCAACAGGAAATGGTCGAATAAAAATCGCACATGGTATTTATCCAATTCCAGCACCAGCTACTGCAGAAATATTAAAAGGAATCCCTTTAGCTCAGTTTAATGTATCTAGTGAATTAACTACACCTACTGGGGCAGCTTTTGCTAAAAGTCTTGTAACTTCGTTTGGTACATTTCCTGCAAATACAATGAAGAACATTGGTTATGGAGCCGGAACCAAAGATTTCGACTTTCCAAATGTGTTAAGAGTCATTCAATTTGAAGTACTAGACCAACAAAATGAAGCTGACCAGGTACAGGTCATAGAATGTCAAATTGATGATATGACCGCTGAAATGTTAGGTGATTTAATGGAAAATACTTTAAATCAAAAGGTATTGGACATATTCTACACACCAATTATTATGAAAAAACAACGCCCTGCTACTCAACTTACAGTTATTTGTAAACCAGATTATAAATCAACTATTGAAGATTTCATACTTACACATACATCAACATTAGGTGTTAGAAGCTATACAGTTAACCGTCGTATTCTAAGTCGTCAATATCATGATATTGAAACACCTTATGGCAATGTGTCAGTTAAATTAGCTTATAAAAATGATGAATTAATCAAAGCCAAACCAGAATTTGATCAAATCAAAGAAATCGCCAAAAAGTATAATCAAAATATCCAAACTATTTACCAACAAATAACTAAATGTATGGTTGAACAACTCAATTTATAATATAAAAATAAACCAACAACTACACATCATCAAAGGATGATTTTGAAAGTTGTTGGTTTATTAATTATTTATTCAAATGCGTCAAATAATTCTTTGCTTGAGTTATTCCACATATCTTCATTATGATTTTGTAAAAAGTCTTTAAGTACTTTTTTATTCTCTTTACCAATATGATCGATAATAATTTGATGTTTCATAGATTTATCCATCATGTTCACATGTTCAGGCATACTTTTATACCCACGACGAATGCTTTTATTTACTAATAAATAGCATCCCGTTACACCAGCGTAATATGGGCCATGTTCTCCTCTTTCAGTAGTAACCCAACAAAGCCAGTATTCTTTTGCTTCTTCGCCTTCTACTTCTGATTTGTCGGTAATCCATTTAACACCTTTTTCAACTTTAGCACGTGCATGCATGCCACCAATATCAATAAAAGCTTCTTGATTTGCAACATCTATAAATACTGGCGCAATATTATCTAAAGTAATTGAACCAATATTGGTACCTTTATGTCCATCTAAGGGATCATTTTTAATAATATTAAAATTAAAACCTTTCTTTTCTGACACGTAGGCCACCTCCTCTGACAATTTCCAACTGAATTCTATATTAAATGAGCAAACAATTTCTATCAATCGATTGATTAATTTAATTCATTTAAAAGATTAATAATAGAACCTTTTATCTCTTCATCCTTAATATTTAAAATCAATTCTTTTGGATAATATAATTTATAATCTTCTCTATTAATTCCTGTAATACTATTAATGACTAATGATTGATTACTAATCTCTCTAATTGAACCATCTCTTCTTAGTAAGTGAATGGGTTTACGATTAGAACCTGGTCGATCATAATCGTAAGGTAAATCTGAAAACGACTCGCTCACAAAGTAATAATTAGGATTAATTCCTCCCGCTTCAAATAACTCTTGAAGTTCTGAAATTGTTATTATAGAGCCGTCAAACGGAATATATTTAAATAAATCACGATTAATAAAACGACGTGATAAATCACTCAAAATCATGTCATCTTCCTCGACCCATTTTTTCAAATAATAGATAACAACTGCTTCGTCTAAATCAACATATTGTTGAATTGTCATTGTCCCTTCGAAAAATGGTATAAAATCTTCAGGTGATTTCTTAAATTGATACCCTTCATTATATAGTTGTTTAGCTCTTTTCAGACAGTTATTTAATAATACCTCTCCACCTCTGCTGACAGGATGGAAATATATTTGCCAATACATTTGATAACGACTCATGATGAAATTTTCAACTGCATGCATACCACTTTCTTTAATTAAAACTTCATCTTTAGAAGGTCTCATCAAACGTAAAATACGTTCCATATCAAAAGCACCATATGATACTCCAGTAAAGTAAGCGTCACGTTGTAGATAATCCATTCGGTCTGCATCAATTTGTGATGAAATCATAGATATGACTAACTTATTATCGTGAGTCTTATTAATTACATCAGCTACTTGTTGTGGAAATGTAGCTGAAACACGACTCAATACTTCATTTACTTCTGTATTTCCGGTAATAATTTCCTGAGTAAACGCTTCATGATCTGTATTAAAAATCTTTTCAAAGCTATGTGAAAACGGTCCATGACCTAAATCATGTAACAACGCAGCACACAAGGCAAGAGGACGGTCTTCGTTATCCCATGCATCGCGACCTTCAAATGTTTCATCTATCATACGACGCACTATTTCATAAACACCTAGAGAATGTCCAAATCGACTATGTTCAGCTGTATGAAAGGAAAGATATAATGTGCCAAGTTGCTTAATTCTACGTAATCTTTGAAATTCCTTTGTCTTCACTAAATCCCAAATCAATTGATCTTTAACATGTATATACCTATGTATAGGATCTTTGAATACCTTTTCCTCTGCAAGTTTCGTCATTGCATACGATGATTGTGTCATGAAATACCTCCTTTTAAAGGGAGACATATATTTTTTTGTCCCCTAACATTTACTCTATAGACTCTATTCAATTTAGTAAGTAGTCATAATCATTGATAGCATACATTCATTGTAATTTTCTTTAAAATAAAAATAATTGTGAACTAAAAGACTTTCTTCATTAATGCTAAATTCATGACTTCCCCATACATTTCTGGTTGATAAGATCTTATAATTTCAAACCCTTGTTCTTTATAGAAATGAATACCTTCATCATTTTGATTATCAACTTCTAAGAAAACCGTGTCATACTTCCCTTTAAATGACTCTAAACCTTTTTCTAATAACAACGTACCATAGCCTTTATGTTGAGACTCAGGATGTACATAATGCGCTGATAAATATAATTCTTCACCATAAATAAAATTGGCAAAACCTACAATTTCTTCATCTTCTTCTGCAACTAAAAATAATTGCTCTTGCATTCTTTTCTTTAAATGTTCTTCGTTATATGACGCTGCTAATAATTCATTGATTGTGCTAGCAGCATAAATATTTAAATACGTATTATACCAAGCTTTTGTTGCTACATCTCTAATCGCTATCGCATCTGTACTTGTTGCTTCTCTGACTCTATGCATTTTTGTCTCCCCTAACAATTACAAGTTATTAATAAATGCATTATATCATATATGTATCGTATTCATTTAACGCAGCGTATTTAATTTTATATACTTATATATTTTTTAAAATTATCTATGAAAACAACTCATAAAAATTCATATTTTGTATTCTTCGTATTGTAAGAAGTACTATAAACATAACAAAGCCCTTCACTAATACATAAGCGAAGGGTCTTATATTGTACTACAAGTTATTTACATTAATTCTATTGTTTGAATAAATGATTCCATTCTCTCGCTCTTTCTAATGCGTAATTGTCTTTCATGATATCGCCAGGTCTTTCAGCTGTACCAATAATGTAACCAGCGAGTTCTCCGCCAATAAATTCTAATGTATATTTCATTTGATCAACACAAGGTTTAGACTTCACTTTTGGACAGTCTCCACCTACTAATATTAATCTAAAGTCTTTTTTAGACATTATTTCTTTAAAATCTGAATATCTTTCATCTACCATTGTTTCTGACCAATGATCAATAAACGCTTTTAATGATGCTGATAAACTATACCAATAAATTGGCGACGCAAAAATGACAACATCACTTTCTAGCACAGTTTTAATTAATTGTTCATAATCATCTGGATATGAATCTATCTTCTTATCATTATGACGTACATCTCTTACTGGATTTAATTGATATTGTGTAACGTCTATCCATTGGTGTTCAACATTTTCTAATGCGTATTGCGTTAATTGCGCTGTGTTTCCTTCTGGACGACTGCCACCGAATAAAACTGTAATCATTACCCTTTCCTCCTTATCTATTATTCTTTAAGTAAGTTGCTCAACTATTCAATATGTTTTTTTACCCGTTAAAGTTAAAAATATGTATCAGAGAATGAAAAAATTTTAACTATTATATCTAATCAATTGGAATTATATAAATTTAAAATATCCCGTAAATCGCCAATATTTAGCTTATTTACGGGATTAATTTTAAAAAAGGTTGGTTTATTTATTTGTTAATTGGAAATAGAGAATCGATTTTATCAATTTCGTCTTGTGATAATTTTACGTTAGCCGCTTCAATATTTTCTACCACTTGTTCAGCACGTTTCGCACCTGGAATAACAACATCTAACGCTGGACGAGTAAGATAAAATGCTAACACTACATTAGCTATAGTTGTATCATGAGCTTCAGCAATATCTGTAAGCTGTTTTACTCGACGTACATTATCTTTAAATACCTCAGGTTTAAAGTCTCTTCTTGTCGCACGATGATCTTCAAATGTTGTATCTTCATCATATTTACCCGCTAGAATTCCAGACGCTAATGGGAAATATGGCACGAATGTAATTTGATTATCAGCAGCGTATGCCATCACTTCTTCATTTTCTCTATGCAATAAATTATATTCTAATTGAACAACATCTACTAAACCATCTTTATTTGCTTCTTTTAATTGATCTAATGTGAAGTTAGATACACCGATTGCTTTAATTTTTCCTTCTTCTTTTAATTCTTGTAATGCTGCAACTGCTTTATCTTTTGGCGTATTATCATCTGGAAAATGAATATAAAATAAATCAATATAATCTGTTTGAAGACGTTTTAAACTGTTTTCAACTTGTTGTTTAATAAACTCTGGATCATTATTTTGATGTACATCATTGTTTTCATCGAAGTAATGAGAACCTTTCGTAGCAATTTTGATTTGTTCTCTTGGATATTCTTTCACAACTTCTCCAACTAATTCTTCAGAACGTTCAGGACCATAAATAAATGCTGTATCTAGTAAGGTAATTCCATTATTAATCGCTTGTCTAACAACTTCTTTACCTTGTTCTTCATCTAAATTTGGATAAAGATTATGTCCACCTACTGCATTAGTACCTAGTGCAATTGGAAATACTTTAACATCTGATTTACCTAATGTTACTTCTTGAGCCATTCTATTCATCTCTCCTTCAGCGAATTGTATTTTAATGCTTTATGTTTACCCTAAAATTAAACGTATCATTCATATAGTAATATTTGATATTATAAAGTAACTATGAGAAGGAGTTGATTAAATGAGAATTAATGTTTTACAACATACACCAAATGAAGGTGTAGGAGCTATTGGTGATTGGGCAAAAGAAAATAACCATGACTTATATATCTATCATCCCTATTTTTATAACGGTGTATTACCAACTGCAGACGAAACAGATTTACTTATTATCTTAGGTGGGCCTATGAGTCCTAATGATACAGATGAATGGATTTATAAAGAAAGAGAACTTATAAGAGACTTATTAAAAGTGAATAAGCCAATGTTTGGAGCTTGTTATGGTGCACAACAAATTACAAAAGCGATTGGCTACACAGTAAGTAAATCACCAGTGAAAGAAGTTGGTTGGGATAAAGTTTACCTAGAAACTGATACTATTCCATACTTACCAAAAGAATTAATGGCTTTACATTGGCATGAAGAAATGTTTCAAATACCTAAAAATGCCGAGCTATTATTTTCAAGTGAGCATTTAAACAATCAAGGCTTTCTACTAAATCAAAATGTAATTGGATTACAATTCCATTTTGAACCAGGGCCTTACGACGTTAAAGAAATCGTTATTAATGACTATACTTATGCAGTTGATTCTGTATTAAATCAAACGCCTCAAGAGATTATTAACTATGATGTACCTGAGGAAAATAAAGAAGTCATGTTTAAATTATTAGATTTCATAACGCAATCATAAGATTAATTAAAAATCGTACTTTTAATCTCTTCAAATTTATATCCATTGACTATTAATTAATTTTTTTATTTAATGTAACTATAACAGTTACATTTTGGAGGATGTTATGAACTTAGAGTTTAATATTGCGATTCATGTGCTCGCTTTCTTAACAAAACATAATCATCAAAGATATCACAGTACAGCATTAGCAGAACTTACTTGCATTAACCCTGTTCAATTACGACGAGTTGCAACGCTTCTTACCTATCACGATTATATTGTCACCATTCGTGGAAAAAGTGGTGGCTACTAGGCTAATGATATGACAAAACATGTTAAACTGTCTGACTTATATCAATACTTTGTGTTAGATAAACAACCTAATCAAAAACGTATTTTTACAGGGAAGCAATCAAGTCATTGCATCATAGCAAGACATATTGCCGATACAATGACATACCATCAAAACCAAGAAGCAAATCATATATTAAACTACTATAGTTCTATAACTATCCAAGATATAGTTCATCAAATACAACAGGAGGACAACATCAATGAACAAATATGATCTAATTATTATTGGATTTGGTAAAGCCGGGAAGACATTAGCAAAATTCGCAGCAGCACAAGGACAACAAGTCGCAATGATAGAGCAATCATCTGCTATGTATGGCGGTACTTGTATTAATATAGGGTGTATCCCATCAAAAGTACTTGTTCATGACGGAATTACAGGTACAAAATTTGAGGATGCATTTTCAAGAAAAAAAGAAGTTGTACAAGCATTAAATCAAAAAAACTATCAACTTTTAGCAAACGACGAAAATATAAGCGTATTGAATTATAAAGCGCAATTTAAATCAAATACTGAAGTTCATTTATTAGATAAAAACAACGACATCATTAACACTATTACAGCCCCACGTATCATTATTAATACTGGAGCTAAAGCAAATATTCCTAATATTAAAGGTATCAATAATGCTAAACATCTATTTGATTCCACTGGTTTATTAAATATATCTTATCAACCTAAACATTTAGTAATCATTGGTGGGGGTTATATCGCTTTAGAATTTGCCTCTATGTTTGCTAATTTAAATACTAAAGTAACCATCTTAGAACATGGTTCAAAATTAATGCCTAGAGAAGACAGTGACATCGTTAATGCAATTATTAATGACTTAGAGAATAAGGATGTTACTATTTTAACTAATGTTAATACGACTGAATTGATTGATGATGTCGACAAAACCATTATTAAAACCACTCAAGGAGACTTTGAATCTGATGCTGTATTACTTGCGACAGGACGTAGACCAAATGTCGATTTAGGATTGGAAAATACTGATATCCAATTAACTAAAGATGGTTCAATAGCAGTGAACGAACATCTACAAACATCAGTAGCACATATTTATGCAGCTGGTGATGTTAAAGGTGGCATGCAATTTACTTATATATCATTAGATGATTATCGTATTATACAATCTCATCTTTATGGAGATGGAAATCGTACAACAGAAAATAGAGGTTTCATACCTTATACTATGTTTATAGATCCACCATTATCTCGAGTTGGAATGACTAGCGATCAAGCTAAATTAGCAAATTATAATTATATAGACAAGCTACTTCACGTCAATCAAATTCCCAGACATAAAATTAATAATGACAGTCGAGGATTATTTAAAGTAGTCATTAATAAAGAAAATCATCAAATTTTAGGCGCATCATTATATGGTAAAGAATCAGAAGAAATGATTAACCTAATTAAGTTAGCAATGGATCAAAACGTTCCATATCAAGTTTTAAGAGATAATATCTACACACATCCAACAATGACAGAATCATTCAACGATTTGTTTAACATATAAAGAAAGAAGCCATCATTCGTTAATATGATGGCTTCTCTACTATTATTTCAATGCTTTTTTCTTTTCAAGTTTTTCTTTTAATTTTCTATCTTGTTCTTCTTTACGTCTTTTACGTTCTTCATTTCGTTTTCTTAGACGTTCTTCTTCTTCAGGATCTCGAGGTTTTTTCAGTTGTTTAGTAACTTTTTCAATTAATTCCTCTTCAGTTAAAGCAGCTAGTGGACGATTATTTACGAATGCAAAAGTCTTACGTCTACCTGGACCACAATATGACTGACAACCTATTTCTATTTCAGCTTCAGGGTCTAACTTTTCTAATTTCTTTTGCAAAGTTTTAACGTTAACTGCCTGACATTCATCGCATATTAAAAATTTATTTTTCATATTGTCATCGCCCACCTTTCTATATTTTTGTATTATTACTTTTTAATAGTTATCTATTTTTATAATTGTGCTTCCTAATCTATATATAACTTTAATTATTTTACTCTTTTTACCAAAAAATTCAAGTTACTTTTTAACTATGTAACGTTTTGTTCATAAAAAAGCCTTCTAAAATAGATTAGATATTTATCATCAAGTTATTTGTTATAACGACTATAAAATCAATCATTTTAAAAGGTTCATATCATTATTGCCCATGATATATTTTAAATAGTAAAGGTTTAATACCATTAGACGTCCATTCTTCATATATCTTTTGTTTGTCAGCATTTTGGTGAATGATGGCAATACCACAATCTCCACCGCCAGCTCCTGAAGTTTTAGCAGCACCGCCATGTTGCTCAGCGATGTCACACAAATGTTTTAATTTCTCTGTTTCAATATCTACTGATGCTTGATTATCCATTTGACGAATGATAAGACGATTTTGACGAATCATCTTTTGTACACCTTTAATATTGTTAGTTTTAAATGCATGGATTAAATTTTCAACACATTGATGTGAACTATCTAAAAATTCGCCATAAAAAGCGGGATCAGATTTAAGTCTTTTAACTTCGCTAACTAGGTGTGGTGAAGATGCTGGTGAACCAGTCCATCCTATTAATACTTCCATATTTTCTGGCGCTTGTAATGGTTCGATATGAAGACCAGGCCAATTCTTGTCTAATACCGTATTTACTGAAGTCGTTTCGATTTGCTGCTTAACCCAGTCATGATCGAATGTACTATATGCTAACCAGCCACTATAAACACTTACGGCAATGTCGCCACAAGAACTTAAACTTTGTAATTTCATATTCGAAATAACTGCTAATTTATAAATATAAAGATTAGATAATTCTAATTCATAAAATTCGTTAAGTACTTTAACAACTGACACTAACACAGCGGCACTTGAACCAAGACCATACTTATTACCATTAGCATCATCTAAGTTACTATCAATTGTTAAATGAAAATGTTTTAGAGGGATATCACAACTCTTAGCATACTGTTCAAACACTTCTATGGCTGTAACAACATAATTTAATTGTTTAGCTGCCTGTGGATCAGAAATGACGATGCTATCTTCATCTCTATAAAATGTTACAGGTTCGTGATGTAATGTCTTTGAATGAATTGTACCTTCAACTTGATTTGAAGGTTCGATTGTTGCTGTAACAAAGCGATTTAATGCAATTAACACAGATTTATATCCTGGTTCTGTAACTGCATATTCACCAGCTATATAAAGTTTACCGGGTGCTTTGACCTGAATCATTCTATCAATTCCTTACTTAATTATTTCAACGCCTGTAGCGATAATATCACTTGCAATTATTTTTGAATCATCAAATTGTTTTTTAAATTGTTCAATCACTGCTTGTTTATTTTTCTTTTCAACAAGGACTTTCACATTTGGACCAGCATCCATTGTGAAATAACAAGGTAATCCCATTTCCCTACATTTGTGAACAATAGCCATTGCATCATAGCTTTCTTGTACTAAATATGTAAATGGCGGTTGAGCACCAAGGTTTGTAGCATGCATACGTAAACCATTTGCCTCAATCACTTCTCCAAGATGTTTAAAGTCTTTAGATGACATCGCGCGCTTAACTTCAGCTATATCCTCATCTACGTGATCTAACCAATATTGATAAAAGCGAGATGTATCACGTGTCAATGACATACCTGAACGACTGGATACTTTTTTAGATTGATTATTGATAACGACAAATATCATAGACAAATCATCTTCCCAATGATTTGCATCGACTGGATGAGCATATGATGTTTCGTCATCATGACCCTTTTCCCATTCAGCAAAACCACCGAAAATGCTTCGAGATGCCGAACCAGACCCACGACGTGCTAAACGAGATAAATCTTTATCTTTTAATCGAAGTTGTAAAGCTTCGTTACAAGCTGCTGCAAGCGCTGCGTATGCACTTGCAGATGATGCTAAACCAGCAGCTGTCGGCACAAAATTATGACTATCAATACGAGCATGTAAATTTGTACCTGCTACTTCTCTAACAATATCCATATAAGATTGAATTTTTTTAGTTTCTTTTTCATTGGCTTCTTCACCATTTAAAATAAATTGATCATTTTGATAGTCACTGTCAAACGTTACTTCAGTTTCGGTATAAAACTTTTCCAATGATACAGATAGACTATTATTCATAGGGATAATTAACTTTTCGTCAGCTTTTCCCCAATATTTAATCAATGCAATATTTGTATGTGCACGCGCTTTGCCACTTTTTGCCAATGGGTTAACCTCCTAAATACTCAATCCATGTATGTGCAGCTCCTGCTTTTTCAACTGCCGCTACAATTTTTTCTGCAGTATGTAAATCTTCAGCTAGTAACAACATGCTTCCGCCACGTCCACCACCAGTCAATTTACCTGCAATTGCACCATGGGATTTTCCTATTTCTAACAACTCTTCTATTTTATCATGACTTACTGTTAAATTTCTTAAATCTTGCTGACATTCATTAAAAATATTGGCTAATTGTTTGAAATTATGATATTCGATTGCCTGACTTGCTTGGTATACTAAGTCCCCAATATTTTCAATATGTTTCATGTATTCTTGTGATTCACATAAATTGTGAACATCTTCAACTGCTTGTTTTGTTGAACCTTTTACGCCAGTGTCAATAACAACCATATAGCCGTTTAATTGAAGTGTTTTTAAAGTTTCAGCATGACCATTTTGAAACCATACTGGTTTATTAGAAACAATCGTTTGTGTATCAATACCACTTGGTTTACCGTGAGCAATTTTTTCTGCCCAGTTAGCCTCTTCAATTAATTCTTTATCACTTAAAGTTTCTCCTAGAAAATCATAACTTGCTCTAGTAAAAGCAACAGCTATTGCTGCACTTGATCCTAACCCTCTTGAAGGTGGTAAATTAGTTTGAATTTTAATTAATAATGGCTCTTCTACACCCGTTTTGTCGATAAAACGTGTCACGATTGATTTTAAATGCTCTGGCGCATCATAAAGAAGACCATCATAAACATCACTTTCGATGGCTGAATAATTTCCCTTTTCAAGGCTTTCTATTAACACTTTAATTTTACCGGCGTTAAATGGAATAGCTATAGCAGGTTGGCCAAAAGTTACTGCGTGCTCGCCTATCAAAATAATTTTACCGGTAGACTCCCCGTATCCTTTTTTTGTCATGTTATTATCACCTTTTATTATACCTTCACTAATCTGATTCTTCATTGTCTTTACGTGTTTATGTTTGTATATATAGTTTTTTACAGAGTAATATTTTAACGAGTATCATATGTAATGATATTATTACGATTTTAAATAACAAACTATATATTTTATACCTCTATACAAAATCTTGAATATATTTACCTTTAACTAAGGTTTTGTAAACATTTTTACATTTTATAAACTTAAATCTGCTCTTTTTATATAAATTTTTCCACCTAAACTATAATACTACAAATAATTCTTGGAATACACAGATTTATATATAATATAAGAAATTTAATGTACTCAATACATCATTTTTATAGTTTATTAAACTACGTTATCACTGCAAAAACTATAAAAAACCGTCTTATTTTAAAGACATTAAACCTCAATATCGATTATATTGTGGTACTAAGTCATATTAAATAAGACGGCTAATTATTTTAAATTGTCATTGTTATCTAATTTATACTACTTTTCGTTCATTTTAGTTATCATTTTTGCATTACGGTCTATCATTTTATCAAAATAACCTTCATAGCGTTGCCACTCATCGTCAGTGATTGGGTCCATATTTAAGCGTCCACCTAAATCTTTGATGGCATATAGTAATAAAAACATGGTGTCTTGTACAGTAATCTTTTTATTTAAAAGCGTTTCAAGGGATGCCATGCATTGTGGTTCAATATCAGGATAAATAAACTTAGTTGTTTCACCTTTTAAAGCACGGTCATAAAAATGTTTCATCATTAATGCACGTTCTGAACCCGAACCTTCAACACATAGATAGACTTGAACTGCAATACCGCCTCTTACACGTCTTTGTGAAATGCCTGCAAATTTCTTACCATTAATACTTAAATCGAATTTTCCTGGGCAATAAGAATTTGTAATTTCAAGAGTATCTATCTCTACATCTTCGTCTTCGAACATTTTGGCAACAAGCAAATACATAACAGTAAATGCTTCATCAATTGTCGTTTCTGACTGCCCTTTGAACATTAATGAAATATTTAATATTCCTTGATCTAAGACAACCCCAAGACCTCCCGAATTACGTACAATCGCGTTATAGCCCATTTCATCTGTTAGATAGGCAATACCATCCTTTAAGAATGGTAATCGAGAGTCATGAATACCAAGAATAACAGTATGTTGATGAATCCAAGTTCTCACTACGTTAGGTGATAAATCTTTACCTACACTTTCGCTAAACGTGTCATCAAAAGCAAATGATTGCATAGGTTCCAAACCACTGGAATGGTCAATGTATCGCCATTCTATGTCATTAAAATATTTATTTGCTAAGTCCATTATTGTAATGATTGTGCAGCAGTAATAATTGATAAGTTATAGACATCTTCAATTGAACATCCACGAGATAAGTCATTTACAGGAGAATTCAAGCCTTGTAAAACTGGACCAACTGCATCATATCCACCTAATCTTTGAGCTATTTTGTAACCAATATTACCTGCTTCTAAACTAGGGAAAATGAAAACATTTGCATCTCCTTGAATTTTAGCACCTGGCGCTTTTTTCTCAGCTACACTTGGTACGATTGCTGCATCAAATTGGAATTCCCCATCAATAACAACATTGTCTAATTGTTCTTCAGCTACTTTATCTTGCGCTAATTTCAATGCATCTTGAACTTTAGTCACGTCATCTGATTTAGCAGATCCTTTAGTTGAAAAGCTTAACATAGCCACTTTAGGTTCCATACCAAAACTTTGTGCAGATTTAGCACTTTCAACAGCAATTTCAGCAAGACCTTGTGCATCTAATTCAGGGTTAATTGCACAATCGCCAAAGATATATTGTTCTTCGCCTTTCATCATAAAGAAGATACCAGATGTTTTAGATACGCCAGGTTTAGTCTTGATAACTTGTAATGCTGGACGAACAGTATCACCAGTTGAATGCGCTGCTCCACTTACTAAGCCTGCTGCTTTACCAGTGTATACAAGCATTGTTCCAAAGTAATTAACGTTTTCTAATAATTCTTCAGCTTGTTCTTGTGTTGCTTTGCCTTTACGGCGTTCAACAAATGCGTCTACTAATTCTGCTTTCAATTCACTTGTTGAAGGATCGATGACTTCTATATTAGCAATATCCAAACCTTTGTCTTCTGCTAAGGATTGAATTTTTTCTTTATTACCTAAAACGATTGGTGTTACATAATTTGTAGTTTGTAATTGTGTAGCCGCAGTTAACACACGTTCGTCTTCCCCTTCAGGTAACACGATATTTACATTTTTTCCTGATAATTTGTTTTCTAATACATTTAATAGATTAGTCATAATGTCCTCCTTGAATTTCTTTTTCATAATAACGTTTACAAAACTAATTATACGTTATTTTAAAATAGAATTCCATTTCACTTTTTTGTAATCATTTACTTAGGAGCTGACTATTTATTTATGATAAAATTTAATGTGAATTGATATTATAGAATTAAAGGAGCGATAAATATGAGTGAAGCAGCCGAAACATTGGATGGTTGGTATAGTTTACATTTATTTTATGCAGTTGATTGGGCTACTTTTAGATTAGTCCCTCAAGAAGAACGCGAATCAATGATTGCTGAATTCGAAAGTTTCGTGAACGATAAATCTGAAGCTAGAAGCTCTCATACAGGAGATCAAGCTATTTATAATATTACAGGACAAAAAGCCGATTTATTATTATGGTTCTTACGTCCTGAAATGAAAGACCTTAATTTAATTGAAAATGAACTTAACAAATTACGTATAGCTGATTTCTTTATTCCGACATACTCTTATGTGTCAGTCATTGAATTAAGTAATTACTTAGCAGGTAAATCTGATGAGGATCCATATGAAAACCCTCATGTAAAAGCTAGATTATATCCTGAACTACCACATTCTGATTATATTTGTTTCTATCCTATGGATAAACGTAGAAATGAAACATATAACTGGTATATGTTACCAATGGAAGAAAGAAAATCATTAATGTATAACCACGGAATGATTGGACGTAAATATGCTGGTAAAATCAAACAATTTATCACTGGTTCTGTCGGCTTTGATGACTTTGAATGGGGTGTTACTTTATTCTCAGATGACGTCTTACAATTCAAAAAAATTGTTTATGAAATGCGTTTTGATGAAACTACTGCACGTTATGGAGACTTCGGAAGTTTCTATATAGGTCATATTTTAAACACTGAAAACTTCAATCAATTTTTCAAAATTTAACAATATGTTGTGTAAAGAATTCCTATTCTAATACGAATAGGAATTCTATTTTTTACGTCTAAACTTCAATTAAAAAAGTACACTTTGCAAGCAAAGTGTACTTCTGACGTGTAGTATCCTTGGGAGAACTTTAATCACTACTACGTATAAGTTAACTAAATTAAATATATTGTCGCTACCCAATATATTTTGTAATAGTTAACTAATATTAATTTAACCTTTTTGAAATATTTGAAACATTATTTTAGTGTTGAGTTATATATAAAATGCAATAAGTTTATATAAGTATCAATTTATACATTTTCCTTTTATTTTTCTAAATTTTATCGAAAAATCATGAATTAAATTGCTTATCAATTTTGTCATTCACTTCTTTTTTCTATATAGTTATTAAAACTGAAATGTTTTACAGCCTTTCTTTATCGCTATATAATGGTTTTTTCTCTTTTCATACTCTATAATTAATATATCTAAATTTAAAAATTTTAAAAACTGGTGATTAAATGACAAAAGTAGTAAATGAAAACGAGCATGAACGTCTCATCAAAGATGTGGTTATGTTAGCCGCACGTGTTTTACTTGAATCTGGTGCTGAAGGTACACGGGTAGAAGATACAATGAATCGCATCGCTAAAAAATTAGGTTATCAAGAAAGTAATAGCTTCGTTACAAATACCGTTATTCAATTTCATTTACATAATGAAGCAACCCCACGTATGTTTAGAATAAAAACAAGAGACACTAATTTAATTAAGATTTCACAAGCAAATGAAATTTCTCGTTTAATTACTAAAGGGACGATGGGTCTTGAAGAAGCTAAAGAAAAATTAGAAAAAATTTATGTCGCTAAAAGAGATAGCAGCCTTCCTTTTAAAGGATTTGCCGCAGCAATCATTGCAGTTAGTTTTTTATATTTACAAGGTGGTTCCCTAGTAGATATTATTACTGCTCTACTTGCAGGTAGTTTAGGTTATCTGGTTGTTGAAATACTAGATAGAAAGTTACATGCTCAGTTCATACCTGAATTTATAGGCTCTGTTGTTATAGCTTTGATTGCTGTAACTGGTCATACTTTAGTACCTCAAGGTAATCTTGCGACCATTATTATCGCTTCAGTCATGCCTATTGTTCCTGGTGTATTGATAACAAATGCGATTCAAGATTTATTTGGTGGCCATATGCTTATGTTTACAACGAAATCTTTAGAAGCACTTGTCACTTCATTTGGTATAGGTGCAGGTGTAAGTTCAATATTAATATTAATCTAGGAGAGTTGTTATATGTTTTGGATATTAAATTTTATATTTAGTTTTTTAGCATCTCTGTTCTTTTGTGTCATATTCGATGCTCCTAGAAAATTATATCTATCTTGTGGATTTGTTGGGGCTTGTGGTTGGATGGTTTACACACTGTTCTATAATGGATTAGAAGCTCATACAATATATTCCAGCTTCTTCGGTAGTCTTGCATTAGGTCTATTAAGTCACTATATGGCTAGATATAAAAAAGAACCCGCCATTATTTTTATGGTAACTGGAATTATACCTTTAGTTCCTGGCGGTCTTGCTTACGATGCTACTAAAAGCTTAGTTTTATTACACTTTAATAAAGCAATCAACACCATGCTTGAAGTGACATTAATTGCAGGCGCTATTGCTTTAGGTTTACTGTTTGCAGATCAAATTTCAAAAATCATTATTTCTGGGTTCGCTATAACTAGAAAAAAACTATAAATATAAAAAAGTCATGATGAGTATTTAAGAGGTTATCTCTTTTCTCATCATGACTTTTTAATTATTATTTATTTTTGACTGGTTCATCAACCATGTTTTCTACTTCATCTTCACTTCTATTTAAAATTAATCTACTTAATTCATCGTTATCAATTTTTTTCAATTTAGGATAGCGAATGACAAAGAAAATCAATCCTAATACTAACCATACACCTAATGCAATATAAGATGGTAATGAAAGTGATGCTGGTGTACCAGGAATTAATAATAAACATAAGAAAATGAATGATACGACTGAACCAATAATACCGAATGTTTTATAAATTGGTTCATACGTATTACTTTGTTTATTGTAACTGAATAACTTAGTAGCAGATAAACAAGTCACAAAGTATGCTACAGAAACACCTGTTGAAGACATATCAACAATCCATGTTAACGCAGTACGTCCTAACCATGGTGCTATTAAAGATACCGCAACTAAGAAAATAATTGCTACATAAGGTGTCTTGTATTTACTATGAATGCGGCTAAATACTCTTGGCATAATTCCTGAACGTCCCATAGAGAATAGTAGTCTGCTGGCACTCATCAAGAATCCATTTAATCCAGTAAAGATACCCATCATAATAGCAATAGCTAATACAGCTAAACCAATATAACCAAATGCTGTTTGTGTTTCTGCACCTGTTAACCATAACTGGCCATTTAAACTTTTTTGATCTGTACTTAACCATCCTGTATATAAAATCATTACAACATATGTCATAGATGCTGCAAGTAAACTATACACAATTAATTTAAATGTTTTGTTTGGTGCAAAGTTAAATTCTTCGGCTGTTTGTGGTATATTATCGAATCCTACATAAGCCCATGGCGCAATTGCTACTATAGTGATAATAGACATGAACCAACCTTCATGTGGATTTGATAATGGTTTTAAGTTATCTAAGGCAAAGTTATTACCAAAGAATGAACCAAAGAACATTAATAATACTACAATAACCATAGCTACACAGAAATAATATTGTAATGACCCAGATACACTTGCGCCTCTAATAGCTATAAACATAAAGACAAGTAATAATACTGTTGCAATAATAATTTCAGTTATGTAGACATCCCAACCTGCAACTGAATACATTTTTCCGTTATTGAGTACACTTGGTAATAAAAATTTAATCAATAAACTAAAAGCGGTGGCATTCAATGCTACAACACAGACATAACCAAAGGTTAAGAACCATGAAGAGAAGAAACTTACATATCTACCAAAACTTAAGAAACTAAATGCAAATGCCCCACCAGAAACGGGGAATTTTTCTACTAAAGCACCATAACTTACTGCGATTAAAATCATAAGTATAGCGCCAATGACAATACCAATGGACGCAACTACAGGACCTGCTTGCCCAATCCAATCCCCTGGTAGTATAAATGCGCCCCAACCAATACATGAACCATATGCAATCGCCCAAACAAACTTTTCTGATAAGTTCTTTTTGAGGTCGCCTCTATCTACCTTTTTATTTTCGTTATTTTCCATAATTAAAAACTCACCTCGATGTATGTGTATACCCGAAAAGGTGAGTCATGTAACTTAAATATCGAATTATTATTAATTTTATTTCAAAAACTGAACTAACGGTTTTATTAACCTGAAAACTTAAACGTTGCAATAATTAACATTAACCAGCCGACAATAAATAATACGCCACCAATTGGTGTAATAGCACCTAATATTCGCACTTGTGTTAAAGCTAATACATATAATGAACCACTAAAGAATACAATACCAAAGAATATTAACCATCCAGCCCAATTAATGTTGATTGATGTTGTTCCGCCAATCACACCAATAATTAATAATGCTAGTCCATGGTACATTTGATACATTGTCGCTTTTTCCCAAACAGACATGTACTTTTCTGATAGCTTACCTTCTAAACCATGTGCACCGAATGCACCAGTTCCAACAGCCATCATTGTATTTAAGGCTCCTAATATAATAAATAATTTCATCATAATTTATGTTCTCCTTTATGTTTAAAAATCAAATATAGACTCACCGTTGCCTATTTCATCATCAGTCGTCATTAAATTAGAATTAGAGATTGAATTCGTATTGGTTGGTTGAGATTTTGCACTTTCCGTATTAGAAACTTTTCCACCCATTGCTCTAATTTCTTCAACTGTCACATTATCATAGCCAGATTTACTATAATTATCACTCATTGGTTTATTCGCTGTACTTACCTCTGTATGCGTAAAATCATTACCTTTAGATTTTCCCATACTCATTTTGTCTGTAGCCGAAGATGTATAAATTGCTGTAATGGTATGTATCGCATACATATGTTTCTCAAAATCTTGTTGTGAAGTTGATTCGTCAGCTTGAACGAGTTCTCGTTCTATTAATTGAATCACTTTGTCTTTATCCATGACTATTATCCTCTCTTTCACACCAATGAATAGGCGTTTTACCTTTAGATTCTAAAAATGAATTTGCTTTGGAATAAGGTTTAGAGCCGAAGAACCCTCTATACGCCGATAATGGACTTGGATGTGGTGACTTTATTATATGATGCTTAGATGTATCGATTAATTTTATTTTTTGTTGGGCGGGTTTTCCCCATAAAATAAACACAACATCTTCTCTTTCTTCTGAAATGGTACGAATCACTTCATCTGTAAATATTTCCCAGCCGATATCTTTATGTGAGTGGGCCTCACCTTGTCTTACAGTTAATACTGTATTAAGAAGTAATACGCCTTCTCTTGCCCAATCCTGTAAATGTGGTGACTGACGTCTACAACCTATGTCTTCTTCTAATTCTTGGTACATATTTCTTAATGAAGGTGGAAACTTAGCATTAGGTTGAACTGAAAAAGCTAATCCGTGCGCTTGATTAGGTCCATGATAAGGATCTTGCCCTAATATGACAACTTTAATGTCTTCAAACGGTGTTAAATCAAAGGCTTGATAAATATTTTCTCTATCTGGATAAACAATTTGTGTTGTATATTCTTTTTCAAGAAAGTCATGCATTGCCTTGAAATCATGTTTAGACGTAATATTATGAAAAACTTCAGACCACTCCATCCTTTTTCACCTCAAAGATATTTTAACATATCTCTACCTTCAAATTATAATTAGGTTTAATGTAAACTTTTATTTAAAATAAGTTTACAA
This sequence comes from Staphylococcus sp. URHA0057, assembly GCF_000620265.1. Lineage (NCBI taxonomy): Bacteria > Bacillati > Bacillota > Bacilli > Caryophanales > Staphylococcaceae > Staphylococcus > Staphylococcus sp. URHA0057. The sequence continues at coordinate 81,642 of NZ_KK211096.1, read as the reverse complement.
ATTATTTTGAATTATATATAGTTCATAATAAGATGAATTAAAAGTTTGGAGAGACGTATATGTGTACAGGATTTTCATTTTACACAAAACAGCAACATCATTATTTAGCTAGAACTATGGACTTTGCTTTTGAATTTAACGGCATACCAACTGTAGTACCTAGAAATTTTGATTATCAATTTGATTTAGAACCATCTATGAAACTCACTTACGGTTTTGTCGGCACTAATTTAAAGGTAGGTCGATATCGTTTTGGAGATGGTGTTAATGAATGCGGCATCGCTATTTCAAATCATTATTTTACTGGCGAAGCATCTTATAGCAAACATAAACGTTATGGTTATTTTAATTTAGCTCCTGAAGAATTTATCATATGGGTGCTTGGCTTCACTAAAAATATTCAAGACTTAAAGCAAAAAGTCAAAAAGGTCAATATTATGCATGAGAAGAATGAAACGTTGAACATTGTACCACCGCTTCACTTCATTATAACTGACCGTGAAGGTCATACTGTGTCAGTAGAACCACATAATGGTTTGCTTATTGTTAAAGACAATCATATAAATGTGCTTACTAATTCACCCAATTTAGAATGGCACATACAAAATTTAAGAAATTATGCTTTTTTATCGCCTGAAAAGTCTACTAATCATTTAGTAGGCAAATTATTAGTAAAATCTATGGGTGCTGAATCAGGTACAAATGGATTACCAGGTGGATATACTTCTCCTGAACGTTTCGTAAGAGCAAGTTATTTAAGACATCAACTACCACAATCAAACGATGAAGAACAAAATTTGATTAATTGTTTTAAAATATTAGATTCTGTAAGCATTCCTCAAGGTGCCGTCATTGATGCTGGGGAAACACACTACACGCAATATCAATTAGTAATGGATAGTAAAAATAGGACTTATTTTTTAAAACCTTATTTCACAAACCAGATATTCAAAATTCAATTAAATGAAGATTTACTTTCGAAAAATGATATGACATTTATCGATATTGATCATCAGTTAAAAATAACTCATCTTAACTAATTAGATAACATGACAAATAAACTTTATAATATGACACTATTTTATTTTGCTACTATGTGAATCGTGATATGATGGTAACAGTATTAGAAAACATTGGGAGTGAATTCAAATGGCATTAAAAAAAGTATTAACAATTGCTGGTTCAGATACTAGTGCAGGTGCTGGTATGCAAGCTGATTTAAAAACTTTTCAAGAATTAGACGTATACGGTATGGTAGCTTTAACTTCTATCGTAACTATGGATAAAGAAACATGGTCTCATGATGTAACACCATTACCTATGGATGTATTTGAAAAACAACTTGAAACTGCTATTTCTATTGGTCCAGATGCTATTAAAACTGGTATGCTAGGTACAGAAGAAATCATTAAACGTGCTGGTGAAGTTTATGAACAATCTGGCGCTAACTATTTCGTTGTCGATCCTGTTATGGTTTGTAAAGGTGAAGATGAAGTACTTAACCCGGGAAATACTGATGCAATGATTCAATATTTATTACCTAAAGCAACAGTAGTTACCCCTAATTTATTCGAAGCTGGTCAATTATCAGGATTAGGTAAACTAACTTCTATTGATGAAATGAAAAATGCAGCTCAAATCATTTATGACAAAGGTGCTCAACACGTTATTATTAAAGGCGGTAAAGCTTTAGATCAAGATAAATCATATGACTTGTACTTTGATGGTAAAACATTCTATCAATTAACTACAGATATGTTCCAACAAAGCTACAATCATGGTGCTGGATGCACATTTGCGGCTGCGACAACAGCTTATCTTGCAAATGGTAAATCACCTAAAGAAGCAGTCATTGCAGCAAAAGCATTCGTTGCTTCAGCTATTAAAAATGGTTGGAAAATGAACGACTTTGTTGGCCCTGTTGACCATGGTGCTAACCGTCGTATAGAACAAATTGACGTTCAAGTAACTGAAGTTTAAATATAATCATAGATTTTATTAAATAGACTAGGCTTACACTATCGCATGTTTTGTATAGTGTAAGCCTTTTTCATTCTATTAATCACCTAACTTCTACCTACATATATAGTCGTAGTTGATTATCCAATGATAGACTGAGTTAAAGTTGATACCAAAGCCTCATGTCTAATGGTTGATGAACGTGTATGATATAAAGTGTAGAGAGATAAAGGAGGTATAACAACATGATTATTCATAAACAAGATATCCAAGACGGTATTCCTAAATACGAAATTATTACTAAAAAATTCAAATCAATCATTGTTAAGTTTGATGAAACCTTTAATAAAAATGATATCTATCGATTACTCTCTCTACTTGAAAATGACGTCGACAGAATGCATTTCAGTCACGCATGATTGTTATTTTCAGCATCAAGAATCTACAGATTTAAAGTTTAAAAGGTAAAAGATCCATGTTTCAAACGTTCAAACAATGGTTTTAAAGTTTCTTGTCCCCTAACTACAGACACTTTAAATGCCATCATCCCTAAAATACTCATCTTAATAACGATAAAAAGTGCTAATGTTAACCAAAGTTGTCCCCTTTGGTGGTTCAGAGAGAAACTTTGAACCTTCTTAACATTAGCACTTTTCTATTAAAAAAAGAGTCTTATGACAATTGTATTTAACAATTACCACAAGACTCACATATTAATTAAAAGTCTTCTTTTTCTTGTCGTTCTTTTACCCACCATAATGCTTTTTCAGGGTGAGCTTCATAATAAGCTTTATCTTTTTCATTATCTACGTTAGGGTAAGAACCTTTAAGTGACTTACCTGCTGTAGCTGCATGTAATAATGTAATAACTAAGAATCCAATAACACTAATTGCTGTTAAGTAATAAGCTGGTGCTAATACATTACCTGTAGCTTCAACTAACCATGAAGCAATTAATGGTGTTGTACCACCAAATAATGATACAGATACGTTAAATGTTACTGATAATGTACGATATCTAATATGTGTATAGAATATCGTTGGAAGTGATCCTGGCATTGTTGCTTCATAAGTTGATAAGAAGAATCCTAGAATTAAGACACCAATGATAATGAACGGTAATGATTTTGTTGCTAATAATGAAAATGCAACAATACTTAATAACGTTAATCCACCAGTACCGATTAAGAATACTTTCTTTTCACCTATTTTATCTGCCAATTTACCGAATCCTAAAGCTAATGGAATCATAATTGCCATGATACAAGTAATGATGACACTAGTTGTCGTTTGATCTACTTTTGCAACTTGACCTAAATATGTAGGTAAGTATGCTGTCACCATATAGTTCGTAACGTTAAAGAATACTACTGCTACGAAACAAACGATGATATCTTTGTAGTAATAACGAATGATACCAAAGAAATTAATCGTATCTCTTTTCGGAGTTTCTGCAACATCATTTTCAAATACAGGTGATTCTTCCAATTTTCTACGTAAGTATAATCCAAATAAACCTAAGAATAAACCTAAAATAAATGGAATTCTCCAACCCCATGCTTGCATTTGATCATGAGTTAAGAAGAAACTTAATAATGCAATCATAATTGAAGCTGCAATATAACCAGATAATGTACCAATTTCTAATCCACTACCTAAGCTATTACGCTTTTTATCTGGTGAAGACTCTGCAACATATGTCATTGCACCTGCATATTCCCCACCAGTAGAGAAACCTTGTAAAATACGCGCTAATAACAAGAGAATAGGTGCCCATATACCAATCGTGTCATAATTTGGTAGTAAACCAATTGTTAATGTAGACAGTGCCATTAATATAATTGTTGTAGTTAATACAACTTTACGACCGTATTTGTCTCCCACAATACCAAATACGATACCACCTATAGGTCTAAGTAAGAATGCAATCGCTAATGCAGCAAATGTAAATATTTGCTGAATTTGAGGATTGTCGACTGGAGAGAAAAAGTTCGCTCCTATGTAAGCTGTCGTATAAGCATAAACACCAAAGTCAAACCATTCCATGGCATTACCAATACCGGTTGCGACAACGGTTTTTTTCGCTTTTTGAGCGTCGACCATGTTAATATTTTCTTTTTCGAAATCCATGTAATTTAACACTCCTTTGTATGTTACATAATTATACTATGATAGTTAATGTTGTCAAATTGATTCAATTTTATTTAAATTCAAAAATACAAATTTATTCATTTTACAGAAAATTAGTTAAAATAAAAAAATCTATTCAATCAAATCATCCATTAAGAAAAATTATTTAAAACAAATTCTATTTTATCTAATTTTTACAACAATTAACTTTACCCCATCTTCTTTATTCCAAACCGTTATCGTATCCTTATTTTTCATTGAATAATCAATATCTTCATTAATACCAATGGTTCTAAAGTATTTTATTTTATAAGAAGACCACGTTATATCGAGTTTATTCATCACAATATCACAAACTAATTGTCCTGGAACAATATCATCATGGATTTCATTTTTATCGTTTACACATGCCAAATAGTGTTTTATTAGTTGCTCATTTATCTTCATATCTGATTTACCTTTATAAATATTTGTTCTATATAAATACAATTATTATTATCTTTATTAATTTTCAAAGTGTAGGTGTATTTGATGAAATTTTTGATTTTAAGTACCTCTTTTTTGCGTAATTCTGCTTTATAATTTGTACATGTAACTAATTTATTGGTTTGGTATACTTTTGTTTCTTTCAAATAGATTTTTTCATTTATAAATTCCTGGAACAATGTGAATTCTGGCCATAACTTGGCACAAAATAATTCAGGAACATAACCCTTATATTCCACACCAATAATTTGACAATATCTCATTACCTCCTCTTCATTAAATCGAATTTCTCTTATTTCACTTTGTGTCCCATCGTTCGAATAAAGCTGCATTACCGAGGCCACCTCCTATACCCATAGTCGCTATTGTTCTAAAATTATCTTTCATATAAAACAATCGTGTCACTAAGGCTGCACCACTTGCTCCATATGGATGTCCAGACGCTAAAGCACCACCCCATTGATTTAATTTATAATCTGGTATATTTAATAATTTTTGTGAGGCTAAAACTTGTGCGCTAAATGCCTCATTCAGTTCTATTGCATCAATATCATGAATGGTTAATTCATAACAATTAAGTAAATTCTGTACAGCAGGTACCGGACCAATCCCCAGTATGTTAGGGTCTACACCTTTTGTCATGGCACCCTTAAAATATAGACCATTGTTAAATCCATAATATTTCGCTGTTTCAAGTTCCATAATTAAAACCAATACAGCTCCATCATTCTTCATACAACTATTTCCTACTGTCACTGTACCATTAGGTAATTGTGGCTTAAATCGCGATAATGTTTTTAAATTTAAATTAGGTTTTATACTTTCATCGTCTTCAAATTTTTCACCTTTTACTATTAAAGGGACTATTTCTTGGTTTATATTTCCATTTTCATAATTCAATCTTGTGCGCTGATGACTTTGATATGCAAATTGATCTTGGTCTTCCCGTGATACGTTGTATTTTCTAGCAACGTTTTCAGCTGCTTCAATCATAGTTGGATCCTGTCCCTTTGGTGCAAATGAAGCTTTCTCATAAAATTGAGGGAAATGTTGTTCATATACAGATTGAGGTCGTAGTATTTTCCATGGTGCTCGACTTGTACTTTCTACTCCTCCAGCAAGATAAATTTTTCCAGCTTCACTTTGTATCATTCGACAAGCATAAATTATACTTTCTAACCCCGAACCACATTGTCTATCTATCGTTAATCCTGGTATCGCATCATCAATGCCAGCCTCTAATAAAGATTTCCGTGCAATATTGCCACCATTTCCTACTGTATTTCCTAAAATAACTTCATCTAAATTAGCAATCACTTCTGAATAATTATCTTGATAATAGTTAAATAATGATTTTAATAATTCCTCTGGTTCTAGATGTTTTAATTTACCTCCATATTTGCCAAATGCTGTCCTTTTAGCTGCAACAATAACGGGTTGTTTCATTATTTTAGTTCTCCTGTATTCCATCTTTTTTCCATTTCAAATCGAGATATTTTGCCGCTTCGTGTATACGACATTTTAGTTACCTTCTTTATCTTAGAAGGAATTTCGTACCTATCTATTTTATTCATTAAATACGTTTTCAATTGTCTATAATCTAATTCAATATCGCCTGTATATAGTAAAACAGCAATTTCTCCAAATTTATCATGTTGCTGTCCTATAACAATAGCTTCATTAATTCCATGGATTTTAGTAACTTCGCTTTCTATTTTAGCTGGATAAACGTTTTTACCGCCTATAATCAATCTTGACCCAACTCTTCCTCTTAAATACAAACATTGCTTCTCATCAATATGTGCATAATCACCTGTACTAATCCATTGATAATCATGTAATTCGTTCTCATCATTCACATAACCACTAAACGTCATATTACTTCTGACATATAATCGACCTATACCTTCTTCATCATTGTTCTTTATTTGGTAATCAACATTTGAAAATAATTTACCAACTGATGATTCGGGTGCGCTTTGGTTTAAGTTATAACTTATAAAACTAGCTTCCGATGTCCCAAAAAATTCTATTAAATTTACATGAGATAACTGTTCTTTTAATTTATAGAACATATGCTTATTTAATTTAGCACCACTACTAAAAATACTAGACAAACATGTTGGCATATCATGATTGGACAATAGTTGATGTAACATGGTTGGCACTAAAAACATCGCAGTAGGAAGTTGAATGGTGTTCAATTTGTCAATGAGTTGTATCGAATTAAAATGATTTTGTCCAATAAACGTGCGACCAGTATAAAGAGCGTATATACAAGCATATAGTGACAAAGAGTGTGATAAAGGGCCAGGTGCTACAAATATTTTTTCTTGTCTTTGCATAAGCATTTCATTTTGTTCGAACGAAACAATCCATGACGGTTCGTTACGATAGTAAGCTTTAGGTAAACCAGTTGTACCTGAAGTAAAACCAATATGTAAGATATTAGTTGGATTATCTTTTATTGATGTCAGTTTAACTGCTGAGACTTTCGATATTTCATTTTCCATATTATGAAATGGTATATGATAAGTATTCATAAGCTCTCTAATCATTTTCAAACTCCATTTGCTATCCAATAAACACGGTACACAATCTAAAGACAATAAAGTCAAATAGTCGATAATATTTTTTAATGCATTATGATGGCATAATGCTACCCTGACGCCTTTTGGGATAGAAGTCATTGTTTTTTTGTTTTGGTTTATCAATAAACATATTTCATGGTACGTAACTGTTTCATCATCAATAATCACAGCTGGTTGATCTGATTTTGTTATAGCATATTGTTGTAATTGTCGAAGTAATTCTGACATATTCCCACCTACAAATGTTAACTTATTTGTATATTATATTAACATTTAATTTGTTTCATTGATAAATAAAAAAGTTAGAGCATTTTTAACTGTCATTTTAATGACTTAATACTCTAACTTTAATTGATATATTATTTATTTATCATGTTTGTAAGTTATAAAACTCTAATTATCTCGTCCACTTCACTTAATACATAATCTGGATTTTCACTGATTAAATCTTTTGATGAATGTGAACCCCAAGTTACTGCACAAGATTTAATTCCAGCTGCTTTAGCCATTTGAATATCAAATATAGCATCCCCGATATATATACTATTCGCTGGATTAAGGTTATGATTTTGAAGAATGTACTGTAATCCGTCTGGGTCGGGTTTATAATGTTTCACTTTATCAGAACCAATAGCTTCTTTAATAAATCGACTCAAACCTAAATGTTCTAAATTCCTTTGTAATACATTCGTTTTTTTACTAGATACAACAAACATTTGCTTATTTTGTCTACTTAATTGATCTAGTGTTTCTGCTATTCCAGAATAAGAACATAAATATCTCGCCTCGAATTGTTGATACTGTTCTCTAAAAAGTTGTATCAGTTGATCTAACGCTTCTTCAGATAAAAAACGATCACTCATCTCCATAAATGACTTTTCAATTGGTATTCCCATATAATGAATAATTTCTGAATCACTTGGCTCTGTTAATCCAAATTGTGCAAAGGCTTCTTTAGTCGCCTCAATTGAACATTGCTTTGAATCTGCTAATGTCCCGTCAAAATCAAAAATATAATTATCAAAATTCAAATTATTCACCTCTAAAATATCAAATTAAGGTTTATCTTTTTATTATATAACAAAATTAACATATATTATGCCATAATAAAAGCTGAGACATCTTTCTATGTCCCAGCCTAAATTGATTATTTATTCTAAGTTTGCATGATTATTTTGCATTGTCGTTTCGTCAACATTAAGTTGGTTCATTAAACCAATCACAATACTATCTAAAAAGATTTGAGACGATTGTTCGAATAAACTACCTAATGGTTGATTTGAACCTTCAGCATCATGTTTAGTACCTGCTGGCAATTCAACAACCGTGTCTGCAATTTCACCAATTGCAGAATCAAGTTTAGTAGTTAATAGTACAACTTCTGCTTCCACTGATTTTGCTTTATCAGCTAATAAGCGTAAATGTTCTGTAGAACCTGAACCAGAAATGACAATGAATAAATCGCCTTTTTGTATAGATGGCGTCGTTGACTCACCAATGACAAATGCTTGCTTGCCTAATTGATTCAATCTCATTGCAAAGCTATTTGCAACAAATCCAGAACGACCCTTACCTGCAACGAAGATTCGTGAAGCTTCTGTTACTTCAGAAGCAAATCCGTCGAATTCTTCATCCTTTACGTGAGATAAAGTTCCTTTTAACTCATCTAAAATGAGTTGATAATTATTAAATTTAGTCATAATTACTTACCTTCAATAGCGTCACGACATTGTTTAGCAGCTTCTACAGGATCGTCAGCGTTAGCAATACCGCCACCAACAATAACTAAGTCAGGATCTTCTGCAACAATATCTTTAATAGTATCTGGTTTAATACCGCCAGCTACAGCTACTTTAGAATTTTTAATTACTGATTTAACTTTACGTAAGCTATCTAATGGAGATTGTCCTTCTGCTTGTAAATCATAACCAGTATGGACTGCAATGTAGTCAGCACCCATTTCGTCTAATTCTTTTGCGCGTTTTTCTAAATCTTGCACTGCAATCATATCTACTAATAATTGTTTATCATTTTTGTGTGCTTCTTCTACTGCCGCTTTAATTGAAGCATCTTCAGCTACACCTAAAATTGTTACAACATCTGCACCAAATTTAACTGCTTGGCTAACTTCATAGTCCGCTGCGTCCATGATTTTTAAGTCAGCTAAAACTTTTGCATTGTTAATATTTTCATTTAAATGTTGTACTGCAGGTAAACCTTCATTAATAACGATTGGAGTACCAATTTCAACAATATCAACATATTCTTCTACTTTTTTCGCTAATTCTGCTGCTTCTTCTTTATTTAATAAGTCAATTGCTAATTGTAATTCCATTATAATTCATCCTTTCAGTTTAAACTGTTTTTTCTCTCACATTGAATGAATTACCCTTTAAACTTTTACTTTAAACGAAGCGTATATTTATAAGCTAATCGACATCCGGTGCAGCTGCATCATCTACATATATTTCTACATTAGCATGTGTTTTTAAAATGGTAGATGGAATATCTTCTGATATAGGTTGAGTTAATAAATTGTTTATGGCTTGTCTTTTTTTCTCGCCAAATGCCAATAATATAATTCTTTCAGCTTTAATGATGGATTGAAGTCCCATAGATACTGCCTGTTTAGGCACTTCAGACTCATGATTAAAGTATCTACTATTCGCTTTAATCGTACTTTCAGTTAAATCAACTACGTGAGTTTCACTATCAAAATCTGTTCCAGGCTCGTTAAATCCTATATGCCCATTTTCTCCAATACCTAGCAATTGAACGTCGATAGGCACCTCAGATTCAATGATTTGATTATATCGTTTCACTTCTTCATCTAAGTTGGAGACATCTCCATTTGGTATATGAATATTTTGACGATTGAAATACGGATACTGATTAAATAAAATTTGATTCATATAATAATGATAACTTTGATTGTGTTCAGGCTCTAAACCAACATATTCATCTAAATTAAATGTTGTTATCTTTGATACATCTAATTGATTTTTCTTTAATAACGAAACTAAATGTTCATAAACATTTGTCATAGTTCCACCAGTCGCTAAACCTAAATTACTATTTGGATATTCATCCATTTGTTTAAATAATTCGCAAGCAACATAAAATGATGCTAATTCTTTAGTGCCTAAATTAATAATTTTCATAATAAATCACCTCAAATAATTACTACCAAACAATATAATAACCAACCCCTTAATTACATTTTGGATTATAACACGACACAACATTTTTCCGTAATAAAGTGATATCCCTTCATGAAAATGTTAATATATGGAAATAATTACAAAATTAATTAAATAAATTGAGCAGAGATGTACATTTATTGAGTTGTTTTTAGTAAAATAGACTGATAAACACATTGAATGGTGTAAGGAGTGAACGTGTTGGAACCTATTAAATATGAAGAAGTAATGGATTTATTAACTTCTTATGAAAACAAACCCGTTTACCTACATGTTGAAACAACAAATGGTGCTTATGCTAACCATTTTGATGAACGTGTATTTAATGCTGGTACTTTTTTGAGAAATATACAAGTAACATTTGAACATGCACAACTTAAAGGTGGAGATAAAGATCCATACCGTATCGGATTAAAACTTCGCGACGGAGGTTGGGTTTATGTTCAGGGACTAACACATTATGAAGTTAACCAAAATAATGAATGTCTCATAGCTGGATTTAATTATGAAGGACAATTGGCTGCTACATTAGAAATTAGCGATAAGCCATTTACAATATAGAGGAGGTAAGATTCATGACAGATGAAAGACATGTACTCGTTATATTCCCTCATCCAGATGATGAAGCCTTCTCATCTGCGGGAACAATCGCAAGTTATATCGAGGCAGGCGTTCCGGTAACATATGCTTGTTTAACTTTAGGCCAAATGGGCAGGAATTTGGGTAATCCTCCATTTGCTACTAGAGAATCATTACCAGATATTCGTGAAAAAGAATTGGAAAATGCCGCTAAAGCGATTGGCATTACTGATTTAAGAAAAATGGGACTCAGAGATAAAACTGTTGAATTCGAACCACATGATCAAATGGATGATATGGTTAAAAATTTGATTGATGAAACTAATCCTTCATTAATTATTTCTTTTTATCCGAAATTTGCAGTTCATCCAGACCACGAAGCAACTGGTGAAGCAGTAGTAAGAACTGTTGGTCGTATGCCAGAGAATGAACGTCCAAGATTAACATTAGTTGCGTTTAGTAATGATGCACCCGATATATTAGGTGAACCTGACATCCAAAATGATATTTCTAAATATAAGGATATTAAAATTAAAGCCTTTGAAGCACATGCTTCACAAACTGGACCATTTTTAAAAGAATTAGCAAGTCCACAAGTTGGTGGAGAAGTTCATAGCTTTTTAGAAATTGAACCATTCTGGACTTATCATTTCGAATCTTAATGGAGGTTAACAATGACAGAATTTGATTTATCTACACGTGAAGGCCGATGGAAACATTTTGGTTCTGTTGACCCTATCGAAGGTACGAAACCCACAACTAAAAATGAAATGACTGATTTGCAAAGTACGCACAAAAACTTCTTATTTGAAATCGAAGAAGTTGGTATTAAAAACTTAACTTATCCTGTATTAATTGATCAATTTCAAACAGCAGGTACATTTAGTTTTTCAACAAGTTTAAATAAAGATGAAAAAGGCATAAATATGAGCCGCATTTTAGAAAGTGTTGAAAAACATTACAATAATGGTATTGAATTGGAATTTAATACGTTATACCATGTTTTACGAACATTGCAAGAAAAAATGAACCAAAATGCTGCCGGTGTTGATGTTAGTGGTAAATGGTTCTTTGATCGTTTTAGCCCTGTAACTAATATCAAAGCGATTGGAAATGCTGATGTCACTTATGGTATTGCAATTGAAGGTACTAAAGTTACACGTAAAGAAGTAACTATTCAAGCAGCTGTTACTACTTTATGTCCTTGCTCTAAAGAAATCAGCGAATACTCTGCGCATAACCAACGTGGGATTGTTACAGTTAAAGCATATCTAAACAAAGATGACATAGTTATAGATGATTACAAAGATAAAATTTTAGATGCTATGGAAGCTAACGCTAGCTCAATATTATACCCTATATTGAAACGCCCAGACGAAAAAAGTGTTACTGAACGTGCTTATGAAAATCCACGTTTTGTTGAAGACTTAATTCGTTTGATTGCTGCAGATTTAGTTGAATTCGATTGGATTGAGGGATTTGATATCGAATGTCGAAATGAAGAATCAATACACCAACATGATGCATTTGCTCGTTTAAAATATAGAAAATAAAAAAACAGTCCATCCGATATTTCTATAACGGATGGACTGCCAATATATTATTTATTTGTTAACCTGAGACTTGTAATTAAGTCTCAGGTTATTTTTATTTTGAAATATGCATTTTCTTTTCACCTGGTTTAACAAAGCACATTGCAACAATACTAATCAATGATGCTACTACTGCAGAAACGAACATTGAAGAATAACCATATGATGCTACTAAGTAACCTGTTAATGTTGGTGCAATAACTGTCGCTGTATTAACAAAGAAATGTGTGATACCACCAAATGTACCAGTATTATTTGGTGTAGTATCAATGATAACTGCCCAATAAACTGCGTTTGGTAAGAAAATAAATGCATTTCCTATCATCATCAATATCATCACTGCGACAATACTATGCGTAAATGGAATAATCACGAAACATGTTCCAGCACAAATCATACCAGCTATTGATAAACCTGATCGTGCAATTCTTAAACTTCCCGTTTTCTTTCTAAGCCAATCTGAAAGTTGACCACCAAAGTATGCTGTGAACACCGCACCTATCCAAGGAATCATACCTAAATACCATAAAGAGTGTATTTCAAAGTGATATTCATCTTGTAAGTATTTAGGAGTCCAAGTTAATATCAAGAAGTTCACATATTGGAAACCAAAATAACCTAACATATTACAAATAAGTGTTGTACTTGTGAAAAAGTGATACCATTTTTCTTTAGATTTTTCAGTATCAACTGTCTTTTCAACATTTAAACTATCCTCTGTAGAACGTATTGATTTAAGTTCTTCTTCAGAAATTCTTTTATTATCTTCAGGGTAATCTGTAAATACCTTCGCCCAAATAACTACCCAAACAAGACCTAATAAACCTAGTAAAATAAATAATAGACGCCAATTTGAAATAGTTAAAAAGCCTGAAACTATTGGAGCTGTAATTACTGCGCCTAGAGGGACTCCAATTAATCCTAAGGCAGAAAGTAAGCCTCTTTCTTTTGGTGCTGCCCAGTTCGCATTTGTTTTACTGATTGTTGAAAATATTGGACCTTCAGCTATACCAAACATAACGCGTAGCATACCAAAACCAGCTAAAGCTGAACCACCAAACACTGCTATACCTAGTTCCCCAGCAAATGCCATTCCAATTTCAACTAATGACCAAGCTGTTCCTGCTACAATCCAAACAAATTTTGGCCCTTTTTTATCCGCTGTAATTCCACCTAATAGGGAACCAAACATATAACCATAACCGAAATAGCCAAGAATAGTTCCCCAAGCAATCGTGTCAAATCCAAATTCTTTAATAATATCTTCTTGCGCGTATGAAATGGCCCCCCTGTCAATGTAATTAATCATTGTCATAAGCACAATCATAGTAATAATAAAATAACGATAACGTTTCATTAAGCCCCACCCCTTCATGAACATTTACACTTGTATGTAGTTTATCACACATTTATTTGTAAGCGCTACCACAAATAGTTAGAATTTTAAAACAATTATCCTTAAATTATATAAATCACTTAAATCACACACAATATCATGATATAATTATTGAAGATTTATTTTAAAATTTAAGTTATCCTATTTTTATTAATATTTTTAAATAAAAATGCTATTAAAAAGTGTAGGGAGTTTAAGGGGATTATTATGTTAACAATTAAAGATATATCAACTATTATAGAAGGCTCTTTGTATGATGTTGAACCAAATGAATTAAATAAAGAAATTAACGATTTTGAAACTATTTATAGCTTTGTCAAATCTAAAAATACTGCTTACTTTTCTCCAAACAAAGAAACTTGGTGGAAAGAACTTGGGAGAAGTAAAAACGCTCCAGATGGAAATGATTTAATTGATAAATCTAACGAAAATATTGGCTTAATAATTACTGAAAAATACGTTGAAAATATGGAACATAAAATTCCTCAACTTATCGTTCATGATTCTGTTAAAGCCATTAAAAAACTTGCAACTTACATAAGAAACCAATATAAAAATCCAGTTATAGCTATTACAGGATCGATGGGGAAAAGTTCAACTAGAATGCTAACTTCTTCTTTACTGCAAGATTATAATGTTCTTGAAAATAGAGGGAATAATAATATTAGAGCCGCTATTTATGCTAATATGCTAAAATTGATTAAAAATCCTGACTTTGCCGTAATTGAAACTTCTCTTAATGCTATCAATCATAGGGAAAACACAGCATTATATCTCAAACCAGATATTGCCGTTATTACTGGAATTGGTGCTGCACATTATTCAACATTCAAAAGTATTCATGAAATCGCTGAGCTAAAAGCTCGAATTTTTGCAGGTCTCAATAAAAACGGCATAGCTATTATTAATGGCGACACAATGTTCTTAGATTATTTAAAGCAACAAGCTTCACAATTCACAGAAAATGTACAGACTTATTCAATAGATAATACTAAACCTTCTGATCTAGCACCATCATATATAAATTATTTAAAAGGTGCTATTCAAATTGGTATTGAAAATAATCATGATATTAATGAGTATCAAATCAATACAATAAGTGATGGTATGATTTCAAATACATTAGGTGCATTACTTATCATGAAAAATTTAAATGTGCCTATTAAACCTAAACATCTTTATGATTTTAAACCATTCTCTAAAATATTAAAAATGAAAAAAGTTATAACAAAATCTCATCAGTTAACATTAATTGATGATACTCATAATGCTTCACTTCCTGCCATGATAAATGCAATAAAAGCTTTTGATAGTCAGACTCAATTCTTTAGTGGCAATAAAATTATTGCAATAGGGAAAATTAATGATTTAGGGCATAAGTCTAAAGAAATCCATCAGGAATTAATACCATATTTAACTAATTCAAATGCTGATCATATTCTTTGTTTAGATGATGATTTAAGACCTGTAGTTAATAAAATTAATAATAAAAATATTACATGGTACCCAAACAAAGAATTAATGATTAATGATTTAAAATATTTATGTAATTCAAATTCAATTACATTATTAAAATCTTCAAGTGGTGGTACTGAGTTTCCTGAAATCGCTAAAACTCTTCCACATATATTAAAAAGAATGAATTTACAAAATGAAGAAGAGTTATTTTCTTCAATAAGTAAAGCAGGAAAAAGTTATATTATTGTCGATAATGTAACTAGTAAAATCGAACACGAATATAATACAGAAAATTCTATGACAGTTGAAGGCATGGGTCCACTGCTTTATTACATGAATGCAATTGATGAAAATGCTCAAAACGAAGAATTAGAGTTACAAGAATGGGTAACTAATAACTCAACATTTTTCAAAGGAAAAAAAGTAAATGTATTTAGTTTGCTATCTTCAATGACTAAAGGGCCACATCCGTCAGAAACATATGAACTTGTAGATTATTTATTTGAAAATTTTGCAAATAGAAAGAAATATACAAATTTTGCAATTAATAAATTTAATTTAAGTAATTCTATCGCTATCAATTTAACAGGTAGATTCAGAGTTAAAGAGAGACAAAGCTTTACTGTTGGAGACTTATTCAATATTTACAAAAATTATAAATATAGTTTATTTAAATTCAACAATTACTTCTTAATAGGTTTAAAATATAAAAGTGGATTTATTCGTGGAGATAATAAAACAATCATTTTCACATCATTTGCAAATGAAAATGAAGCGAAAGAAATATTATTTCACTATACAGGAGATGTAAAATGAATAATAAAATAGATGTTTCCATAATTGTTCCTTTATATAATAGAGAAAGCACAATCGCCAGACTGTTAACTAAAATTGCTGAACAAGATTATAATTTAGATAAAATTGAAGTTATTATTTCTGATGATAAATCTACAGATAACTCTTTAAAAGTAGTTGAACAATTTAAATCATTAATACCTAATCTAATTATTTTAGAAAGTAATATGAACTCAGGTGGCGCTTCAGTTCCTCGTAATAAAGCACTGGATAACGCTAACGGAGAATGGGTATTATTTATTGATTCAGATGATTACATTACACCTTATTCTATAAGCGATGCAATGGAAATTGCAAATACAACTAATAATGATATGATATGCATGCCTTATTTCAGAGCAATAAATAGCAATAGACCTATAAGTCGATCCGCCTTTTCATGCAAATATACAAAATCTGATTTAATATTTGAAAATACTAAACTTTATAATAGTTTAAATGTTATAGGTAAATTTATTAAAAGATCTATTATCGAGGATTATAATATTCGCTTTCCAAAAGATATAAAAGTACGTGAAGATAATTGGTTTTTAATGCAAGTATACAGTGTAGTTAATTATATAACCATTTTAGGCTATGAAAAAGATTATTATTTTTATGAAGCTCAAGATGATGTTGCATTGTCAAATTCATCTACGCCTCCTCGAGATGCAGTGAAAATATATTCTGCTGTGTATGATTTTATAGTGAACCAAAATAATATTTCTCAACAAAGAAAACAAGATTTGCTTACTATATTTTTAAACCGTTATGTTGACATGATTCAACGAGGTCAATATGCTCCAATGAGATTATTTAAACATACAAAAAAAACATTAATTAAATTATTACGTAATCCATTCATTTCAGAAAAGTCTATTACATTCATTGAAAATTTATTTTTGGGAAAATATGACAAGTACCAATAGTTAAATATTTCCAAACCAAATATAATTAATAATAACAATCAAAAAGCACTAAGATGGTTTTTATAAAAAACCGTCTTAGTGCTCATTTTTGTTAATTCTTTGTAACACTATAAGTACAATCATATATTTAATAACTAAGCCATTTTAATGTATTAGTGAATGCAAATCAATATACATAAAATGCTTAGCGAATTTAACCATATATAAGATTGCAATGACTAATGCAACAATAAATCCAGCTGTTTTATATTTCTTTTTTTCTTCTTTTTCTTCTTTTTTATCACTATTCATATATTCAATTAATTCAGCTTCAATTTCTTTATCTAATTCAGATTTTTCATCATCATTATTAATATTTTTTTCGTTCTCTTTATTATCCATAACTTATACTCCTTGGTCTTTATTTAAAAACATTTTGATACTGAACATATCCTGAAAGATAGTGTTCAATGTCATCGATCCTCACTCTATAACCATGGTGTTTGATAAAGAAACTACCCAATATTCTTGAAGGATTTTTAAAATACATTGCTAATTCTGGATAAAAGAATCCAGTTCTTTGATAATTAGCTCTTACGTGGATAATATCTATCAATTTTTGTTCATCAATGAGTGAATTAACTAAATCTTCATATCCCTCTGCCTTAGCTTTTTGAACTAATTTATATGTAGCCATTAGCATTTCTAGAAATGTTGGAAAAGTTGTCTCTCTATTTTTAATATAATCTAAATGTGTACTTACATTCTTAATACCAAATTCAAAATATTTTTGTTCTGGACTGATTTGGACAAGTTCATTCGTACAATAACCTAACCAATGGTCATGATATTTCCAGTAATCTTTAGAAATAAATTGATCCACTAAACTCTTAACAGTATTCAACCATTTTTCATTATGATCTTGTTGATATAAACGCATTAAAGCCAATGCTGCTTCTCCATCATAATAAACGATCCTAAATTTTTCTTTAACTGATAAATCTGGATAGTTTAAAACATGGGTAGTATCCCAAGTATTTTCATCAATCATAGACAGAATTCCTTTAGCTACTTTTTGAGCAGCTTCTAGATAATATGGATTTTGTTGTTTTTTTAAGTATTCACAAACAGCAAAAATAAACGACGCATTTTGACCTAGTTTAATTTCATTTGCGTTTTTAGTATTATCAAATACATAAGCATTTCCATTAACTTCATAAATATGATTTTCAATAATATACTCTATAGCTTTTTCTGTTGATTCAAGAGATTCATTCATATAATTTAAACCTTCAATTAATGCATAAGTTGATGATGAATGTCGTAAAATATTATAAAATCCTATCTCTTTATCGAAATGTGGAAAATATCCATATTTAAATTTACCATTATCTTCTAACATATTTTCTAAAAAATGAGCACTACTATTTATTAATTGATCGATTTCATCGTTTAAATTATCAATCTTTCTTAGACCTTTCTTATAACCCTTTGATTCTAGCTCATATACTTGATCATCATCCAAAAAATAAGACTTTGTATAAAATTTAATAACTTCTTTAGATTCATACAATTCATGTGAATATGGTCGTTTATAATTAGTGTATTTTCTAATATAGTTATTAATATTATCTTCTGACAAATAAAACTCCTTTGTCTTTTTAGACGGTCTAACAAATGCATTGACATTAATTTCTTCAGGTAAGAATGTAACATTCCAATTTTTATCTAATGATATTCCAAAATCGATATAATTTCGTCTCGTATTAATCATTTCTTTTTTTAAGTCTTTAAAAAGAACAGTTTCATAATTAGTAACAATATCTAGTTTAATCCAAGTTGGAAACTCGCCTGCTTGTTTCTTATATTTTTGACATATTTTAATTATTTCTCTTTCTAAATAATTAGTTCTTTTTATAATTTTCACTTGAGCTTTAACATTTGGTTTCCCCAAACTCAAAAAAACATACTTTTTAATAATTTCTTTATTTTTTATAAATTCTACTAAATCCTTAATTTTACTTTCTATATTCATATTACCCTCCGTACTTTAAACTCTTTATGCTTTTAATTATAACAATATTAGTTAATTTTATGTAATTTTGTTTTTTATTTTAAATAAAGCCAGGTCTCATTGACCTGGCTCCTTATCATACTTAATATTTGAATAATATTTAATTATTACTTGTTTTCTGCATCTTTTTTACGGCGTCTACCGAATAAGAATAGCGAGCCTAAACCAGCAAATAAAGATCCGAATAATGTTGCATTATTTGAATTTGATTCTTCACCAGTTTCTGGTAATGCTTTATCATCTGAATGATCTTTATCATTGTCTGAGTCTGCATCTGAATCTGACTCATAATCTGCATCACCATCGGCATCACTATCTCCTTCGTATTCTATAAAACCGTCCGAGTCTGCATCACTGTCGGCATCTGAGTCTGAATCAGCATCGCTATCCGCATCTGAGTCTGAATCAGCGTCGCTATCTGCATCTGAATCTGAGTCTGAATCAGCGTCGCTATCCGCATCTGAATCTGAGTCTGCATCGCTATCTGCATCTGAGTCTGAATCCGCATCGCTATCTGCATCAGAATCTGAGTCTGCATCGCTATCTGCATCTGAGTCTGAGTCTGCGTCGCTATCTGCATCTGAGTCTGAATCCGCATCACTGTCGGCATCTGAATCTGAGTCTGCATCGCTGTCGGCATCTGAGTCTGAGTCTGAGTCTGCGTCGCTGTCGGCATCTGAATCTGAATCAGCATCGCTGTCTGCGTCGGAATCTGAATCTGCGTCGCTATCTGCATCTGAATCTGAATCGGCATCGCTATCTGCATCTGAGTCTGAGTCCGCATCGCTATCTGCATC
>NZ_KK211096.1:0-61098 GCF_000620265.1 Staphylococcus sp. URHA0057 | reverse complement strand
TCTGCATCTGAGTCTGAATCCGCATCACTGTCTGCGTCAGCATCTGCATCTGCATCGCTATCTTCTTTGTAGAATCCGCTATCTAAAGTCATATCATCATGACCATCAATAGTTACTGTTACAGAACCACCATTTGAATCTTTGGCACCGTCACCAACATTAACTTGTGTAGGTGTATAACCTTCAGGAGTTTCAAATGTAACTGTGTATGTTTCTCCATCATATAAATTATCAAATTCATAATGACCATTTTCGTCTGTTCTTACAGATTTAGTTGTACCATCTGGATATTCTAATGTAACTAAAACACCTGGGATTGGTTTTTCATTTGAATCTGTACCTTGTACGCCATCTTTATCTGTATCTTCCCATACATAGTCACCGATTTTGTATAATTTTTCTGGTGCTACAGTACCATCTCCGTCACCAGCATCATTTGAAGCAGTTATATTATTTGTGTAACCTACATAAGCAATATTTCCAGATGAATCAGTAGTTTCCATTCTTACACCTTGTTGAATGGCAAGTGAATTATCAGCACCAGGTGCATATTTACTAATCACTTTAATAATATAAGGTGAATCTATATCGCCGAAATTAATATTTGCCATATTACTGCCATAATTTTTATCAATAGTTAATTGATCTGTTACATCTTCATACTGACTGTAGTCATATATTCTATTACTTTGTGGTAATTCTTGGTTAGGTCCTACTTTATACACTTTAATATCAGTATCATTGTTTATAATGGTACTTCCACCACCATAATAGAAATCTCCTTCATCATAAAAGCCTTGACTTCTAACTAATACTTTAGTGTTATGTGCATTTTTTCTAAGTGGATTGACATAAATTGTTTGTTCTACTTCATTTTTATCTTCATCTAAATGACTAAACATAGATTCAATATTAGAATCTTTAAGTACTCTAGGTTCCTGATATTCTACATAAACATTTTTATTTGTTGTTTTGCCAGCTGTTCCAAAAGTTAAATTAACATTTTCTTCATTAGGAACTTCTTTTTTATCAATATAAGAACTTAAATATAATCTAGCAGTTACATTTTCATATTTATCAACATAATCAGTAAATGTATAAGTAGTTTCCTTATTGTTTTCATCATAACTTCCTGTAGCAATAATTTCTCCTGAAGAATCAGTTATGTTAATTGGTGTTAAATTATTTGATATATCATCTGGTGTAGTATGCGGATCATATTGAATAGTCATTGTATCGCCAGATTTAACTTTGTTATCTATTTTGAATTGAGATTGATATTCAATTGCTTCACCTTCATGAGCATGTATCACACCATCTGACTCATTAACTTCTTTGATTGATTGATTAACAACTGTAATTAAATCATTTACATTTGTACCTTGTTCTGCAGCTAATTTTCTTACAGCAAATTTCTTCACTGGTTTAGCAGTAGATTCAGAGGCACGAGCAGTTGCATAAGCTGTTGTAGCTTCTTTTTTATTTGAATAATCTTTTGCTAATGCACTTAATAATGTATTTTCATCAAGATTATTATAATCTAAATCTAAGTCTTCAACTTGTGCTTTAGCATCTTCTTTGCTTGTGTTATTAGTATCAGCAATATAATTAGTTAAAGCATCTTGTTTATCTTGTGTTGTCGTAGCATTTTGAACATCGTTAACTACAGTATCAACGTCTTGTGAATTATTTGTTTTTTGTGAATTCTGAGATTGAGTTTTTAATTGAGGTGTTTCTTCTGAAGTAGTTTCTTTTGAATCAGTTTGAGTTGATTCAGGAGTTTGTTCTGTAGTAGTCTCAGCTTTTGGTACTTCTTCAATTGATTGTTCTTTAGTAGTGTTTGCTTTTGAACCTTCTGTTGTTGTTTGTTCTTCTGTTGTTTCTGCTTTTGAAGCCTCTTTTGTTGGTTCTTCTTTAGAAGCATCTGCTTTTGGTGCTTCTTTTGTTGATTCTTCTTTAGAAGCATCTGCTTTTGAAACTTCTGTTATTGTTTGTTCTTCAGTTGTTTCTGCTTTTGGTGCCTCTTTTGTTGATTCTTCTTTAGCAGTGTTTGCTTTTGAGTCTTCTTGTGTTGATGACTCTTCAATATTATTTGTGTTCGAATCTTCTTGAGTAGTTTGTTCTTCTGTTGCATTATTGTCGTTTGTTACATCAGTCTGTTCAGGAATATCACTATTGTTTTTAGTTTGTTCACTTGTTTGAACATTGCCTTTTTGCTTAACAGCATCATCTTGTGAAGATGTATCTTCACTTGCTTGTGTTGACGTCTCTTCTGTATTATTTTCCGCTGCTTTAGCTTCTTGATTTCCAAGACCGAATAATAGAGTTGCCCCTACTAATATTGATGCAGTCCCTACTGTAAATCTTCTGATAGAATATTTGTTCAATTTGTTAGGTAAAAAATCCATTCTTTTTTTCATATATTTCCTCCTAGTTACTTCTTAATAACTGTATGTAACAACCACTTAAAAATTAGTAGCTGTCACTTTAAATAATAATATAAACAATCAAGTTTTACAACATTTAATATCCACAAAATACTATAACAAATAATTAAATTAAATAATGTAAGGACAAAATTTCTCTTTTAAAACAGAAAATTCCATACCATTTATTGTTTTTACATAAAAGTAAATATTTAAAAAGTATAAAAAAATAATCCTCTTTATCTTAAATGTTACTTTTATTTAGAAATGACATAAATATATGGGTAACCGATCTGCCTTATATTTATCTTTTCTAAATATAACATTCAAAAGGATTATCTAGATTTATATAGTTGTTATTTGAGATATTTAATTATTTTATACTCTTTAATCAATTGACAAAATACTTCACATAATTTCTTTTACCAATTAACCTCAATTGTTTGCATTTAAAATTATATAACCTTTTTAAATGTTAGTCAACGTTAAATATTAAGTTAAACTTAATATTTTTACACTTTATTAAAACATTTTTGTATTTCATTAAAAATTCAAAAAGATATTCATTTTAAAATTAAAATAAGTTGTATTACAATTATTTTTTATCGCTCATCTTAATAATAGTAAATATAGAAAATGCTACTAATTACCTACCTATGGTAACTAGTAGCACTTTTTAAATGCGTTTCTTATTTATCTTCTTTTTTACGGCGTCTACCGAATAAGAATAATGAGCCTAAGCCAGCAAATAAAGATCCGAATAACGTCGCATTATTTGAATTTGATTGATCACCAGTTTCTGGTAATGCTTTATCATCTGAATGATCTTTGTCTGAACCTGAGTCCGCATCACTATCTGCGTCGGAATCTGAATCGCTGTCTGCGTCGGAGTCTGAGTCTGAATCACTGTCTGCATCAGAATCGGAATCCGCATCACTATCCGCGTCGGAATCGGAGTCTGAGTCCGCATCACTATCTGCATCTGAGTCGGAGTCCGCATCGCTATCTGCGTCGGAATCGGAATCTGCGTCGCTATCTGCATCCGAGTCTGAGTCCGCATCGCTATCCGCATCTGAGTCGGAGTCCGCATCGCTGTCTGCGTCGGAATCGGAGTCTGCATCACTGTCTGCGTCGGAGTCTGAATCGGCATCGCTGTCGGAATCTGAATCTGAGTCTGCATCGCTATCTGCATCGGAATCTGAATCTGCGTCGCTATCTGCATCGGAGTCTGAATCAGCATCACTGTCTGCATCAGAATCTGAATCTGCGTCGCTATCTGCATCAGAATCTGAATCGGCATCGCTATCTGAGTCACTGTCTGCGTCTGAATCTGAGTCCGCATCACTGTCTGCATCGGAATCTGAATCCGCGTCGCTATCTGCATCAGAATCTGAGTCTGCATCGGAGTCTGAGTCCGCATCACTATCTGCGTCTGAGTCTGAATCTGCATCGCTGTCGGCATCTGAGTCTGAGTCCGCATCACTGTCTGCGTCGGAATCGGAATCCGCATCGCTATCTGAATCGGAATCTGAATCTGCGTCACTGTCGGCGTCTGAGTCTGAGTCCGCATCGCTGTCTGAATCTGAATCGGAGTCTGCGTCACTATCTGCGTCGCTGTCCGCATCTGAATCGGAATCCGCATCACTGTCTGCGTCGGAATCTGAGTCCGCATCGCTATCTGAATCTGAATCTGAATCCGCGTCGCTATCTGCATCAGAATCTGAGTCTGCATCGCTGTCAGCGTCTGAATCGGAATAAGCATCGCTATCTGCGTCGCTGTCAGCGTCTGAATCGGAATAAGCATCGCTATCTGCGTCTGAGTCTGAGTCCGCGTCGCTATCCGCATCTGAATCGGAATCCGCATCACTGTCTGCATCGGAGTCGGAGTCCACGTCACTGTCTGCATCGGAGTCGGAGTCCGCGTCACTGTCTGCATCGCTATCTGAGTCTGAGTCGTCATCATAGTAACCATTATCTATAGTCATATCATCATGATCAGTAATAGTTACATGGACATCTTCACCATCAGCGTCTTTATCGTCTTCACCAGAATTAGTAGTTGTTTGAGTAAGTCCTTCAGGTTTATCAAAATGAACAATATAATCTCCACTATCTAAATCATCAAAACGATATTTACCATTTTCATCTGTAGTTGTTGTTTTAAGTACATTACCGTCTTTATCTTTTAATGTTACAGTTACGCCTGGAATACCTTTTTCTGTATCATCTTGTTTACCATCTTTATTTGTATCTTCCCATACATAGTCGCCTAGTGAATATTTTTTGGCATCTCCAGTTGCAGTAGAAGAACCTGCTACAGCAGCATATGAATTTGACCATCCATAAGATTTTTCATTTGTTTCTAATTTATAATCAATTTTACCATTAGTGTCTGTAGAACTATCTTGAGGGTAAGCTACTTGTTGAATAATATATTGCTTATTACTACTTTTAGCTCCATTTAATAAGTCAATCGTCGCAGTTTGATTATTATTACTATAATTTATTTTAAAATTACTAGTTACATCTTTAAGGTTTGCAGTATTAGGTGCAAAACTATCAACAAACTGATTTTGATTAGTTACTTCATAAATTTTGAAATTATTTTTACTAGGATCAAACTTAAATCCAGTTAAATTAGTTGTGAATTTCTCAGTAGTAAATGTACTTTTAGGTTGGTTAATATATGCAGTCATATGACGTGCTAATGTATCATTTTCTATATAATTAGTACTAGAAATAATCGGAACATTTTTATTACCATAGTCTACAATTACATTTTTTGAATATGAGTCACTTCCTAATGTCACTTGCATAGGATAAGATGTTTTATCTGTAGTTGCACTTTCTTTTTTGGCAAAAGCAACTTTTTCAAAACTACCTTTAATATTATTATATTGATCTACATAGTTAGTAAACGTATACGTTGTCGAATTAGACGCGCTATCATAAACTCCCTTAGCAACTAATCTTCCATTTTCATCATATAAATTTTGTTCTGTAGTAGGTAAAGTCACTGAACCTGGACGGATATATTGACCGTATTTAAAGGTCATTTGATCGCCTTCATGTACATCATCATCTATTGTGTAATCAGCTTTTACTTTTAATACATCACTTGATGTTGCCCAAAATTCTTTATTGCCTGTTTGAGTATTTGTATGACCTTTATCAATAGCTATATCAATATTAGAAAAATGTACTTTATTATTTACATTCGTACCTTGTTTTGCAGCAGCTAATTTTCTTACAGCTAAACGACTTACAGTTTTTGGTGTAGAAGTTATAGAGCGTTCAGTAGCATAAGTTGTTTCTGATTCTTTCTTATTTGAATAATCTTTAGCTAATGCATTTAATAATGTATTTTTATCAATATTATTAAAGTCTAAATCTAAGTTTTCAACTTGTGCTTTAGCATTTGCTTTACTTGTGTTATTTGCATCAGCAATATAATTAGTTAAAGCATCTTGTTTATCTTGTGTTGTTGTAGCATTTTGAACATCGTTAACTACAGTGTCAACGTCTTGTGAATTATTTGTTTTTTGTGAATTTTGAGATTGAGTTTTTGTTTGAGATGTTTCTTCTGAAGTAGTTTCTTTTGAATCAGTTTGATTTGATTCTGGGGTCTGTTCTGTAGTAGTCTCAGCTTTTGGCGCTTCTTGTGTTGGTTGTTCTTTAGTAGTGTTTGATTGTGTGTCTTCTGTTGTTGATTCTTCTTTAGTTGTTTCTGCTTTTGGTGCCTCTTTTGTCGGTTCTTCTTTAATAGCATCTGCTTTTGTGTCTTCTGTCGTTGATTCCTCTTTAGTTGTTTCTACTTTTGGTCTTTCTGTTGTTGATTCTTCTTTAATGTTTGCTTGTGTTGTAGATTCTTTAGCAGCATCTTCTTTTGTTACTTGTTCTTCAGAAGAATTTGCTTTTGAATCTTCTTGTGTAGATTGTTCTTCTGTTACGTTATTTTCTTTAGTTAGATCTGTTTGTTCAGGACGATCATTGTTATTTGTAGTTTGTTCGTTTGTTTGAACAACATCTTTTTGTTTCACAGCATCATCTTGTGAGGACGTATCTTCACTTGTTTGTGCTGACGACTCTTCAGTAGTATTTTCAGCTGCTTTAGCTTCTTGGTTTCCAACACCAAATACTAATGTAGCTCCTACTAATATTGATGCGGTTCCTACTGTGAATTTTCTGATAGAATATTTGTTCAATTTGTTAGGTAAAAAATCTAGTCTTTTTTTTCATATTTTCCTCCTAGCTACTTTTAAAAATTATATGTAACAACCATATATTTATACATATCGTTGTCATCTCAAATATAATATAAACAATATTGTTTTGAAACGCTTATTTATTTTTGTATATAAACAAATATATTCGTTATGTTTAATTGTTCTTATTTTTATTTACTAAAATTTAAAAACACTTCAAATTTTAGTAAACTTAATTTACAAAATAATTACAAAAAAATTATCCTCTCAATTGTTCAATGTCTAGTTAGAGTTAGTGATTACAAGTTCAATCGTTTCTCTCTAAAAAATTGGACACAAAATTTAACAATTAAAAGGATTATCGTTATATGTATACTATATGCTTAATTACAATTGTACTTTTAATATTTAATTGTAGCGTTTCATTAGATATTGCAAGCCAAGAAATGACTTCCAATGATTTAACAACATTATTGTATAATCTTTTTAAAAGAATATCAATCATAAAAATGCCATAAAATTAAATAACTTAATTCTAAAAATGTATAGAATTTACAAACAAATTACTTTTTAAACATAATAAAACTCAAACAATAATGATAGAGTTCTGAATAATTTAAACCCTTATCAAATATTTGTTTGAGTTAAGTTAGTAATTTATATAATTGTTTATTTCAAATGATCATATGGGCTATTATTAGCGAATGAAACAATTTGGTCGACAAATAATCTTGCACGTAATTGAAATTCGTCATCTTCTAAGTATAAAGTACCATCATCCAATTTAGCATAATCGCTATCATGTGTAGCAATTTGTGTTGGAACTGCTATTCCTAATAAGCTTCTAACGATAATCCGTAATTGTGAAAGTGGTTCTGAGCTTACTATTCCTCCACTATTACCAATTAGACCAACAGGTTTCATTTTAAAATAATCCATATTTAAATGATCTAATGCATTTTTTAAAATACCTGAAAATGAGCCATGATAATTAGGTGTTCCTAGTATAAAGAAATCTGATTCCATAGCTTTGCTTTGTAACATATCTACATTTTGTTTAATTTCATCAGTTGCTTGTGTTGTACCTGCAAAGTCCAATTGATGGATTGGATTTTTAGCTAAATCAAAAATTTCCAATTCGACATCATGTTCTTCAAATTGTCCTTGTAAATATTGGGCTAAGGCACTTGTATGAGACCCCAATTGTGCACTTCCTATTATTGCTATTCCTTTCATTCTCTTGTTAACTCCTTTTTAGCTATATTATTGATTGTCATTAATCAGTTTCATAATTGCTTTTCCTACACCACTATTTTCATTAGTGTCAGTTGTATACTTTGCGATAGCTTTTACTTCTGGTGCTGCATTGTCCATAGCAACAGGATATCCCACTCGTTCTAACATAGAAACGTCGTTTAAGTTATCGCCAATTGCCATTACGTTTTCCATTTTGACTCCTAATCGTTCAGCAATTGTTTCTAATGCAATACCTTTTTGTGCATCTGAATGAGTAATTTCTAAATTTCCTCTTGAAGAAGATGAAATAGCAAGGTTTGGTGATGCCGCAAGTTCTTGTCCAATACGGTCCATCTTTTCTAAATCTGGATTAAAAGCTAATACTTTCATGATTAATTCACCTGGAATATCCTCTATATCATCATAACTTTCGACGACTTTTAAAGTTCCATTATCAATACGTTTTTGAATTCCTGCTTTTATCTTTTCAACATCTGCTTGTTGACCAGCACGTTCAGCAATATCTATATAAATATCTAAGTCTTTTTGAGGATTTTCAGTATAAATACCTCTATTAGTGTAAATTTGGTAGTATATACCTTCATCTTTTAATTTTGAAGTCACTTTATTAACTAATTCATGATTGAGATGAGAGGTACTCATAATATTAAATGTTTCATCGCGACCTTCCGCCCCGTTCAAACAAATATACGGTACTTTCAAGTCTGTATCAGCTACTGGTGTATTTGCTTCATAAAAAGCTCTACCAGTTGCGATGACTACAGTAATACCTTGTTCTTGAGCATATCGAATTGCTTGTTGATTCTCTGGAGAAATTTCATGTGCTGCATTTAATAACGTACCATCCATATCTGTTGCTATTAACTTAATCATTCGTTAACCTCGTTCCATTCTATTATTTATTATCTAGATAATTTATTTACATTCAAACACTTGCTTTACTATTCTATTTTAACAAATTCTCTTGTATCTATTGAATAGCCCGTTTGTCTGATTTTTTCTTTTCTCTTAAATTTTTAAAAAATTTTCTCAGTAGGTTACCACACTCTGCTTCTAACAATCCGCTTTCTACTTGTGCTCTGTGATTAAAATTCGGTTGGTTCAATAAATTCATTAAACTACCCGAACAACCACCTTTAGGATCTGCAGCACCATATTTAATAGAAGGAATGCGACTCATTACTATAGTACCCGCACACATAACACATGGCTCAAGTGTTACAAATAAAGTACAATCTTCAAGACGCCAACTTCCTAAAACTTCAGCGGCACGCTCAATGGCTAAATGTTCAGCGTGTGCAGTGGGTTGTTGCATAGTTTCTCTTAGATTATGTGCACGAGCTATAATTTGATGATTTTTAACTATAACAGCACCGATAGGCACTTCACCTAACTGTTCAGCTTTTTGGGCTTCTTCTATTGCAATTTTCATATAATATTCATCAGTTTCCATTCGTGTCCAGACACCTCACTTGTGTTACAATACTCACTGTCTATCTTAACATTTGGAGAAGTGAATATGAATAAACCATTTATCGCAATTGAAGGTCCAATAGGTGTTGGTAAATCTTCCCTTGCACACAAATTAAGTCAATCATTAGATTTCTATGAAGAAAAAGAAATTGTTGATGAAAATCCTTTTTTATCAGATTTTTATGAAGATATTTCAAAATGGAGTTTCCAAACTGAAATGTTCTTTTTATGTAATAGGTATAAACAATTTCAAGATATCAACTTTAAACATAAAGGTATTGTTAGTGACGCACATATTTATAAAAATAAAATTTTTGCGAAAAATACACTACAACCTGATGAATTTAATAAATTCACACGTATATATGACATACTTACCGAAGATTTATCGATGCCTGATACTGTTATTTTTTTAGATGCAGAATTAGAAACTCTTAAGGCAAGAATAGCTAAACGTAATCGTAGCTTTGAACATCAAATTGAAGATGATTACTTATTAGCTTTAAAACATGATTATCATAATTTTTATAAGTCTTTACAAAATACAAACGTAAAAACATTATTCATTGATACGACTAAACTAGACTTTGTTAATAATGAAGATGATTACCAAGGTATTTTAAAACAAGTAAAATCAATGATTGGAGATATATAAAATGAATTCGTTTAACATACCACAAGATGCTATTATTACAATTGCAGGTACAGTTGGAGTAGGTAAATCAACACTCACTCAAGCTTTGGCAGATAAATTAAATTTTAAAACTTCATTTGAGAACGTAGAACACAATCCTTACTTGGATAAATTCTATAATGACTTTGAGCGCTGGAGTTTTCATCTACAAATTTATTTTTTAGCAGAACGTTTTAAAGGACAAAAACGAATGTTTGAATATGGAGGCGGTTTTGTACAAGACCGTTCAATATATGAAGATGTTGATATATTTGCGAAAATGCATGAAGAACAAGGTACAATGAGTGAAGCTGATTTTCAAACATACTCTGAACTATTTAACGTTATGGTTATGACACCTTATTTTCCAAAGCCTGATGTGCTTATTTATTTGGAATGTAACTATGATGAAGTCATAGAGAGAATTAAAGAACGTGGTCGTGATATTGAAATTAATACTGACCCTGAATACTGGCAAAAACTATTTAAACGTTATGATAATTGGATCAATAGTTTTAACGCTTGTCCTGTTGTCCGCGTTAACATTAACGACTATGATGTGCATAATGACCCAGATTCATTAAACCCTATTATTGAAAAAATAGCTCATGTTATTAAAACATATAGAGAAACTGACCCTAGATAAAAAAAGGATTATAAAATTTAACGCCAATATAGATATCTTTTTGATAAAGACGTCTATATTGGCGCTTTTTAATTATTTTTGTGAAAATTGATCAATGACATTTTTAACTTCTTTAGCACTTTCTACTATAACATCTGCCTCATGGAGTTCTTCTTCTTTAGCAATACCTGTTAAAACACCAATACTTAATCCTAGGTGGGCATTTATCGCAGTCTTCATATCATTTGCTGTATCGCCGACGATAGCAACTTGTTCAGGTTTAACATTATAAGCGGCAAATAATGGATCCAATACTTTAGGATTAGGCTTTTCTTCAGCATGTGTTTCTGTAGAAATAACTAAGTCAAATAAACTAGTAGATTGTGTTGCTTCTAAAAATTGAGTTGCTCCTTTATTTGTATCACTTGTAACGATTCCTATTTTATAACCTTTTTCTCGTAATTCTACAATTGTGTCATACACGCCTTCAATCCAATTATTTTCTGGTTCCCTTGAATCTACTAATTCTTGACTTGTATTTCTTGCCCATTCAGAAGTATCTTGTCCAGTAATATTATCAAATGATTTAATCATTTCGCCTAATGAACCCGAACCCATAACTGAATCAGGTACAATTTTGTCATCCATTATACCAAGTTGTCGATGTGCAACTTCTTTATCATGTACAGGAAATGTATCTAGTAATTTATCGACAAGACGTATACCAATCTTTTCCCAACTTTTATCAAATTCTATTAATGTGCCATCTTTATCGAATAGTATCCATTCCATTGATATCTCTACACTCCATGTTTATATTTTCTTTCAACATATACCATTGTAGTACAACCTTACTTAAAAAAATAGAAAAGTCACTTATATACAACACATGCGTATATATACTTTTTTCTACTTCATATGAATTTAAAGAATATAAAAATTTATATTACTTTCTCACATGTAAAAAAGCTAGAAACCTTTAAATTATAAGGCTTCTAGCTCATACTCTATATATTTTAATATCTTGGAACTACAAATCTCCAACCATGGCGATCTTCAAGTGTTCCGTTTTGAATACCAGTATATTCATTATATAGTTTTTGAGTAACTTCACCTGGTTCATTATTATTAATCACGATTTCACGGTCTTCATAACGTAAAGTACCAACTGGTGAGATAACTGCTGCTGTACCTGTACCGAATACTTCAGTTAATTCACCTTTATCATATGATTCAAATAACTCATCAATTGATACACGACGTTCTTCTACTTCATATCCTAAATCTTGAGCTAATTCAATAATTGATTTACGTGTAATACCTGGTAAAATACTACCATTTAATGCTGGTGTAACAACTTTACCATTTTCAACGAAGAAGATATTCATACTTCCTACTTCTTCTACATATTTTTGTTCAACACCATCTAACCAAAGCACTTGGTCATAACCTAATTTATTAGCGTTCGTTTGTGCTAATAGACTTGCTGCATAGTTACCTGCTACTTTAGCAAAACCAACTCCGCCTCTTACTGCACGAACATATTCATCTTCAACGTAAATTTTAGTTGATTTTAATGTATCTCCACCATAATAAGCGCCTGAAGGTG
This sequence comes from Staphylococcus sp. URHA0057, assembly GCF_000620265.1. NCBI lineage: Bacteria > Bacillati > Bacillota > Bacilli > Caryophanales > Staphylococcaceae > Staphylococcus > Staphylococcus sp. URHA0057. The sequence goes on along the minus strand of NZ_KK211096.1, from coordinate 48,830 downwards.
ATAAAATAATTAATAATTTATAAGCTTGTGACGCTCTTACTCCTAAGATACCTTCTGTCGCAAATACAAATGGACGAATGTATAATGATTGACCTTCTCCTTCAGGAATCCAATCACGTTCTACATCTACTAATTGTTTTAAACCTTCCAATAATACATCTTCATCTACTTCAGGCATTTCTAAACGAGCTAAAGAATTGTTAATACGTTTAAAGTTTTGGTCTGGACGGAATAAAACTACTTCTCCATTATATTTATATGCTTTTAATCCTTCGAAAACAGCTTGCCCATAATGTAAACCTTGAGCTGCTGGTGAAATTTCAAAAGGTGCGTATGGTACTATTTTCAAATCATGCCAACCTTTATCAGCATCATAATCATAACTCAACATATAATCTGTAAAGTATTGACCAAATCCTAAGTTAGAACTATCTGGTTTTTCTTTTAATGTTTCTCTTTTTTCAAAATTGACTTGTTCTGTCATGATAACGGCCTCCTAATATTGCTACCAATATAAATATGTATACTAGATTATAGCAATCGAAATAATACTATTCAATAAGTTTTCCGAAAATTCAAAATAAATACTTATGTATACAATATATCTTAAGTTAAACACTATCATCTACATCTTACAAGTTATCTTACTGATTAAGCATAAAAAACACTCCTTCTAATGTAAAAATAATTAGAAGGAGTAAAAATAGTATTTATATCGTTATATATATTGAACGGGTTATTTTGTAGCTTTTTCTTTCTTTTCAATAGCTTCTAACATTAATTTAGTCATGCTTTCTAAATCATATTTAGGATCGAATCCCCATTCACCACGTGAACAACTCGTATCAATGCTATCAGGCCAACTCTTAGCGATATTCTCTCTGACAGGATCTACATCATAGTCTAATGTGAAATCTGGATAATATTGTTGAATGGCTTCTTTAACCATTTCTGGATCAATACTCATCGCACTTAAGTTATAGCCATTTCTAGTTTCTAATTTTGCTCCATCCGCTTCCATTAACTGAATAATAGCATCGATTGCATCATCCATATACATCATATCCATGAATGTACCTTTATCAATATAGCTTGTGTAATGATTTTCTCTCACTGCTTTGAAATAGATTTCAACAGCATAATCTGTAGTACCGCCACCTGGTTCTTTAACATGTGAAATTAAGCCAGGAAATCTCACGCTACGTGTATCTACGCCAAATTTTGTGAAGTAATATTGGCATAACAATTCACCAGCAACTTTATTAACACCATACATAGTTGTAGGTTGTTGAATGGTTACTTGTGGTGTATTAACTTTAGGTGTTGAATCACCAAATGCACCAATAGAACTTGGTGTGAAGAAATGTAAGTCATATGTTCGTGCTGCTTCTAGAGCATTCATTAATCCACCCATATTTAAATCCCAAGCGAACATTGGGTTCTTCTCAGCAGTTGCTGATAATAAAGCAGCCATATGCATTAATGTATCTGCTCCAAAATTCTCAACTAATTCAAACATTTTATCTCGATCAGTCACGTCTAAAATTTCAAATGGACCATCTTGAACTGGAGAATCCGCTTCTGGTTCTCTAATATCTGTTGCAAGTACATTATCTGTACCATAAATTTTTCTACATTTTACAACTAATTCAGTACCTATTTGGCCTAAAGCGCCTGTAATCATAATTTTCTTCATTATAAAATCTCCCCTTGTGTTTATAGAAAATTCATTGTCTTTCTTGTATGTACAAACATTCTATTTACATCTATATTGTAATATAAAAGCGCTTTCTTGTATATATAGTGAGTACAAAGTTAATATTTTAAAATAATTTGAATAACATTACTTTTATTTTTGAGTACTTCCAGTATTCATTTATTAAACACACAAAAATGGTCAATATAAAAATAAGTGACGATGTTTTTATATTAACATCATCACTATCTATCAATTACTTCATTAAAAATGATTTAAATGTCTGCGGTTTATCATTTACTAGCATTTCAAAATCATTAGACTGTTGATCTAAAAGTCCTCTTGCTCCAGCTTCATACATTGATGCTAATAAATCACCAAATCCTTTTGGTTCATCATACATTTTAGCAAATGTCTCTAAAGAAACCGGATCATATTCAATTTTAGTTCCCGATACTTCCGAAAGTATATTTGCAAGTTCGTACATATCATAACTGTATCCGGATAATAAGTAGCGTTTCCCCCATGAATTGGGATTATTTAATATAGCGATAATTCCTCTTGCAATATCATGTCTTGAAATATAATTAATTCGACCATCACCCACCGGATAAATCAATTTATGCATATTCATCAATTCTGGAAGATAGGGTTTTAAAGGATCCATATACATTGCCATTCTAACGTACGTAAAATCAATACCACTTGTAGCTAATAACCGTTCTGCATATCCAAAGTATGGACTCATATGAAATGGATTGTCGTGTTGATCTGCATAATATCCAATATATATAATATGTTTTACGCTGCTTTCTTTAGCTGCATCAACAAGATTCTCTACTTCTGGAATACGTTTTATAGATGGGTGTATAATACTTGGGATAAAAATAACTGTATCAATATCATGAAAAGCACTAACCATACTTTCTTTATTGAAATAATCTAAGTGTCTTACTGTAACATGTTCTTTCCAATCTGTTGGTACCTTATCTAAATTTCTTACACCTATATAAAATTCTTTCATTTTATGTTCTATGGCTTGATTAGTAATATGTGTGCCCAAATTACCTGTTGCACCTGTTAACATGACCTTCATTTTATTCATCTCCCTTTTCCAATATATTTTAATATATTCGATGTTTCTTTATCATAAATAAACACTTAGTAAATTAACTATTGTCAATTCACTAAGTGTCCATTGCTAAATATATATCATTTTATGCTTCCATTAACTTATCGACATTGCGCATAATTCTTGCTTTTTTATAACCATGAAGATCATGTAACTCTTTATACGCACTAAATAATTTTTTATAACGTTTTACTTTTTCTGGATCAGGTGTCACTTCATATAATATAGGTTCTTTCATTGATTCAATTGCTTCATTTAAACTTTGGTGAGCACCACCACAAACAGAACCAAGAATTGCTGCACCAATTGCTGGAGCATATTCACTATCAATAATAGTTACTTTTTTATTAAGCACGTTTGCATAGATATCCATCATTAAAGGATTTTTCTTAGGTATTCCGCCGCAAGCAAATACATCTTCGACATCCATATTCCAACTTTGATATTGTTGCATAATCATTTTAGTACCAAATGCAGTAGCTTCTAAATATGCACGATATAATTCTTCATGTGTTGTTTGTAGTGACATACCGAATACGCATCCTTTAAGATTACTATCACTTAATACACTTCGGTTACCATTATGCCAATCTAAAACGACAAGACCACTTTCACCTGGCATTTGATCTTTTACTTTTTCATTCAATAATTCAAAAATTGAAATACCTCTTTCATTTGCTTCATCTACGTACTCTTTTGGTGATTGTTTAGCAATATATTCAAATAAATCACCGACTGCAGATTGCCCCGCTTCATAAGCATATAATTCAGGAATAATAGCTCCTTTAACAGAACCAGAGATACCTGGTACTTGATGTTGCTGTTCATTTATCATTAAATGACATGTACTCGTTCCTATAACCATAGTCATTTGTTTGTCTTGTTGTGAACCAATTCCTAATAGACTTGAATGTGCATCTATAATAAATGGACTTACTTTAGTCTGTGTAGAAAGACCAAGTTTTTCGGCCATTTCTTCTGATAATTGTCCTACTGTTTCGCCAATTTTAACTATTGGTGCATCCACTTTATCACGAACAACATCTGATAATTGATCACTCACTTTATCAAATAAATCATAATGGAATCCTTCATTTTCTTCCCAGAATGATTTAAATCCTAATCCACAGTTCGAACGAACATTTTCACCTGTTAACTTATTAACAATCCAGTCGCCAGCTTCCATTATATTAGCTGTTTTATCTAACACTTCTGGTGCTTTGTTCATAACTTCCATAATTTTTGGAATCATCCACTCACTACTTACATTAAATCCGTAATAACCTAACCATCTACTCTTATTATCTAAAGCAGTTTGGAATAATTGGTCCGCTTCAGCTTGAGCACCATGATGTTTCCATAACTTAACGTATGCATGTGGATTATTTTCAAAACCAGGTAAATTATGAATAGGTTCTAAATTTTCGTCAGTAAACATAACTGTTGATGAAGTAAAATCTATTCCTATTCCTACTATTTCTTCTGGTTTCACACCTGAAGATTGAATTAAATAAGGTACGCCTTCTTCTAAAACTTCCATATAATCGTTACCATTTTGAAGTGAAAAACTATGTGGCAATTTTACCCCATTTAAATCTTTTTCGATTGTGCCATGTGTATATGGCTTTATATATTTATCTATAATTTTTCCATTTGTAGTATCAACTAAAAAAGCTCTACCTGAGCCTGTTCCATAATCTACTCCAATACTATAACTCATTACTAATACCCCCATACTTTGTCTGCATCTCTGTTTAAGTAAGCGTTTTCTTTAGATGATACGCACAAATGAACAATAAATCAATAAAAAAACATAAAAAAGCATCAAAACAAACATTTTTGTGCAAAAACCATTGACACAAATGACTGTAAGCGTTTACCATTATTTACATAAATAAAAATGAACAGAAATTAAAGGGAGATGAACAGAAATGAGCATTGAATCAAAAGCATATCGTCTTATTCAACCAGGCGAATTTGAATATACAACAATAAATCATGAGTTTAGAGATGGTGATGTTATTGTTAATCCAGAAAAAGCAAGTGTCTGTCACGCTGACTTAAGATATTACACAGGTAATAGACGTAAAGAAGCACTAGATAAAAAATTACCAATGGCATTATTCCACGAAGGTATCGGTACTATTGAAGATTCTAAACATCCTGATTATCAAAAAGGAGATAAAGTAGTTATCGTTCCTAATATTCCTTCTCGTTTAAGAGCTGGTGATTTTGAAGAAACAGATTTACTTGATAACTATGATGAAAATGCCGTATTTATGGGTAGCGGTTATGATGGTATTTGCCAAGATAGAATGGTAGTACCTGGTGACAACATCGTTAAAATTCCAGATACATTAGATGAAGATGTTGCGTTATTAGCTGAACTTTGTTCAGTATCATTATTCCCAATCAATCAATTAAAAGAAATCACAACTAAATCTTCTCCACAAGTAGCTGTATTTGGTGACGGACCAGTTGGATATTTAGCTGCAACAGCTTTACATTATATTTATGGTATTGAACAAGAAAACTTAATTGTCTTCGGTGCTATTGAAGAAAAATTAAAATCATTTGAAAACTTTGCAACTACACATCTAGTTAATGATTATGATTTCAATAGTCATAAAGGTGTTCATACCGTATTTGAATGTTGCGGTGGAAAATTCTCTGAATCTGCTATTAACCAAGCAATTGACTTAATCGATAGACAAGGTCAAATCGTGTTAATGGGTGTAACAGAAGATTTAGTAGGTATTAATACACGTGACGTATTAGAAAAAGGTTTAACACTTTCAGGTAGTTCAAGAAGTACTAAACATGAATTCGAACAATTAATTGCTTCATTCGAAAATAAAGACTATCAACAAGCACTTAAAAAATTAATCCCTGATGATTACTATGATATCCATAGTACAGAGGATTTGAAAAAAGCAATGGATGATACTGCTGCTCACAAAGGTTGGAAAAAAACTTATTTAAGATATCACTGGTCATAAACCATTGTATCTAAGGGGAGATAACAAATGATGAATAAGACAACATTTTTAGGTATGCCCAAACAAATTGTTTGGGGTTACATAGGGATTTTAATATTTATGATGGGAGACGGCCTAGAAATTGGTTGGTTAAGTCCTTATTTACAACATAATGGTTTCAGCTCTAATGAAGTGAGTTGGCTATTTGGTTGTTATGGTATCACAGTCGCAATTGCAAGTTGGTTTAGTGGCGTATTTGCTGAAGCATTCGGTGGTAAACGTACAATGTTTATCGGCTTGATTTTATACATTATAGGAACTATTTGTTTCGTTGGTATTGCATTACCATCTGAAAACTTAGCAATTATGTATCCAGCTTATGCACTACGCGGTTTAGGTTATCCATTATTTGCATATTCATTCTTAGTATGGATTTCATACCGTTCAGAACAACGCACATTGGGTGCAGCTGTTGGTTGGTTCTGGCTAGTATTTACTGGTGGACTAAACGTATTAGGTGCGTTTTATTCTATCTATGCGATTAAATACTTAGGTCATATTGGAACATTATGGAGTTCATTATTCTGGGTAATTTTAGGTGGCTTTTTAGCTATTGTCTTAAATAGAGATAAATTACCTACAGATAAAAGTAATGCTAAAGCTAAATTAAAAGAAATGATGAAAGGTTTCACTATTGTAGTTGAAGAACCAAAAGTATTATTAGGTGGTATTGTTCGTGTTATTAACACTACTGCACAATTTGCATTCCCTATTTTCTTACCTTTATATCTAGAATCATACGGAATACCAACTTCAAAATGGTTAGCTGTTTGGTCTGCTATCTTCTTCGGTAATATCGTATTCAACCTTATTTGGGGTATTATTGGAGATAAAATTGGTTGGCGTAATACTGTAATGATCTTTGGTGGTATCGGTAGTGGTGTTTCTTGTCTATTAATGGGTTATGTCCCAATATGGTCACACGGTAACATTATTTTATTAACAATTGTTGGCGTTGCTTGGGGAATCTTTATTGCAGCTTATGTACCATTAACTGCATTAATTCCTTCACTTGTTAAAAAAGATAAAGGCGCAACACTTTCAATCTTAAACTTAGGTGCTGGTTTACCAGTATTCATAGGACCAATGATAGTTAGAATTTTCTTAGAGCCACTTGGAGATTTAGGTGTAATTTGGATTTTAGGAATTATATACTTTATTAGTACAATCCTAACATTCTTCATTAAAATGCCGAAGAGTCAACAATATGGTGAAACGGAATAACGTTAAATAATTTATAGGCTGTAGACTGAATATATGATGATCATTTCATTGTCATACTTTCATCTACAGCCTTTATTATGTATTTGATATACTATAATTAAAATCGACTTAATCTTATCATTTTTATTATCAAAATTACTGAATGGAGACGTTTTATATGTTACCTGCTGAAAGAGAACAAAAAATCATTGCTTATTTAACTAAATATAAAACTGCTACTGTTCATACATTAGCAACAGAATTTAACGTACACGATGCAACGATTCGTCGTGACTTAGTAAAACTTGAACAATACAACCAAATCAGACGTACCCATGGTGGTGTCGTACTAAATAATGAAAATGTTTATAGTGAATTAAATTTCGATGATAGACAAACTTCTTACTATTATGAAAAATTAGGTATAGGATACAAAGCTGCTGAATTTGTAGATGATGGAGATACATTAATTATTGATTCAGGTTCTACCACTCTATTATTTGCAAAAGCTATTTTACAAAAGCAAAATTTAACTATTATCACTAATGACATTCATATTGCTTCTATTCTTCATTCTTCTAACCATAAAGTGATTGTCACTGGTGGTACACTTTATCATAATAATTATGTATTAAATGGATTAATTACTACTCAAACCTTGCAATCATTTAATTCTATGAAAGCATTTTTAGCTACACCTGCTATGGATGCATTAAAAGGCGTGACGCACTACAGCGAAGAATTCGTAGATGCTAAACGCCAAATGGTTTATCAGTCTAAAGAGGTTTACATGTTAACAGATAGTTCAAAGTTAAATAAAGTAGCATTTTATCAAGTTTGTCCAACTAACAAAATTACTACGTTGATTACTGATAATCATGAAGATTTACAAGAATACAAAAAAGTAATTCCTAATGTGATCGCCATTAATCCAAGTGATTATCAATAAAGCAAAAATTTTACTATCGCATACAAAAATAAAGAAGTGAGGTAGAAATTGTACATTTTCCACCTCACTTTATTTTTATTGTTGAGCTTTTTTATAAAAATAATTGGCAACTACAATGTCTACAATTGCTAAGCCCACTGATTTAAATAAAGTGATTTCGTTATCATTCATACGTCCTTGTTTATTCCCAGCAACAATGTCACCAAGTTCTGCATAAAGTGATTCTTGAGATAATATGCCTTCTTGTTCAGGAATTTTTAAATCTCCTGTTTCTTCCATTGCAGCTTCTGTAGATTCAACAATAATTTTATCTGCTACTTTCATTGATTCAGAAGGTAATTCTTGCATATCTGGTTTAAAAGAACCTACCGCATTGAGATGTACACCCGCTTCTAAAGTTCGACTAAACACAGGATGTGAAGAATTAGTAGCTGTCACAACAATATCTGCACCTTCTATTGCTTCATCAGCATTTTCAAATACTTTTACGTTAACATCATATGTTGTTTGTGACTGTTTTGCTAAACGCTCAGCTTTTTCCGTCGTTCTACTTGCAAAATGAATAGTATCAATATCTCTAACAGCTAAAACAGCTTCAATTAATCCTTCTGCTTGTTCTCCTGCACCAATTACACATAAAGTACGTGCATCTTCCCTAGCTAAATATTTTGTTGCTACACCAGAAATTGCACCTGTTCTGATTTTAGTTAAATAGCCTCCATCTAGGACTGATAACGTTTCACCTGTCTCATAATCACTCAAAATTACTGATCCACTGATAGTTGATTTACCTTTTTCAGGATTTTTAGGTGCAAATGTAACTGTTTTTAATCCCACAATTTTTAAGACATCAGATAACGCAGGCATAACTAAATATCTATTTTCATCATTAAAAGGAATTGAATATCGTAATGGTGTTTCAGTCTTACCTTCTGAAAAAGCTTTCAAGGATTCTCCTACTTCATCTATTACTTCACGCATATTTAATAATTGTTGTTGATCTTTTTCATTTAAATATAGCATTCCTTTTCCTCCATAAAATTTAATTATTCATTTATATACCTAATACCCGATATTTTATAAAAAAATGTTGGCAAATTAAAGTTTATATTGTTCTCAAACTGTATTCATGCTATTCTTAAAAACATAAATAAAGAGACAGTTGGACATTATTGTGTCTTAACTATCTCTGCGATTTTGTTTAACTAAACAAAACTATTTAATTTAACTTTTGACGACATTCATTCTCCTACACTGGAGAATGATTTTTTTTGGCTTTTTTTAGTTATTAATAGGTATATGATATCTTTTAACTGGTAATCCATTCTTTTTGATATATGGTTCTATTTCGTATCCTCCATATGATTTTATAACTTTTTGTGATGCAAAATTTTTAGGATTACACGTCATTAGCACATTTTTTATTTGATACGTTTTTAAAATATCTATCGCTTTTCCTAACATAACAGTCGCATAGCCTTTACCACGTTGTGATTTTGCTACACCATACCCTACATGACCGCCAATACGAGTTAATTGTTCGTTAAGTTCATATCTAATGTTAACCGCTCCTACAATTTTTCCATTTTTAAAATAAAAAAATGTACTGGTTTCAACCCAATCTTCCCTAGGTTTAGGTTGATTAATATAATCCACCATGTCTTTGAAACTAGTATACTTCTTTAAATCTGTATTACCAGGTACAATCTTCTCATTATGTTCGTACCACTCATTAATATATTGTAGGAATAATTGTTCATCTTTATAATCAAGTTGGCGTAGTTCATCTACAACATCCATAATGTTCACCTCAAGATATTAAAAAAGCACTCACAGTTAATGAGTGCTTTATTTATTATTCTTATATTAAATAATGTTAAGTTCTTTTCCTACTTTTTCGTAAGCAGCTAAAGCTTTATCCAACATTTCTTTAGTATGTGCTGCTGTAGGCATATTTCTTACTCTACCCGTACCTTTTGGCACTGTAGGGAATACGATTGACTTAACATATATACCTTCTTCTTTTAATCGTTTACTGAATGCTTGCGTATCTTTTTCATCACCAATAATAACTGGTGTAATTGGTGTTTCTGATTCACCTGTATCAAATCCTAGTTTTGCTAAACCATCTTTAAGATATTGAGCATTTTCCCATAATTGATCATGCAATTCAGTTGAAGCCATTAATTTTTTAACTGCTTCTGTAATAGCTTTTGTATCTCCAGGCGCTAATGATGTAGAGAATAAGAATGGACGAGATTGTGCTTTTAACCAGTCAATTAATTCTTTAGTTCCTGCAACATAACCTCCAACAACACCAATTGCTTTAGATAATGTACCAATTTGGAAATCAATTTTATCTTGTAAGCCAAAGTGTTTAACCGTACCAGCACCTTTACCCATTACACCAGAGCCATGTGCATCATCTACATAAGTTAATAAACCAAATTCTTCAGCTATTTTAACAATTTCAGGCAGTTTAGCAACATCGCCATCCATACTAAACACACCATCAGTGATATACATTACTTTATTATACTGACCTGATTCTACAGCTTCTTTAGCTTTTGCTCTTAAATCATCCATATCTGAATGATTCACACGAATAATTTTCGCTTTAGATAAACGACAACCATCAATAATTGAAGCGTGGTTCAATTCATCAGACAGAATAGCGTCATTTTTATTCATTACAGCTGAAATCGCAGCCATATTGCAATTAAATCCAGATTGGTATGCAATTGCAGCTTCTGTACCTTTAAATTTAGCTAATGTTTCTTCTAATTCATCATGTAAATCTAACGTACCGTTAATAGAACGTACAGCACCAGCACCAACACCATGTGTATCAATCGCAGCTTTAGCAGCTTCTTTTAAATCTTCATTTGTTGCTAATCCTAAATAGTTATTTGAACTTAAATTGACATAAGTTTTACCTTCAATTTTAATTTCTGGACCATTAGCACCTTCAATTGAATCTATTTCATTGTATAAACCATTTTCTTTCAAATAATTAATGTTTTCATCTAAAAAATCATGTAGTGATTGAACCACAACGATATCCCCCTTGTTTCTCTATTTGTCTTTATAATACATCAATTTAGCCTTTCATGAAAGCCCTATCACTCGTGGTAATTTTAAAAAATAAATATTCATTTTCAACTATTTTGTAACATTAGATAGTGATATACTAATTATCATAATAATACGGAAGAAGTGATCGTTTTGTTTGATTGGTTTCAATTGGCTAGTAAAAAAGAAAAAAGAATGATTCAACTGCGACGTTATTTACATCAATATCCTGAACTTTCTTTTGAAGAGAAGCAAACACATGACTATATAGTTAATCAACTTAGCCAATTGTCATGTGACATTCAAACTCCAGTAGGTAGAAACGGAATTAAAGCAACTTTTAAAGGAAAAGAAAATGGACCGACTATCGCATTTCGTGCTGATTTTGATGCATTACCAGTTCAAGAACTAAATGATGTGTCTTATAAATCTAAAAACGATGGTTGTATGCATGCGTGTGGACATGATGGTCATACAGCCATACTATTAGGTGTTGCTGAAATAGTAAATGAGCATCGTCACCTACTTAAAGGTAATGTCGTTTTTATCTTTCAATATGGTGAGGAAATTATGCCTGGTGGTTCTCAAGAAATGATTAATGATGGTTGTTTAAAAGACGTAGATAAAATTTACGGTACGCATCTTTGGAGTGGCTATCCAACAGGAACCATATATTCACGACCAGGTCCAATTATGGCTTCACCAGATGAATTTAGTATTACAATTCAAGGTAAAGGCGGCCACGGCGCTAAACCACAAGAAACTATTGATCCTATTGTTATTATAGCTGAGTTTATTTTAAGTGCTCAAAAAATCATCTCACGCACTATAGATCCTGTAAAACAAGCTGTTTTAACATTTGGTATGGTACAGGCTGGTTCATCAGATAGTGTTATACCAGATAGTGCATTTTGTAAAGGGACAGTGCGTACATTTGATACACAAATTCAAAGTCATGTTAAACAAAAGATGGATAAATTACTACAGGGTTTGGCATTAGCAAATGATATCACATATGATTTTAACTATATTAAAGGGTATTTACCTCTTCATAATCATGATCAAGCCTATGAAGTTGTTAAACAAGCAGCTAACGATATGCATTTACGCTTTAATGAATCTGATTTAATGATGATTGGGGAAGATTTTTCACATTATTTAAAAGTGAGACCTGGGGCTTTCTTCTTAACAGGTTGTGGCAATAAAGATAAACAGATCACAGCACCACATCATAATCCCTACTTTGATATAGATGAATCAGCATTCAAATATGCAGCAAGTGAATTCTTAAAAATATTAGAAATTGAAAAAGTTTTTTAAAAATATAAACCGATATCTATCCTGAAATAATTATGAACTTACAAACATCTCTAAATGATTAATAATCATTCATTTAGAGGTGTTTTTGTATATAAAAGCTAACACATTTCATATGTAATATTGAACTTAATTATGGAGTATGTATAATTCGTAATTAGCTGAATACGAGGTATATAGGCAAAATTCAAAGTACATATTTTATAAATAAAAAAGACCCCTAAACGGGGCCTTTAATTATATCGAATAATAAATTATTCGTGGATTTCAGTTACAACGCCTGATCCTACAGTACGTCCACCTTCACGGATTGAGAAACGAGTACCGTCTTCAATCGCGATTGGAGCGATTAATTCAACTGTCATTTCAACGTTGTCACCAGGCATAACCATTTCAGTACCTTCTGGTAAGTTAACTACACCAGTTACGTCAGTAGTACGGAAATAGAATTGTGGGCGGTAGTTACTGAAGAATGGAGTATGACGTCCACCTTCATCTTTAGATAAAACGTAAACTTCCGCTTTGAATTTTGTATGAGGTGTGATTGAACCTGGAGCAGCTAATACTTGTCCACGTTGTACGTCTTCACGAGCAACACCACGTAATAATGCACCGATGTTGTCACCAGCTTCAGCGTAGTCTAATAATTTACGGAACATTTCTACACCAGTAACAGTTGTTTTAGAAGTGTCATGTAAACCGATGATTTCAACTTCTTCACCAACTTTGATTTGACCACGTTCAACACGGCCTGTAGCAACAGTACCACGACCAGTGATTGAGAATACGTCCTCAACTGGCATCATGAATGGTTTGTCAGAATCACGTTCTGGAGTTGGAATGTAGTCATCAACTGCTTGCATTAATTCTAAGATTTTTTCTTCGTATTTTTCGTCGCCTTCTAATGCTTTTAATGCAGAACCAGCGATTACAGGTACGTCGTCACCTGGGAAGTCATATTCAGTTAATAAGTCACGAACTTCCATTTCTACTAATTCTAATAATTCTTCGTCGTCTACCATATCAACTTTGTTTAAGAATACAACTAAAGCTGGTACACCAACGTTACGAGATAATAGAATGTGTTCACGAGTTTGTGGCATTGGACCGTCAGCTGCAGATACAACTAAGATACCGCCGTCCATTTGAGCAGCACCAGTGATCATGTTTTTAACATAGTCAGCGTGTCCTGGGCAGTCAACGTGAGCGTAGTGACGTTTGTCAGTTTGATATTCGATGTGTGCAGTATTGATTGTAATACCACGTTCTTTTTCTTCTGGTGCGTTGTCAATCATGTCATATGATTGTGCAACAGTGTCACCGTTTTTAGCTAATACAGTTGCGATTGCAGCTGTTAAAGTAGTTTTACCATGGTCAACGTGACCGATAGTACCAATATTGGCATGTTCTTTTGAGCGATCAAATTTTTCTTTTGCCATTATTAAATCTCTCCTATTCTTAATAAAAGTTATTTTCAAATTTATCTCTCATGATAGTTTCTCACCATCATGAGAAGATGATTGATTAAGTTGAGTCTAAAAGAAGTATTACTCAATTCATACTTCCTTTATAATGCATTTACCCATAAAAATCAATTCATAAAAGTGATTAGCCTATAACTAAGCTCAACCTGTATTTTAACCTAGCATAGCTAGTAAAAACAAGTTATATTATTCACCTTTATTTTTCTTAATGATTTCTTCAGAAATTGATTTTGGAACTTCTGCATAGTGGTCAAAGTACATAGTGTAAGTACCGCGACCTTGAGTGTTAGAACGTAATGAAGTTGCGTAACCGAACATTTCTGAAAGTGGTACATAAGCATTTACAACTTGTGCATTACCACGAGGTTCCATACCATCAACACGTCCACGACGAGATGTTACGTCACCCATGATATCGCCCATGTATTCTTCAGGCATTTCGATAGTTACTTTCATCATTGGTTCTAAGATAACTGGATCACATTTTTTAGCAGCTTCTTTAAGTGCTAATGATGCAGCAATTTTGAAGGCCATTTCAGATGAATCGACATCATGGTATGAACCATCATATAATTTAGCTTTAACATCAATTAATGGATAACCAGCAAGAACACCATTTTCCATAGCATCTTTAAGACCAGCTTCTACTGATGGAATGTATTCACGAGGAACTACACCACCAACGATAGCATTTTCGAATTCGAAACCGCCACCAGTTTCATTAGGTGTGAATTCAATATGAACATCACCATATTGACCACGACCACCTGATTGACGAGAGAATTTACCTTGAACTTGTGCTGATTGCTTGAATGTTTCACGATATGAAACCATTGGCGCACCAACATTACATTCAACGTTAAATTCTTTCTTCATACGGTCAACTAAGATATCTAAGTGTAACTCACCCATACCACCGATGATAACTTGTCCAGTTTCTTCGTCAGTATGTGCATGGAAAGTTGGGTCTTCTTCTTGTAATTTAACTAAAGCTTGAGTCATTTTATCTTGGTCAGCTTTAGATTTTGGTTCAACTGATAAGTGGATAACTGGTTCTGGGAATTCCATTGATTCCAAGATAATGTCGTTTTTCTCTCCACATAAAGTATCACCAGTACCTGTTTCTTTAAGACCTACCGCAGCAGCGATATCGCCTGAGTAAACAGTGTCAATCTCTTGACGTGAGTTAGCGTGCATTTGTAATAAACGACCTACACGTTCACGTTTGTCTTTAGATGAGTTTTTAATATATGAACCTGAGCTCATAGTACCTGAGTAAACACGGAAGAAAGTTAATTTACCAACATAAGGGTCAGTCATAACTTTAAATGCTAATGCAGCGAATTCAGCTGAATCGTCTGGTTTAGCAATTACTTCTTCTTCAGGATTGTTAGCACGGTGACCAACGATTGGTTTTACATCTAAAGGAGATGGTAGGTAATCAATTACAGCGTTAAGCATTAATTGAACACCTTTGTTTTTGAATGCAGTACCGCAAAGAACTGGGTAGAATTCTACATCAGTTGTAGCTTGACGGATTGCATTTTTTAATTCTTCAACTGAAATTTCTTCGTCACCAAGATATTTTTCCATTAATTCATCATTAGTTTCAGCTACTGCTTCAATTAATGTTGAACGAGCTTCTTCAGCTCTTTCTTTGTGATCATCTGGAATTTCAATTTCATCGATTTCTGTACCTAGGTCGTTAGTGTATTTGAAACATTTCATTTCAACTAAGTCAATGATTGCTTCAAATTCATCTTCAGCACCAATAGGTAATTGGATAGGTGCAGCATTAGCTTGTAAGCGGTCATGTAATGTGCTTACAGAATAATCAAAGTTTGCTCCTAATTTATCCATTTTGTTAATAAACACGATACGAGGTACGCCGTATGTTGTAGCCTGACGCCAAACTGTTTCAGTTTGAGGTTCAACACCTGATTGAGCATCAAGTACTGTAACCGCACCGTCAAGTACACGTAAAGAACGTTCAACTTCAACTGTGAAGTCTACGTGTCCTGGTGTATCGATAATATTTACACGGTGGCCTTCCCAAGCTGCAGTTGTTGCAGCAGATGTGATAGTAATACCACGATCTTGTTCTTGTTCCATCCAGTCCATTTGTGAAGCACCTTCGTGAGTTTCACCAATTTTGTGGATACGACCTGTGTAATAAAGAATACGTTCTGTCGTAGTAGTTTTACCAGCATCAATGTGAGCCATGATACCGATATTACGAGTATTTTTCAAAGAAAATTCTCTTGCCATGTATTTTTTCTCCTTCCAGTTATTACTGAATAAGTACTTTAGATATGGCGATGCCCTAAGCATGAGCCATTATTGGTAAACCAATCGTTTGGAACACACTCAGGGTAAAAGCTTCAATCTTACCAACGGTAGTGAGCAAATGCTTTGTTAGCTTCAGCCATTTTGTGAGTGTCCTCACGTTTCTTAACTGCACCACCTGTATTATTTGCTGCATCTAAGATTTCGTTAGCTAAACGTTCTTCCATAGTTTTTTCACCACGAAGACGCGCATAGTTAACTAACCAACGTAATCCTAAAGTAGAACGACGTTCTGGGCGTACCTCAACAGGTACTTGGTAGTTTGAACCACCCACACGACGAGCTTTAACTTCTAATACTGGCATAATGTTTTCGATTGCTTCTTCGAATACTTCAATAGCTTGACGACCACTACGTTCTTCAACTAGGTCGAACGCTGAATAAAGAATTCTTTGAGCTGTTCCACGTTTACCGTCTAACATAATTTTGTTAATTAATTTTGTAACTAATTTTGAGTTATGAATTGGATCTGGTAATACGTCTCTTTTAGGTACTGATCCTTTACGAGGCATAATGTAAATCCTCCCTTCCTATTATAGTATATTGTGTTTCATTATTTTTAAAATTTACGTAATCTTAAAAATTAATTTTTAGGTTTTTTAGTTCCGTATAATGAACGACCTTGTCTACGTCCGTCTACACCTGAAGTATCAAGTGCACCACGTACAATGTGGTAACGCACACCAGGTAAGTCTTTTACACGTCCACCACGTACAAGTACTACACTGTGTTCTTGTAAGTTGTGTCCGATACCAGGAATGTATGCGTTGATTTCAATGTTATTTGATAAACGCACACGTGCATATTTACGTAACGCTGAGTTAGGTTTTTTAGGTGTCATAGTACCCACTCGAGTACAAACGCCACGTTTTTGTGGAGAATTCAATTCAGTGAATTGTTTCTTCTTACTGTTAAAACCTCTGTTTAAAGCTGGTGAATCAGATTTTTTTGATTTGCTTTGTCTTGGTTTACGTACTAATTGGTTAATAGTTGGCATTGAATATGTCCTCCTCTCTTCATTTTTTAATGCCACACATCCAGGTGGTTCATTTTAAGGTTAAATAAAATTTAGTAAGTAAAAACTTACTAATTCTCATTCAATATAGCAACGATTGTTGCATTAACATTAATACCTACATATTCTCCTAAATCCTTCTTAGATGAGAAAAGTGTATATGGTATGTTTTTTTGATTGATTTGGCTTAACACGCGAGTCATAAGATGAACCTCAACGTCTTGAGCAATAATCAATGATGTAACTTGATCTTTATTCAACGCTTTAAGCGTCTCCTTCAGACCAACTACATATTGTTGTTTGTTAAAGCGTGCAACTTTTTCATTAGACATTTATAATATCCTCCAAAGTTCTGCTTGCATCAACCTTTAATATAGTAACATTACATGACTACAATAGTCAATATTTATTCATGCATTTATGAAATAAATAAGAATCAAGAGACTAAAATTTTCGTTTAGTCTCTTGATTAAATAACTATTCGGTAACGTCTACCTCTTCTTCTGTACTAGCAACTGGAGCTACGTTTTTATCGAATTGAACATCGCTATAACGTCTCATACCAGTACCAGCTGGGATAAGTTTACCGATAATTACATTTTCTTTAAGACCAAGTAAATCATCGCGTTTACCTTTAATAGCTGCATCAGTAAGTACACGAGTTGTTTCTTGGAATGATGCTGCAGATAAGAAGCTTTCTGTTTCAAGAGAAGCTTTTGTAATACCTAGCAATACTGGTTTTGCAGTTGCTGGGCGTTTACGTTCTTTAAATGCTTCTCTGTTAGCATCTGTAAAGTTGTGGATATCAACTAATGAACCAGGTAATAACTTAGTATCTCCTGCTTCAATGATACGAACTTTACGTAACATTTGTCTTACCATTACCTCAACGTGTTTATCATCAATTTCAACACCTTGCATACGGTAAACTTTTTGAACTTCTTTTAATAAATAGCTTTCAGTAGCATTTAAACCAGCAACTGATAAGAAGTTTTTAGGTTCAATTGAACCTTCTGTTAATACTTCACCACGTTCAACTGATTGTCCTACTTCAACTTTAAGTCTAGAAGTTCCTGAAGCTAGATAAGATCTAGTTTCATTTTCACCTTTAACAACAATTTCTTGTTGACGGTCTTTTGCTAATTTAATATCTTCTACTACACCTTCAATTTCAGTGATTACAGCTTGACCTTTAGGGTTACGTGCTTCAAATATTTCTTGAATACGTGGAAGACCTTGAGTAATATCGCTTCCGGCTACCCCACCTGTATGGAATGTACGCATTGTAAGCTGTGTACCTGGTTCACCGATTGATTGTGCAGCAATTGTACCAACTGCTTCACCCACTTCAACTTTTTCACCTGTTGCAAGGTTTTTACCATAACATTTTTCACATACACCATGACGTGTATTACAAGTGAATGCTGAACGGATGTACATTTGTTCAATGCCAGCGTCAGTAATTTTCTTAGCAATTTCAGCAGTGATTAACTCATCTGGACGGATAATCACTTCATCAGTTTCAGGATGACGGATAGTTTCTTTTGAGTAACGTCCTTCAATACGTTCAATGAATGGTTCAATCATTTCTGTACCTTCTCTAATATCTGAAACAAGTAAACCTCTGTCAGTACCACAATCTTCTTCACGAACAATAACATCTTGTGCAACGTCAACAAGACGACGAGTAAGATAACCTGAATCGGCAGTTTTAAGTGCTGTATCGGCAAGACCTTTACGCGCACCATGAGTAGAAATGAAGTACTCTAACACTGTTAAACCTTCACGGAATGATGATGTGATTGGTAGTTCGATGATCTTACCTGATGGTGCAGCCATCAATCCACGCATACCTGCTAACTGTGTAAAGTTAGATGCGTTACCACGGGCACCAGAGTCACTCATCATGAAGATTGGGTTTGTTTTTTCAAGTGATTGCATTAATTCACCTTGAATTTGGTCCTTAGCATCTGTCCAAATTTCAACGACAGCATTGTAACGTTCTTCTTCAGTGATTAAACCACGATTGAATTGTTTAGTTACACGATCAACTAATTTTTCATGCTCATCTAAAATATCTTTTTTATCTGGTAATACCACGATATCAGATACACCAACAGTGATACCTGCTTTTGATGAGAATTTAAATCCTAGGTCTTTCATGCGGTCAAGCATCATAGATGTATCAGTGATACTAAATCTATTGAATACTTCAGCAATGATATTACCTAAGAATTTTTTATTGAATGGTTCAGTTAATTCTTTAGTTTCAAAGAATTCTTTTAATCCACCTTCACCTAACTCTGTTGGGTCAACAAAGTATTTATCAGGTGTTTTACCTTCAAGGTTAGCTTGAGTTGGTTCATTGATATAAGCAAATGAATCAGGAATGATTTCATTAAAGATAATTTTACCTACTGAAGTAGCTAAAATTTTATTGTTTTGCTCATCTGTAAATGTTGGATTATTGAATGAACTTGCATGTACACCAATTCTAGTGTGTAAATGAACATAGCCATTAGCATATGCTTTTAACACTTCGTTAGTATCATTAAAGATTGCCCCAGTGTTAACAGCATCTTTACGTTCTAATGTTAGGTAATAGTTACCTAATACCATATCCTGTGATGGTGTAACAACTGGTTTACCATCTTTAGGGTTCAAGATGTTTTGCGCAGCTAACATTAACATACGTGCTTCGGCTTGAGCCTCTTTAGATAATGGAACGTGAACAGCCATTTGGTCACCATCAAAGTCAGCGTTATATGCTGTAGTAACAAGAGGGTGTAAACGGATTGCACGACCTTCAACTAAAGTTGGTTCGAATGCTTGGATACCTAATCTGTGAAGTGTAGGTGCACGGTTTAGTAATACTGGATGTTCTACGATAACTTCTTCTAAAACATCCCATACTTCATCGTCCATGCGTTCGATTTTACTCTTCGCATTTTTAATGTTTGTTGCAATTTCACGTTGAACTAATTCTTTCATTACGAAAGGTTTAAATAGTTCAAGTGCCATTTCTTTAGGTAAGCCACATTGATACATTTTCAGACTTGGACCTACTGCGATAACGGAACGACCTGAATAGTCAACACGTTTACCTAATAAGTTTTGACGGAAACGACCTTGTTTACCTTTTAACATATGTGATAGTGATTTTAATGGACGGTTACCAGGACCTGTAACAGGACGGCCACGACGACCATTATCAATTAAAGCATCAACAGCTTCTTGTAACATACGTTTTTCATTTTGAACTATGATTCCAGGTGCACCAAGATCTAATAAGCGTTTCAAACGATTGTTACGGTTAATAACACGTCTATATAAATCGTTTAAGTCACTTGTTGCAAAACGTCCACCGTCTAATTGAACCATTGGACGGATTTCTGGTGGGATGATTGGAAGTACATCTAAAATCATCCAAGCTGGATTGTTACCTGAATTACGGAATGATTCAACTACCTCTAAACGTTTGATAGCACGAGTAAGTCTTTGTCCTGTTGCAGATTCTAATTCATCACGTAAAGTTTTAAGTTCTTCATCTAAGTCAATTTCTGATAATAAGTCTCTGATACCTTCAGCACCCATTTTGGCAACAAATTGACCTGGATATTTATCATAATAATCTCTAAATTCTGCTTCTGATAATAATGTTTTCTTTTCTAAACCAGTTGGACCTGGGTCAACAACAACATAAGAAGCAAAGTAAATAACTTCTTCTAATGCTCTTGGAGACATATCTAATAATAGACCCATACGGCTAGGGATACCTTTGAAGTACCAAATATGTGAAACTGGTGCTGCTAATTCAATGTGTCCCATTCTTTCACGACGTACTTTTGACTTCGTTACTTCAACACCACATCTATCACATACCATGCCTTTGTAGCGTACACGTTTGTACTTACCACAACTACACTCCCAGTCTTTTGTAGGTCCAAATATTCTTTCACAGAAAAGACCATCTTTTTCAGGTTTTAACGTACGATAGTTAATTGTTTCAGGCTTTTTAACCTCACCATAAGACCATGAACGAATCTTTTCAGGTGAAGCTAATCCTATTTTCATATAATGGAAATTATTTACATCAATCAAGGAGCCTACCTCCTTCAATTTAGATTAGCTGTGCTATTTGATTGATTTACATTTATAGTATATAGAATTTGAGAAAGGTTTGAGCGACACTGATGTCGCCCCAACCTATATTCTAGTTATCTATGTGCATATTAATCAGTAGTTTCTTTTTGTGATTCTGGCGCATCTTTTTGTTGTAAATCTACTTTGCGTTCAGTTACATCTTCATCTTCGTTGTCAGCCATTTCGATTTCGTTATCTTGCTCATCCATCACTTTGACGTCTAATCCTAAACTTTGTAATTCTTTCATCAATACACGGAATGATTCAGGAACACTTGGTCTAGAGATATTTTCGCCTTTTACTATAGCTTCGTATGTTTTAACACGACCTACAGTATCGTCTGATTTATAAGTCAAGATTTCTTGTAATGTGTATGCAGCACCATATGCTTCAAGTGCCCATACCTCCATTTCACCAAAACGTTGTCCACCGAATTGCGCTTTACCACCTAATGGTTGTTGCGTAACTAATGAGTATGGACCAGTTGAACGCGCATGTAATTTATCGTCAACCATGTGTGCAAGTTTAAGCATGTACATAACACCAACTGAAATACGATTATCGAATGGTTCACCAGTACGACCATCATATAATACAGTTTTACCGTCACGAGCCATACCTGCTTCTTCGATAATTGACCAAACGTCATCATCGTTGGCACCATCGAATACTGGAGATGCAACATGGATACCTAAGTTTTTAGCAGCCATACCTAAATGTAGCTCAAGTACTTGTCCGATATTCATACGTGATGGTACACCTAATGGGTTTAACATGATGTCAATTGGAGTTCCATCTGGTAAATATGGCATATCTTCTTCAGGAACAATTTTAGAAATGACACCTTTGTTACCATGTCGACCACACATTTTATCTCCGACGTGAATTTTACGTTTTTGAACGATATAAACACGTACTAATTGGTTAACACCTGGAGATAATGTATCATCGCCTTCTTCACGATTGAATACTTTAACATCTAGAACGATACCGCCAGCACCATGTGGCACACGTAATGATGTATCACGAACTTCACGTGCTTTTTCACCAAAGATTGCATGTAATAATCTTTCTTCTGCTGTAAGTTCTGTAACTCCTTTTGGTGTTACTTTACCTACTAAGATGTCTCCATCATTAACTTCAGCACCAACATAAACGATACCACGTTCGTCTAAGTTTTTAAGTGCACTTTCAGAAACATTAGGAATATCACGTGTAATCTCTTCAGGTCCTAATTTAGTATCACGAGCTTCTGATTCATACTCTTCAATATGAATTGAAGTGTAAACATCGTCTTTAACTAAACGTTCACTCATGATTACAGCATCCTCGTAGTTATAACCGTCCCAAGTCATGAATCCAACAACAACGTTACGGCCTAATGCCATTTCGCCTAATTCCATTGAAGGACCATCAGCTAGTATTTCGTTATATTCAACGATGTCACCAGCAGCAACAATTGGGCGTTGGTTATAACAAGTACCAGAGTTAGAACGTTTGAATTTCGCTAATGGATAACGATCTAATTCACCTTCGTGCTCTTGTCCATTTTGTTCAACTAGACGACGTACTAAGATTTCATTAGATTCAACATGTTCAACTCTACCTCTATGGTTTGCTGTAATAGCAGCACCTGAGTCACGTGCAGCAACATGTTCCATACCAGTACCAACAAATGGAGCTTCAGGGTTCATCAATGGTACTGCTTGACGTTGCATGTTTGCACCCATTAACGCACGGTTAGAGTCATCGTTTTCTAAGAATGGGATACATGCTGTAGCTGCTGATACAACCTGTTTAGGTGAAACATCCATGTAATCCATTTTTTCTTTAGCCATAACTGTGTTATTACCACGGAAACGACAAACAACTTCATCGTCTAAGAAACGGCCATTTTCATCTAATCGAGAGTTCGCTTGGGCAACAACATAACTATCTTCTTCATCAGCAGTTAAATAGTCAATTTGATCAGTAATTGCATTCGTATCTAAATCTACTTTACGATATGGTGTTTCAATGAAACCAAATTCATTCACACGTGCGTAACTAGATAAAGAGTTGATTAATCCAATGTTTGGACCCTCTGGTGTTTCAATTGGACACATACGACCATAGTGAGAATAGTGTACGTCACGAACTTCCATTTGTGCACGTTCACGTGTTAAACCACCAGGTCCTAAAGCAGAAAGACGACGTTTATGTGTTAATTCTGCTAATGGGTTAGCTTGGTCCATGAATTGTGATAATTGTGAACTACCAAAGAATTCTTTAATAGATGCAATAACAGGACGGATATTGATTAATTGTTGTGGTGTAATTGAATCCGTATCTTGAATAGACATTCTTTCTCGAACTACACGTTCCATTCTTGATAAACCAATACGGAATTGGTTTTGTAATAATTCGCCTACTGAACGTAAACGACGATTACCTAAATGGTCAATATCATCTGTATAACCGATACCACTTAATAAGTTAAAGAAATAACTCATTGAAGAAATGATATCTGCTGGAGTAATACATTTAACTTCTGAATCTGGTAATGCATTACCAATAACAGTTGTTGTGCGTCCTTCTTCATCATTAGGAACATATACTTTGATTGATTGAATTTCAACTGGTTCATCAATAACTGTTCCTTCTAATTCAAATACTTCACTATTAGCATTTGATTCTAAAACGTCCATAATTTCGTCTAATTTACGACGATCAAGAACTGTTCCTTCTTCAACTACAATTTCACCTGTTTCACTATTAACAATTGGTTCTGCTAATTTTTGGTTGAATAAACGGTGTTTTAAGTGTAGTTTTTTGTTTGCTTTGTAACGACCAACGCTTGCTAAGTCATAACGTTTTGGATCGAAGAAACGTGAATATAATAAGCTTTTAGCATTTTCTACTGTTGGTGGTTCGCCAGGACGTAAACGCTCATAAATTTCTAATAATGCTTGTTCTGTGTTTTCAGTACCATCTTTTTCTAATGTATTACGTAAGTATTCACTATCACCTAGTAAATCTACAATTTCTTGATCACTTGAGAAACCTAATGCTCTTAGTAATACAGTTAATGGTAATTTACGTGTTCTATCAATACGTACATAAACAACGTCTTTTGCATCAGTTTCATATTCTAACCATGCACCACGGTTAGGAATAATTGTTGCATCATAGTTTACACGGCCGTTTTTATCAAGTTTTTCATTGAAATAAACGGATGGTGAACGTACTAATTGTGATACGATAACACGTTCTGCACCATTGATAACAAATGTACCTGTATCTGTCATTAGTGGGAAATCACCCATGAATACTTCTTGCTCTTTTACTTCGCCAGTTTCTTTAATAATAAGACGTACTTTTACACGAAGAGGTGCAGCATAAGTAGCGTCACGGTTTTTTGATTCTTCTAAGTCGTATTTCGGTTCACCTAATCTATAATCTACAAATTCTAAAGATAGGTTACCTGTGAAATCTTCAATCGGAGAAATGTCTCTAAACATTTCTAATAAACCTTCTTTAAGGAACCAATCGTAAGATTTTGTTTGAATTTCTATTAAGTTCGGTAATTCTAATACTTCTGAAATTCTCGCGTAATTTCTACGTTTACGATGTCTTCCATATTGGACAACTTGACCTGCCAAACAGATTCACCCCTCAAAAATTGTGTGGTTTGCTTTTACTCATAAAACAAAAGAGAGACTCAAGATTTAAAGACAAAAAGAAAACGGCAACACTTCAGATGACACCATTTTCTATTCTTTATTTATCTTGTTTAACTTATTTGTTTTACATAAAAGTACACACTTATTGAACATAAATTTTTACATTTTATAACTATATCAGAATACTACTCTTAAATCAAGCTTTTGAACTTTTTAATATATAGTACCCTTTACTTTTATTTACAACTTCCACATTGTTAAATAATTCATCCATTTTCTTTTTAGCGGAAGGCATACCTTGCTTTTTTTGGATGACGACAAATAACTCGCCACTTACTTTAAGTTTTTGGTAAGCTTCTTCAAAAATACGATGAACGACATCTTTGCCCGCTCTGATTGGCGGATTAGTTAATACAAAATCAAATTGGTTATCTTCAACTTGAGTCATCCCATCACTCTCTAAAATATCCGCATTTTCAATGTGATTTCTTTTTTTATTCTTTTTAGCTAATTCTAAGGCTCTTCTATTCACATCTAACATAGTAATATGATGATGTGGAGATACCTTAGCAATCATTAATCCAATTGGACCATATCCACAACCAACATCAGCAATTGTTTTACTTGGACCAGGTGGATTGTTATTTATGAATGTTTGAATTAATAAGTCAGATCCATAATCAACTCTATCTCTAGAAAAAACTCCATTATCTGTAATTAAATCTATTGATTGTTGATAACACTCATAAGTGATATGTTTTTCATCACTTTTTACATCCGGATTTTCATCATAGTAATGACTCATGTCTTCACCTCTATTAGTCTTTTGTATAACATTAATTGAAAAAATTATTATAAATGAATTAAAAACCCCGTTATCGCAATAACGGGGTTTTTAACTTCTCAAAGAATGTAGTCACAAATATAATTTGTAACTATATTATTTAGTTAGGAAACTAGAATTATTTTAATTCTACAGTTGCGCCAACTTCTTCTAATTGTTCTTTAAGTTTTTCAGCTTCTTCTTTAGGTAAAGCTTCTTTGATTACTTTAGGAGCTCCGTCAACTAATTCTTTAGCGTCTTTTAATCCTAAGCCAGTTGCTTCTTTAACTGCTTTAACAACTTTGATTTTTGAAGATCCAGCTGAAGTTAATTCAACATCAAATTCAGTTTTTTCAGCTGCTGCGTCGCCGCCACCAGCTGCACCTGCTGCTGCTACTGGAGCTGCTGCAGTTACACCAAATTCTTCTTCAATTGCTTTTACTAAATCGTTTAATTCTAAAACTGACATTTCTTTAATTGCTTCAATGATTTGTTCTTGATTAGCCATTTTATAATTCCTCCGTTATTTTTAATTTTTTATGCGCAATTATTCAGCGCTTTCTTCTTTTTGTTCTCCAACAGCTTTAACCGCATAAGCGAAGTTGCGTACTGGAGCTTGTAATACAGATAAAAGCATAGATACAAGACCATCGTGTGAAGGTAATGAACCAACAGTTTTAACTTCTTCTGCTGAAATAACATTTCCTTCCATAACGCCTGTTTTAACTTCTAACGCTTCATGTTCTTTTGCAAATCCTGCAATAACTTTTGCTGGAGCTACTACATCTTCAGTTGAAGTTGCGATAGCTGTAGGACCTGTTAAGAATTCATCTAAGCCTTCGATACCAGCTTTTTCAGCAGCACGACGTACCATTGTGTTTTTGTATACTTTATACTCAACACCAGCTTCACGTAATTGTTTACGTAATTCAGTAACTTCAGCTACTGTTAAACCACGGTAGTCAACGATCACTGTTGAAACTGAGTTTTTAAGTTGATCAGCAATTGTATCAACTAATTGTTTTTTAGCTTCAATGATAGCAGACATTCAGACACCTCCATTTAATTTTTTCGGTGCTTTTTTTAAGTTTAATAAAAAAAGCACTTTCTACCCACGGCAAAAAGTGCTTGAAAGTTAATAGTCACGTTCAAGTCAATTTTAGCCTCGGTAGGATTATGTTTTAAGTTATCAAATAACTCCTACTGTCTTAGGTAAAATAATCACAATATTAAATATAACTGCTTAATTGTAATATGTCAATATGTTTTTTAGAAACTCTTAACATTTTAATGCTTAGAGTTTCTTAGAGTGCAACTCTCAAATCTATCTGATTTCTTAGTGTTGCCTCCACAAGGTTGACTAGACCAATCATGAGCTCTGTGATATGAGTGGTCAGTTAACTACTGTGAGCATGAGCTTTAGCTCAGGCGTTCCTCTCGTAATGCATTTTAATGCTTAGAGTTTTTTAGAGAGCAACTCTAAAATCTACCTGATTTCTTAGTGTTGCCTCCACAAGGTTGACTAGATCAATCATGAGCTCTGTGATATGAGTGGTCAGTCAACTACTGTGAGCATGAGCTTTAGCTCAGGCGTTCCTCTCGAAGTGCATTTTAATGCTTAGAGTTTCTTCGTTTTTAAAAATTAAACCTAGGACTTTAACAGCCCTAGGTTATATTTATTAATTATAATTTGAATGAAGAAGTATCAACTTTAACTCCAGGACCCATTGTTGTAGTTACAGCAACAGATTTGAAGTAAGTACCTTTAGAAGATGATGGTTTAGCTTTTGCTAATACATCTTGTAAAGCTTTGAAGTTTTCAACTAATTTTTCATCGCTAAATGAAACTTTACCGATAGAAGCATGTACGATACCAGCTTTTTCAGCACGGTATTCAACTTTACCAGCTTTGATTTCTTCAACTGCTTTTTTAACATCCATTGTTACAGTACCAGTTTTAGGGTTTGGCATCAAACCTTTAGGTCCTAATACACGACCAAGTTTACCAACTTCGCCCATCATGTCTGGAGTAGCAACAACTACGTCAAAGTCGAACCAACCTTGTTGGATTTTTTGTACGTAATTAGATTCACCTACGTAATCTGCGCCTGCTTCTTCAGCTTCAGTGATTTTATCACCTTTTGCGAATACTAATACACGTTGTGATTTACCAGTTCCGTTTGGTAGCACTACTGCACCACGGATTTGTTGGTCATTTTTACGTGTATCAATTCCTAAACGGAATGCAACTTCAACTGATGCGTCAAAGTTAGCAATGCTTGTTTCTTTAGCTAATTTAATTGCTTCTTCAACACTATAGTGTTGTGTACGGTCAACTTTATTAGCTGCTTCTTGATACTTTTTACCTTTTTTAGCCATTTATTGTTCCTCCTTTAGTGGTTTTAGCGGAATTTCCTCCCACATTTACTTGTGTCTACCACAAGTTAAGAGCAGATAACAGATAGTTTCTTAATCGAATCAGCCTTTTCAAGCTACTGAGTGCTAAGATGTCATAGACAAAATGGATTGTTTATACCTATTCTGTTACCTGCTTTTATCGTTTGAATCAGTTCATTTCAAATTAGATTTGATTGTTTATTATTCTACAGTGATACCCATACTACGAGCAGTACCTTCGATAATACGCATAGCTGCTTCTTCGTCTGCAGCATTTAAATCTTGCATTTTTTCATTAGCAATTTGACGTACTTGATCTTTAGTTACTGAAGCAACTTTGTTTTTGTTAGGTTCGCCTGAACCTTTTTCAACGCCAGCTGCTTTTTTAAGTAGTACTGGAGCCGGTGGAGTTTTTGTAATGAATGTAAATGAACGGTCTTCATATACACTGATTTCTACCGGAATGATTAAACCTGCTTGCTCTTGAGTACGTGCATTGAACTCTTTACAGAATCCCATAATATTCACACCTGCTTGACCTAATGCTGGACCAACTGGTGGTGCTGGGTTTGCTTTACCTGCAGGAATTTGTAATTTAACTACTTTTTCTACTTTTTTAGCCACGATGTGCACCTCCTTGATATCGTGATGTGGTCACAGGGCTCAGTTTTGCCCTCCCACTCTTAACATTTCGTGACGAAATGAACGCTCTAAAAGCGCGACCACATTATTTTAACACTGTTTCACTTCAGAAAGCAATAGTAAAATTTCAACTTTCATATATTATATATGTTAATTTTGTTTACTATAATTTTTCGATTTGATCGAATTCAACTTCTACCGGTGTTTCTCTTCCGAACATATCAACTAACACTGTTAATTTAAATTTTTCCGCTTCAATTTCTTGAACTTCGCCGACTTGGTTTGCGAATGGTCCAGATTTAATGCGTACTTGTTCGCCAACATCTAATTCGACATCGATTGTTTTTTCCTTTAATCCCATTTGTTTAAGAATAAAGCGAACTTCTTCTGGTAATAATGGGTTAGGTTTTGATCCAGCTCCAGCTGAACCGACAAATCCAGTTACACCTGGTGTATTTCTTACTACATACCATGATTCATCTGTCATTACTAATTCTACTAGTACATATCCAGGGAATGTTTTTTTCACAAGTTTTTTAGCTTTTCCATCTTTAACTTGTGTTTCTTCTTCTTCAGGTATGACAACTCTAAAGATTTGTTCTGTCATATTCATTGATTCTACTCTTTTTTCAAGATTCTTTTTAACTTTGTTTTCATATCCTGAGTATGTATGCACTGCATACCAACGCTTTGCGCCTACTTCTTCAGACATGTCGCCACTCCTAACCTAATAATAAATTTTTCAACGCTGTAATTCCTAAATCTAAGGCATAGAAAAAGACTAAGAAGAATATTACTGTCGAAACAACTATAACAGTGTATTTAAATAATTCCTCTTTAGTTGGCCAACTTGTCTTTTCCATTTCAGATTTTACACCTTGAAAAAAGCTATCTTTTTTAGCCACTAATAAAACCTCCAAATCTTTTAACAATATCTTTATCACATGCTGCGTATTGTTTATTTTGATTCTTTATGTACTGTATGAGCATTGCATCTTGAACAGTATTTCTTAAGGGTCAATCTTTCAGCAGAGCCTTCTTTTTTGGGTACATTATAATTTCTATTGCCACACTCTTCACAATTCAAGGGTACTTTTTTCACATTCATTCACCTTTACTCATTAATATACCAGTCTACTATACATAAATCTAAATATGAATGTCAAACTAGTATACGTCATATTAAGGTTATATCGTTTCTTGCATTCATATTATTATCACTATTTAAACTTATATTCTAAATGATGTCTTATTTTCATTTTACAACGTTGTATCGCATTGTAAACTACTTTGTCTTTAATAGATAATAGGTTAGCGATTTCCTTAGGCTTATAACCTTTAGTATATAAATCAAATACCTTTTGTTCTTGAAGTGTCAAATATTGTTTTATCACATTGATTGCTTCTATTATTTCTTTTCTCTGTAAATTGACCTCTATCTCGTCTCGATTAAGTATATTAATTTGATAATCTATGACATATTCATTAACCAAATTTTTAAATTGCTTTTGATCAGAGAAACATTTTCTATAATAATCACATTTCACAGATTTAATTAAACATGATACGTATTTTACAAATGATTCATCACATTGGTAATTATACCGTTTGAGCGCTTTGTATATTTTAATCAAGATTTCTTGATATAAATCATCTTTTTCAAATTGATTTTGAGAAATTGAATTAATCCTTTTGATAATTAATGGGTTGAATCGGTGTATAACCTTTTTTAAATCCATTTCTAATCTTTGCAAATCTGGCGATATTTGTTGTTGTTCTAGTTGTCCTTTTTCTTGTGTCATATAAATAGCCTTTCCAAAAATTTAAGACTATTTTATAAGATATCTATTTTAAATAGCAATATTGCAGAAATTAATCTTTTTTATGGTTACCCCTTCTTATTTTTTCAAATTCTGCAAGTATATCTTTAGACAACGGAATTCGAGTTCTTGGTTTCTTTTCTGTGATGTCTTCTAACGATTTACTAACAGTAATTTGATTTTCTTTTAATTCTCTCCACATTTCTCTAGAGGAAATTCGATATGCACCAGAACCAAAAATAGCATGTTGTTCGCTCATATCACTCGTCACAACTGTTATATGCGTTGTGTGTTTGTTATACAATTCATAAACATAGCGCTCAATAAAGCTATCGGCCGTTTCTTTTTCCTTAGTAAATACTGTTCTAACTCCGTGATACATATACTCTCTTTCGATGCCAGATTGTTCATAAGCATCGAATACGCAAACAATCTCGTCGGCGATTACAGCATTATAGTTTGCAATAGCGTCAATCAATTGTTCTCTTGCTTCTTCAAGGTTATCTTTAGCAATTTTACTCAGTGTCGTTGATTGGCCAATCATATTGTAACCGTCAATAATTAAATAACGTTCCTTCATTATTCGTCTCCGTTCGAATGTCTTTTACGGAATACCTCGTACATCATTAAACTTGCAGCAACTGATGCATTTAAACTATTTACATGACCAACCATAGGAATTTTAATATAGAAATCACATTTATCACTTACTAAGCGACTCATGCCTTGTCCTTCACTTCCTATTACAATTGCTAGAGACATATCGGCTTCTAACTCTCTATAGTCTGTTGCATTATTTGCCTCTGTACCAGCAACCCAAAAGCCATTATCTTTTAGTTCATCAATTGTTTTGGCTAAGTTTGTTACTCTGATGACAGGCACATGCTGTATGGCACCTGTAGAAGCCTTAGCAACGGTTTGAGTTAAAGAAACAGAACGTCGTTTAGGAATTATGACGCCATCAACACCAGACGCATCAGCTGTTCTTAAAATTGAACCTAAGTTATGAGGGTCTTCTAAACCGTCTAATATCATAACTGTAGATAATCCTTCTTTTTCTTTTTGTTGTTTTAAAAATTGATCGAAATCAGCATATTCATATGGTGCAATAAGTGCAGCTACTCCCTGATGGGGTGCAGTAGATAAAAAATCTAATTTAGATTTTGGCACTGTTTGTACTATGATTTTTTGATCTTTTGCATTTTTTAAAATATCGTTGATTTGTTGTTTTTTTATACCATCTTGTATCAAAATCTTATTTATTGAATGACCTGAAGTAATAGCTTCTTTTACTGCATGTCTACCAACAATGACTATATCTTCCACTTACTCACGACCTCTCATTAACTATTTCTATTATTTTATTTAGCAATTCTTTCAATCGTTCTTCATTATGTTCTAAATACAAATAACCAAGTACCGCTTCTATAGCTGAACTCTTACGGTAAGTTTGAATGTCTGTATTTTTAGCCTTAGTATAACTTTTAGCATTACGCCCTCTTTTTAATATATCCAGTTCTTCTTCAGTAAACCAATCTTCATCAATAAGCGTTTCAAGTGTTTGTGCTTGGCTTTTAGCTGAGACATATTGTTTTGAAACTTGATGTAATCGGTTAGGTTTACTGCGTAATTTGAGCACGATATATTCACGAACATGCTGATCTAAAACGGCATCACCCATATAAGCTAATGTTAAAGGATTAAGTAATTTCGTATTCATATTATCCACGTTTAAATCTAACACCTTGAGGAGTATCTTCTAAAATAATATTCTTCTCTTTTAAATGGTCTCTAATTTCATCAGCACGTGCGAAATCTTTATTTTTTCTAGCTTCATTACGCTCTTCAATTAATTTTTCAATGTCTTCATCTAATAAATCATCTTGTTGTTTTCCTTTTAATGGTACACCTAATACATCACTAAATATTTGATAAACTTCTTTAAATCTATGAATAACTTGAGTTGAAGTAACATTTTCTAATACATATCGATTGGCTAATTTCGCTAAATCATACCAAGCTGTTACAGCATTAGCTGTATTAAAGTCATCATCCATCACTGATTCAAAATTTGCTAAGATATCATTAATTTGGTCGATATATTCTTCTTGATTTTCAATATCAGTAGCTATTGCTTCTCTTTCTTCAATTAATTGATAACTATTTCTAATACGTTCTAGACCACTTTTAGCTGCACTTACAAGTTCTAAATTATAGTTAATTGGACTACGATAATGCACACTAATCATGAAGAAACGTAAGACATCCGGATCAATTTCTTTTATAATATCGTGCACTAAAATAAAGTTACCTAAAGATTTACTCATTTTTTCATTGTCGATATTTATAAAGCCATTATGCATCCAATAATTAGCAAATGGTGCATGGTTGTGTGCTTCTGATTGTGCAATTTCATTTTCATGGTGAGGGAATTGTAGATCTGAGCCTCCTGCATGAATATCGATTGTTGGTCCAAGCTCGTGAAATGCCATTACTGAACATTCAATATGCCATCCAGGACGACCTTCGCCAAAAGGACTTTCCCAACTAATTTCGCCAGGTTTCGCCTTTTTCCATAAAGTAAAGTCTAGTGCATCTTCTTTTTGGTCTCCTGTTTCGATACGAGCACCTACTTTTAAGTCATCAATCGATTGATGACTTAACTTACCATAATCTTTAAATTGACGTGTTCTGAAATAAACATCTCCGTTACTTTCATAAGCATAGCCTTCATCCACTAATTTCTTGATGAAATCTATAATTTCATCCATGTGATTCATTACTCTTGGATTTGATGTAGCTTTTTTAACGTTAAGCGCACCAACATCTTCATAAAATGCTTTTATATATTTATCTGCAATTTCTGGAACACTTTCGTTAAGTTCTTTTGAACGATTAATTAGTTTGTCATCCACATCAGTAAAGTTTGATACATATATTACTTCATAGCCTTTATATTCAAAATATCTACGTACGACATCATAGTTGATTGCAGGTCTTGCATTACCAATATGAATATAGTTGTATACTGTAGGCCCACAAACATACATTTTTACCTTACCTGGTTCTATAGGTTCAAAAGTCTCTTTTTGACGCGTTAACGTATTATATAATGTAATCATCTTGAATCTCCCCGTTTCTAGTTTTTTCAAGTTGTCTTTCTAAGTGTTTAATTTGTTCATATAATGGATCTGGTAAATTTCGATGATCAAATGTTTTACCAATGCGTTTACCATCTTGTTTAACAATATGACCCGGTATTCCTACTACTGTTGAGTAGCTTGGTACTGATTGTAATACCACTGAATTAGCACCTATATTTACATTAGAGCTAATTTGAATATTACCTAACACTTTTGAGCCGGCTGCAATTAACACGTTGTCACCAATATCTGGGTGTCTCTTTCCTTTTTCTTTACCAGTACCACCTAAAGTAACACCTTGATATATTGTCACGTTATCACCAATAGTACATGTTTCCCCTATAACCACTCCCATGCCATGGTCAATAAATAATCGTTTTCCTATTTTAGCGCCTGGATGTATTTCTATACCTGTAAAAAACCTTGAGATTTGAGATATTGCTCTTGCAGCTACATAGCGTTGTTTATTATATAATTTATGTGCAATTAAATGACTCCATACCGCATGTAGACCTGCATAAGTTGTAACGACTTCAATAGTTGATCGTGCTGCTGGATCCTGTTCAAATACCATTTTTATATCGTCTCTCATTCTTTTTAACAAAACATTCTCCCCCTTAGCCTTATTAGACTATCAACTAAAATTATTTAATAAAAAAGCACCTCTAACAATAATTGCTAGAGGCGCAAAAGCACGGTTCCACTCTTCATTTAGTAAATCACAATTCAATTAACTCAACATTTGATTTACTCTCATTTAATCCATATTTGAATTTATTTTATAGATCAAAGGTGCATTCATTAAATTCCATGATGTGCTCGCAGCAACCGCACACTCTCTGAATCATGTACTACTTAATTACTAATCCTTTGATTAACTCACTTATTACTTTTAATATTATGTGGTAAATTGTAATTTTTCAAGTGTGAATTTTAATTCAACTTTAATTTCACTTTTTAAATATACTGTTTCAAACGAGATAATACTTTATCTTTACCAAGTACTTCAATTGTATTTGGTAATTCAGGACCATGCATTTGACCAGTTACAGCTACACGAATTGGCATAAATAATTGTTTACCTTTTATACCAGTTTCTTTTTGAACTTCTTTAATTGTTTTTTTAATTTCTGTAGCTTCAAATGGTTCAAGTGCTTCTAATTTACCATATAAATGAGTCATTAATTCAGGAACTTGTTCTCCATTAATCACTTCTTGTTCTTCTTCTCCAAATTCTGGCATTTCTTTAAAGAACATTTCTGAAAGTGGTACGATTTCTCCTGCATAACTCATTTCTTTTTGATATAAAGCGACAAGCTTACGTCCCCAATCTAAATCTTCTTCAGATGGATTTTCTGGGATTAAGTTAGCTTTGATTAAATGTGGTAAAGCTAATTCAAATACTGTTTCAGTATCTTTTTGTTTCATATATTGGTTGTTTACCCAAGCTAATTTTTGTTTATCAAAGAATGCTGGTGATTTAGATAAACGTTTTTCATCAAAGATTTTAATGAATTCTTCTTTAGAATAAATTTCTTCTTCGCCTTCAGGTGACCATCCTAATAAAGTAATGAAGTTAAATAAAGCTTCTGGTAAATAACCTAAATCACGATATTGCTCGATAAATTGTAAAATTTGGCCATCACGTTTACTTAATTTTTTACGCTCTTCATTAACAATAAGTGACATATGAGCAAATCTTGGTGCTTCCCATCCAAATGCTTCATAAATCATTAATTGTTTAGGTGTGTTTGAAACATGATCGTCACCACGAATAACATCAGTGATTTCCATAAAGTGATCATCAATTGCTACTGCAAAGTTATATGTTGGTACACCGTCTTTTTTAACGATTACCCAGTCACCCATATTATTTGAATCAAATGAAATTTCACCTTTAACCATATCGTTAAATGCGTACGTTTTGTCTTTAGGTACACGGAATCTAATTGATGGTTGGCGTCCTTCCGCTTCAAATTGTTGGCGTTGTTCTTCAGTTAAGTGAGCATGTTGGCCACCATATCTTGGCATTTCACCACGCGCAATTTGAGCTTCGCGTTCTTCTTCTAATTCTTCTTCAGTCATATAACATTTATAAGCTTTATCTTCATCTAATAATTGTTTGATAAGTGGATTATAGATGTCTGCACGTTCAGATTGACGATAAGGTCCATAACCTTTATCTTTATCTACTGATTCATCCCAGTCTAATCCTAACCATTTTAAATTATCGAATTGTGAAGATTCTCCATCTTCTAAGTTACGTTTTTTATCAGTATCTTCAATTCGTACTACAAAATCGCCATCATAATGTTTAGCAAATAAATAGTTAAATAAAGCAGTACGTGCATTACCAATATGCAAGTAACCTGTTGGACTTGGTGCGTATCTTACTCTTACGCGTTCACTCATTTTATCCACTCCTGTAGTTTAAATTATTAATGTTTTATTGGTGTATACCAATTTTATTCAACTTTTTATTGAATAAGTAACGAATGATTATGTTTATACAGTAAACAATAGTCTGATAATGATTGACTTTGTCATTTACCTTCTAATTTATTAATCATTAATCTCACAAATTGTGTCAAAAATTATTGTAGCACTTCTCAGCTACTTTGATAAGTTACTCGCATTTATTTTTCAAGTAATATATTTCCAGATTATATGAAAATGCCTGCTTAAATTAAATTCATTTAATCAGTTGGTGTTTCATTTAAATTTTTAGCGAATACAATACGTCCGGAAGAAGTTTGTAGTAAACTTATAACTTCTAAATCCACGTGTTGTCCAATCAATTTTTTAGCATTATCGACAACAACCATTGTTCCATCATCTAGATAGCCGACACCCTGACCCGGCTCTTTACCCATTTTAGTTAATAAAATATTCAAATGATCTCCTTGGTGTACATTAGGTTTAATTGCCTCTGAAAGATCATTAATATTCAATGCACTAATTCCATGTACGTGACATACTTTATTAAGATTAAAGTCCGTCGTAATAATATGCGCATGATGTTGTTTTGCTAATTTAATTAATAACATATCAATATCACTATGTGATTTGGTTGGGTTAATGACACGTGTTGGATATTCTAAATCATAAATCTGATTGAGCTTATCCAAACCACGTTGTCCTTTTTCTCGCTTTACACTATCATTAGCATCCGCTATAATTTGCAATTCGTTAATTACACCTTGTGGAATAAGTACTTCTCCATCCATGAACCCACATTTCATAATATCGATAACTCTGCCGTCAATAATAGCACTTGTATCAATTATTTTTGGAACTGCTTTAAAAGAATGTTGAGACATTGAGCGTGAAATATTTTCCGGTAAGAACATCAACATCTCGTCTCTCTTTTTCAAACCAAATTGGAAGCCAAAATAACATAAAATCATCGTAATAATAATTGGTATAAAATGATTTAAAATGGAATTACCAATCAATTCCAAGATAAATGAAATCATAACGGATATTAAAAGTCCGATAATTAAACCAATAGTTGCAAACAAAATCTCTACTGCGCTTCTCTTCATTACTGTATGTTCTAATTCTTTAAAAGCGTATGTAATATGTTTAATAAAGAAACCAAAAACAATAAAAAATACAACAATGCCAATTAATCCGTCTATATAATAGTTAGTGAGTATAGGATAATTACTTAAGCCTAAATCTTTTATAACTTCTGGTATTATAATGATGCCTAATGTTGCACCTACTACCATATAAATAACGATTACAATTAATCTTAATGGATTCATTTTTTACCTCCTTTCATTTAAATGATTTATGAATTAAATGCATACTTTAATGCGTCATGAACTGATGATACACCGACAACTTTTATATCCTCAGGGAATGTCCAACCACCAATATTAGTTTGTGGAATAATCACCCTTTTAAATCCTAATTTTGCAGCTTCTTGAACACGCTGTTCAATTCTTGCTACTCGTCTTACTTCACCAGTCAAACCAACTTCGCCAATAAAACAATCTAAGCCGTCTACTGCTTTATCTTTAAAACTAGATGCAGTAGCAACTATAATACTAAGATCAACTGCTGGTTCAGTTAATTTCACTCCTCCAGCTACTTTAATATATGCATCTTGTTGCTGTAGTAGATAATTTTCTTTTTTCTCTAACACTGCCATTAATAAGCTCAAGCGATTGTGGTCAATGCCTGTAGCCATTCGACGTGGGTTGTTGAATGTTGTAGGTGTTACTAAAGCCTGAACTTCAATAAGTAAAGGTCTTGTTCCTTCCATAGTCGATACTATTGTTGACCCTGGAACATTAGTAGAACGTTCTTCTAAAAACATTTCGGAAGGATTCATAACTCCTTTTAACCCGCTTTGTTTCATTTCAAAAATACCCATCTCATTAGTTGAACCAAAACGGTTTTTAACGGCTCTTAATATTCTATAGGCATGGTGTTCATCACCTTCGAAATAAAGCACTGTATCAACCATGTGTTCGAGTAATCTAGGTCCAGCTATTTGCCCCTCTTTAGTAACATGACCAACAATAAATGTCGCGATATTCATTTGTTTAGCGATATTCATTAAGCTTTGTGTACTCTCTCTTACTTGAGAGACAGAACCAGGTGCGGAACTAATTTCTGGGTGATAAATTGTTTGTATTGAGTCAACGACTAATAAATCTGGATTAATATCTTTAACTGTCTGATAGATTACTTCTAGATCTGTTTCAGCCAACACTTGTAACTTGCTTGAGTCTTCTTCTAAGCGATCTGCACGAAGTTTTGTTTGATTAATTGATTCCTCACCTGTAATGTATAAAACATTTTTAGATTGAGAGAGAGAAGCACAAATTTGTAAAAGTAATGTTGACTTCCCAATACCTGGGTCACCGCCTATTAAGACAAGCGATCCATTTACAATGCCTCCACCAAGTACACGGTTAAACTCTTTTGATTCTGTAAGCACTCGTGGTGTAGATTCATGTTTAATACTGTCCAGTGTTTGTACTTTTCCTGCAGTTTCTTTGGATTTAACACCATGTTTTGGATTGGCGGCTTTTTCAACTATTTCTTCCATTTGGTTCCATGCACCACAGTTAGGGCATTTCCCCATCCATTTTGGAGATTGATAGCCACATGCCATACATTCAAATATTATTTTTTTCTTGGCCAAATTCGCACCCCCGTTTTATTTAAGAACAAATCTATTTTAAACTGACAAATTCATAATGACAAATTAAATGTTAATACTTTAATTAATTATTTAAAATTATTCAAAATCACTATGATTATGTCAATTTTTGTATTGTATTAATTGTTCAATACTTGTTTGTTACCAATACATACTAATTATTTCAAAAGTCTTTGATATCATCGTCTATTATTATGGCACATCTTGATAGAGTATTCATTTATTTTTTATAATGATTCTAATTTAACATTACTAAATAAAGAGGCAGGGACATTTTAGTCCCTACCTCTTTATTAATAATCAATCTATAAGTTGATTACGCTTCTGTAGAAGCTTTATCTTCTTTTTTATCTTGAATATCATATTTAAATTCTTCACCATCATGATCAACAGTTACATTCTTACCTTCTAATTGATTACCGTCTAATATTAATTCACTTAGGTTATCTTCAACTGTCTTCTGAATTGCGCGGATAAGTGGTCTTGCACCATATTCTGGGTCATATCCTTCTTCAGCAATTTTTTCTTTAGCTTTTTCAGTTACTTCAATATTTATATTTTGTTCTGATAAGCGTAGTGTTAATTTATTAACCATCATAGTTACGATTTCTTTAAGTTCATCTTTAGATAATTTATGGAAAACAATAATGTCATCCACACGGTTTAAGAATTCTGGACGGAATGCATTTTTAAGTTCTTTCATCATTGTTTTACGTATTGATTCATAATCTTGACCATCATTGGCACCACCAAAACCTGCGAAACGTTGATCTTGTAATTCTTGAGCGCCAACATTTGAAGTCATAATAATCACTGTATTACGAAAGTCAACTTGACGTCCTTTAGTATCAGTTAAATGACCATCATCTAATACTTGTAGCAAGATATTAAATACGTCTGGATGTGCTTTTTCAATTTCATCGAATAGTATAACTGAATAAGGTTTACGTCTAACTTTTTCAGTTAATTGGCCACCGTCATCATGGCCTACATAGCCAGGAGGGGCACCAACTAAACGACTGACAGCGTGTTTTTCCATAAATTCACTCATATCAACACGAATCATTGCATCATCTTCGCCAAACATAGATTCAGCTAAAGCACGAGCTAGTTCTGTTTTACCTACGCCTGTAGGACCTAAGAATATAAAGCTACCAATTGGACGTTTAGGATCTTTTAATCCTGCTCTTGCACGTCTTACCGCTTTACTAATAGAAGTCACAGCATCTTTTTGACCAATAACTCGATGATGTAATGTGTCTTCTAAGTTAAGTAAGCGATCTGATTCAGTTTCATTAATTCTTGTTAACGGAATACCTGTCCAACCCGCAATAACTTCTGCAATATCTTCTTCAGATAATGATGTACTTACGCCATCTTGTGCGTTTTTCCATTCATTTTTAGCTTCTTCAAACTGTTTTTCTAATTTAGTTTGTTTATCTCTAAGATTTGCCGCGTTTTCAAATTCTTGAGCGTGAACGGCTGCGTCTTTTTCATTTTTAACTTTTTCAATTTGTTGTTCAATTTCTTTTAAGTTATTAGGTGTTGTATGACTTTTTAGTCTTACTTTTGAGCTTGCTTCGTCAATTAAATCAATTGCTTTATCAGGTAAAAATCTATCTGATACATAACGATGACTTAATTTAGCTGCCGCTTCTAAAGCTTCATCTGAAATGTTAATACGATGATGGGCTTCATAACGGTCACGAAGTCCTTTTAAAATTGCAACAGTATCTTCAACTGAAGGTTCATCAACTTGTATAGGTTGGAAACGACGTTCTAATGCTGCGTCTTTTTCAATATTTTTGCGATATTCGTCTAAAGTAGTCGCACCAATGCATTGTAATTCTCCACGAGCTAAAGCAGGTTTTAGAATATTAGAAGCATCTATGGCACCTTCAGCTCCACCAGCACCGACTAATGTGTGCAATTCATCAATAAATAGAATAACATTGCCTGCTTGATGAATTTCTTCCATTACTTTTTTCAAACGTTCTTCGAATTCGCCACGATATTTAGTTCCAGCTACAACTGTTCCCATATCTAAAGACATGACACGTTTGTTTTTCAATGTTTCTGGTACTTCATTATTTACAATTGCTTGCGCTAATCCTTCAGCAATCGCTGTTTTACCTACACCAGGTTCACCAATTAATACTGGGTTGTTTTTAGTACGACGACTAAGTACTTCTATAACACGTGTGATTTCTTTATCACGTCCTACTACAGGATCTAATGTTCCATCTTTAGCAATGACTGTTAAATCACGTGCTAAACCATCTAAAGTTGGTGTGTTATTAGATTTATTTGCTTGAGCATTTTTATTACTCATTTCTGGACTACCTAAAGCTTTAACGACTTGAGCACGTGCTTTTGTAATATTTAAATCGAGATTTGCAAATACACGTGCAGCTACGCCTTCGTTTTCTCTAATTAAACCAAGTAGTATATGTTCTGTTCCTACGAAATTATGATGTAATTTTCGTGCTTCATCCATTGATAATTCAATAACTTTTTTAGCTCTAGGCGTATAGTGAAGTGTCGCCATTGGTTCTTGACCGTGTCCAATAAGTTTTTCTACTTCTTCTACTACTCTGTCCTCTGTAATATTAAAACTTTCTAATACTTTTGCTGCAATGCCTTCAGGTTCTTTCATTAAACCTAGTAAAAGATGTTCTGTTCCAATATTTGAATGATTCAATCGAATTGCTTCTTCTTGTGCATGTGCTAACACACGCTGCGCACGTTCTGTTAATCTACCAAATAGCATATAATGTGTTACCTCCTATTTTATATGTTCTCTCAAAATATTAGCTCTTTTTTCATTGACTGGTGTTTCATCTTCTTCATCAAATAAAAATGGAGTTTGAATGCCTACCATTAATTCATTAAATTTAAAATTATCAAGTTTAATATAATTTAAATCTATACCTAATTTAACTTCACTCAACCGGTATGATGCTTCTTCCATAGAAATAAGTCTGCTATTTTGAAGTATTCCTAGCGAACGATAAACTCTATCTAACGTTTCTAATTGCTTATGCTCATCTAATCTTTCCCGAATTTGAAGCTCTTCATTTATAATCTGATTAATAACTTCTGTTAAGTTTTCAATAATTTCTTCTTCTGTTTTCCCCAATGTTAATTGGTTTGAAACCTGATAAATATGACCATATACTTGTGATCCTTCACCATAAATACCTCGAATTGTAAATCCAAATCTATTTATAGTTTGAGAAATGCCTGTCATTCTTTTCATAATTGAAAGACCTGGTAAGTGCAACATCACGCTTGCTCTCATCCCAGTACCTATATTAGTAGGACAAGTAGTTAAATAACCTAAATGTTCATCATAACTAATATCAAGTTTTTGATCTATTGTATCATCAAGTGCTGAGGCTTCTTTGTACAATCTTTCCAATGATAAATCAGTACCTAATGCTTGAATTCTTATATGGTCTTCTTCATTTATCATTACACTGATAGATTCATCATCATTTAACATGACAGCTGCTGCCGGTTGTTTAATTAATTCTGGACTTACTAAATGTTTAGCTACTAACTTCATTTTATTTTGTTGGTCCATCACATCTAGTCTTTTTAAAGTCATATTAGGTAAAGCATCTTGTACTTCATTAATA
The DNA here is from genome assembly GCF_000620265.1 of Staphylococcus sp. URHA0057. Taxonomy (NCBI): domain Bacteria; kingdom Bacillati; phylum Bacillota; class Bacilli; order Caryophanales; family Staphylococcaceae; genus Staphylococcus; species Staphylococcus sp. URHA0057. The sequence continues at coordinate 6,128 of NZ_KK211096.1, read as the reverse complement.
ACTCTGAATCCATCTTGTTCTGTTGGGAACATAAGGGGGTGAACGTGATTTTCTAGATTTCTAGCTAAACGAATTCTTGATGAAATCACAACCGGTGCTTCCTTTGCTGTTTTCATCCATTTACTTACATTTGGCTCTAAGTCACTCATCATGTTGCACCTCGCCCTCTTCACGTAGCGCTTTAATTTCATCACGTATAATGGCTGCTTGTTCAAAATCTTGTTCATCTATTAACTTTTGTAAATATTGATTTTTTTCTTCGATTTTCTTTTTAAGTGCAAGTTTATGATAAGAAGACTGAGGTACTTTTCCAACATGTTCAAATTGACCACCTTGCACACGTCTAACAATGTCTAAAATGTCATCTTTAAAAGTTGCATAACAATCTGAACAACCGAATTTACCTACATGTGCAATATCTTTTAATGTCATCTGACAAGTTGGACATCGCTTTTCTTCTTTAAATGCCATTTCGTGAAAATTAATACCATGCTTAGTAGCTAAATGTTGTAATATTTGTTTTACAACAAATGCTTCTTCGATATCATCTTGATGATATGATGATTGTTCTTGATGTGTCCATGGATTATCACCTTGTGCACAAGTACTACATACCCATTTTTCTTGCACACCATCTTTACTTTTAACAGTTAATTTAACTTCAGCCTCATTTAAATGGCAATTTTCGCAAAGCAAAAAGCAACACCTCAATTCTCCTAATAATAATTGATAACTGGTAAAATTCTTTTGAGAATATTAGCTCTAATAATATCACGAGATACAATATCCATTTTCAGAGTTTCTCGATCAATTGCTGCAATAATCATTTTAGCTTCTCTTTCATTAACTAGTCCTTTATCTAACAACCCATCTATTAAATAGAGTGCTTGTTGTTGAGATATGGATGGACCTATTAACTGAAGTAAATGATTAATATAACCTGTCTCATCTTTGTTTTCAATTTTTGTGATTCGGATGTAACCACCGCCACCACGTTTACTTTCTATTTCGTAACCATGCTCATTTGTGAATCGTGTTTTAATAACATAGTTTAATTGAGAAGGGACACAATCGAAACGTTGAGCTATGTTTGCTCTTTGAATTTCAACCACGTCTTCATTGGTTTCTTCAAATAAATGTTTAATGTATTGTTCTATGATGTCGGACATATTATGCATGATTATCACCTCTTTTTTGACCTTCTTTGACTATATTATATGACCAACTTTGACCATTTTCAATTATTTTGACTTTAAATTTTTAAAATTTATGATGTTAGCGTTTCTATTTTATTGTATGATAGACAATAGAATAAATTAAAGGAATGAAAAAACACATGCATATTCTCATTGGGATTATTGGAATCATTTTCTTCTTAGCACTCGCGTACTTATTTAGTTCAGATAGAAAGAATATTCGATGGCAATATGTTGGATTATTGCTAGTTATTCAATTAATTTTTGCGTTTATTTTACTTAAAACTAATATTGGTATTTCAGTCATTGGTGCTATATCTAATGGATTTGGTTATTTATTGTCAAAAGCAGCTGAAGGAGTTAATTTTGTTTTTGGTGGCTTTAAATATATTGACCCTAAAAACCCACCATTTTTCTTTAACGTTTTATTACCAATTGTATTTATTTCAGCATTAATTGGTATCTTGCAGTATACAAGAATTTTACCTCTTATTATTAATGTCTTAGGTTTTCTTATTTCAAAAATTAATGGTATGGGTAGATTAGAATCTTACAATGCTGTAGCAGCAGCAATTTTAGGTCAATCAGAAGTGTTTATCTCATTAAAACAACAATTACCTTACATACCTAAACAACGTTTATATACATTAACGGCATCAGCAATGTCTACAGTATCAGCTTCAATTATTGGTGCTTACTTTACATTGATTGAACCAAAATACGTTGTAACAGCTGTTGTATTAAATTTATTTGGTGGCTTCATTATTGCATCTATCATTAATCCATATAAAGTTAATGAAGAAGATGATAAATTATTAGTTGCTGAAAGTGAAACAAAAAATCAATCTTTCTTTGAAATGCTTGGAGAGTATATCTTAGACGGATTTAAAGTTGCAGTAATAGTTGGTGCAATGTTAATTGGATATATCGCAATTATCGCATTACTAAATGGTTTAGTGAGCGGCGGCTTTAGTTTAGCAAGTGGTGGCGCAATCAAATGGGATTTCCAAACTTTAATTGGATTTGTATTTGCTCCGTTTGCATTTTTAGCAGGTGTTCCATGGAACGATGCAGTTCAATCAGGTTCTGTGATGGCTACTAAACTATTATCAAATGAATTTGTGGCAATGCAAGCACTTGGTAAATTAAATGGGATTTCTGAACATGCTAAAGGTGTTACTTCAGTATTCTTAGTATCATTTGCAAACTTTAGTTCAATTGGAATTATTTCAGGTGCTATTAAATCTCTTAATGATAAAAAAGGTGATGTTGTTGCAAGATTCGGATTAAAATTATTATTCGGTGCAACTCTTGTATCATTCATTTCAGCAGCAATTGCTGGATTCTTCATCTAATAATAAATAAAAGGCAATGCATACATTGGAGTTTGTAACCAATCCAATCATGCATTGCCTTATTTTTATTTTTGAATCATATGATTAATAAAATAATCAGTTACTCGGTAATCATCTGTTAATTCTGGATGGAAAGAAACTCCTAAATATTTATCTTGCTTTACAGCGACAATTTTGTCGCCTACTTCGCTTAAGATTTCAACATTATCTCCAACTTTTGCTATATGAGGTGCTCTAATAAATACGCCTTCAATATCAGTAGCTATACCTTTTATTTCTAATTCGGATTCAAAACTATCTACCTGTCTTCCAAATGAATTACGTTCAACAGTAATATCCAACTTATTTAAATATCCAGTTTCTCCTTCAACATCACTGGCTAATACTATTAGCCCTGCACATGTACCAAACATAGGTAATTCTGATTGTTGTAACTTTTCTTTAAAACCATATAAATCCATTAATCTTCTCAATGTTGTTGACTCGCCACCAGGTAATATTAAGCCATCAATATCATCTAACTGTTCTACTTTTTTGATTGCAATACCTTCATGACCACTTAACTCTATATGTCGAATATGTTCTCGAACTGCTCCTTGCAGTGCTAATACACCTATTTTCATATACTACCAACCACGCTCTTGCATACGTTCTTCTAAAGAAATTTGATTAATATCTAAACCTTTCATAGCTGTACCTAATTCTGCTGCTAGTTTACCGATAAGTTCATAGTCTTGATAATGAGTAGTAGCTTGAACGATAGCTTTAGCAAATTTTTCCGGATCTTCAGATTTAAAAATACCTGATCCAACAAATACTCCATCTGCGCCTAATTCCATCATTAAGGCAGCATCTTGAGGAGTAGCAACACCACCAGCTGCAAAGTTTACGACTGGTAATCTACCATGATCTTTAATTTGTTTTAATACTTCGTATGGTGCACCAATATCTTTGGCAAAAGTCATGATTTCGTCATCATTCATTACAGTCAAACGACTTACTTCAGCATTCACTCTTCTCATATGTCTAACTGCTTCTACTATATTACCTGTACCAGGCTCTCCTTTAGTACGTAACATAGCTGCTCCTTCGCCAATACGACGAGCTGCTTCGCCCAGATTACGACAACCACAAACGAAAGGTACAGTGAATTGATCTTTACGTAAATGGTATTCTTCATCTGCTGGAGTTAATACTTCTGATTCATCTATATAGTCCACTCCCATTGCTTCTAAAACGCGCGCCTCTGTAATATGACCAATTCGTGCTTTAGCCATTACTGGGATTGATACTGCATTCATTACTTCTTCAACAATTTTAGAATTAGCACTACGAGCAACGCCACCCGCCGCTCTAATATCAGAAGGTACTCTTTCTAAAGCCATTACTGCTACAGCACCAGCTTCTTCAGCAATTTTCGCTTGTTCAGCATTAACTACGTCCATAATGACGCCGCCTTTTTGCATTTCAGCCATACCACGTTTAACTCTTTCAGATCCAACTATTTTAGACATACAATCTACCCCTTTACTTCTTGATTAAATTTATTGTAAAGGATAAACTGATATTTAAAAAGGTTCAATTTATACATAATAAAGGCGGTCAGTTTAATGAGACATTCTAATTCATTATATTTAGATTTATATGAAAAACTGAAAAAACAAATAATAGAAGGACAATATCAATCCAACGATAGATTTCCCTCTAAACGACAATTAAGCGAACATTTATCTTTAAGTAACACAACGATTGAGCATGCCTATCAATTACTACTAGATGAAGGATTTATATACTCTAAACCGAGATCTGGATACTATGTATCTGATATTGAATCATTACCGGTTCTTCCTAACCCCTATGTAACAATTTCAAATGAACAAATTGATGGAATTGATTTAAATGTAGAACATAATGATTATGATTATTCTTTTAATTTATCAGAAATTGATGCAGAACATTTCCCATCTCATTTATTCCGGAAATACGCTAAAGAAGTATTTGAAGATCATAACTTAGATTTTTTACAAAGAGGTAATAAACAAGGGGAATTCGAGTTAAGACAACAAATTGCACATTACTTATTCACTAGTAGAGGTGTTACTGCACACCCTCAACAAATTGTTATTGGTTCTTCTACTGAACAATTATTAAATATGCTAACTGATATACTTGAATCTTCATCATTTATTATTGAAAAGCCAAGTTATCCACCTATTAAACAAGTTCTAGATAAAAAGAAATTTAAATATTTACAAGTACCAGTCGAAAAAAGCGGCATACAAACTAAACCCATTTTTTCTTCGAATTATAACGTACTTTATATTACTCCATCACATCAATTTCCAACAGGACACGTTATGAATTTGAAAAAAAGAACACAGCTTATCAATTGGGCTCAACATCAAACTAACAGATATATTATTGAAGATGATTATGATTCAGAGTTTAGATATTTTGGAAAGCCAATACCCGCATTACAAAGTCTAGATTCACAAGATAAAATTATTTACATCAGTACATTCTCTAAATCAATTTACCCAAGCTGTAGAATAGCGTATATAGTATTACCTCCTAAAATATTAGATTTATACCACCAATATGATTATAGTGAAGCAAACACTGCTCCAGTACATATACAAAGAATTATCGCTCAATTCATGAGCAGTGGAAGTTTTGAACGTCATTTAAATAAAATGAGGAAAATTTATAAAGAAAAATTAACGTATATTTTAAATGCACTTTCCCCATATGAAGAACAACTAAAAGTTGATGGTGCTTTAACTGGTATGCATTTTACATTAACAGTTTTAAATGGATTAAGTATGGAAGAATGCATAGATCGTGCTAAACATCACTCATTAAAATTAACACCATATCAATTCGATGATGATGTAAAAATAAAACCAAAGTTTATTATAGGTTTTGGAGGAATTCCAAAAGAACAATTAAATTCACATACAGAAGCCCTTATTAATTCGTTAATTATAAAGTAACACTTCTTTTTATTTAAAAAGTTAGTGTTACTTATGCAATTGACTTTAGTCTATTGTATTCATAATTAACTTTACAAAAACATTCCTTAATATATTAGTTGCATATTCTAAAAATGATTTCATCATCCAAAAATATTGTATTAAAAAACTGGACAGATAAAATTTGAATTTTCATCCGTTCAGTTTTTTTTTAAATAGATAAATTAAGACATAAAAAAAAGACCTTACGGTCTCAATGCGGCTCATCGCATCCTATCATTTGCCTGGCAACGTCCTACTCTAGCGGAACGTTAGTCCGACTACCATCGGCGCTAAGGAGCTTAACTTCTGTGTTCGGCATGGGAACAGGTGTGACCTCCTTGCCATTGTCACCAGACAAATGGAATGTATTATACATTCAAAACTAGATAGTAAGTAAAGTGATTTTGCGTCGCAAAACATAAAATTGATTAAGTCTTCGATCGATTAGTATTCGTCAGCTCCACGTGTCACCACGCTTCCACCTCGAACCTATTAACCTCATCATCTTTGAGGGATCTTATAACCGAAGTTGGGAAATCTCATCTTGAGGGGGGCTTCATGCT